>NZ_CP128399.1:0-329017 GCF_030389965.1 Candidatus Chlorohelix allophototropha
ATGACGGAAAACGAACCTTCCCAAAATAAACAGACGCGGCAAAATCGTACGCTGGAGTTAAAGCAAGTTTGGCAAGCCGCATTACACGAATTGAGTCTTACCCTTCCCAGCAGAGCTTTTGACTCATGGGTTCGAATTATTAACCTAGTAGCAATTGACAGACTTAAAAGTGAAGCCGTTCTGGGTGTTCCTTCTTCTTTCGCTAAAACTATCCTTGAGCAAGATTACCGCCTTCCAATTCAAAGAGCATTATCAAGTGTAATTGGCGAAACCCTAGAAATTCAATTCATAGTAGAACAACCTGCCCAAACTAGATTTTTTGACCAAGACCAGCAGGAAGAGGCGATTGCTTCGGTTAATACTTCTTATAGCAACGGATATGCTATGCGCAACAGGTATAACTATAATAAACCTGCAAAAGATTATAGTAATCAAAGATTTGCGCAGGATGAGCATTATGGCGCAAATGGATTGAACGGTAACCAACCTCAAAACTACAACGCCACTGCACAAAACGGCTTTGACACAACTAGTTTACCTCAAAAACCTTCTTATGAGGAAGAGGTTGATTATATTGATGAAGTTACCGGCGAACCGCACTACAGTTTCCCTGACCGCTATACCTCTGATTCGCAACTGAGTGAAAAAGCCAAGATTGCTAACCTTAACCCGCGCTATATCTTTGGGGATTATGTTGAAGGCAATAACAATCGCATGGCAGTAGCCGCCGCTCGGCATGTTGCTGAAAATCCCGGACACAGCTATAACCCACTCTTCATATACGGAAATGTAGGTTTGGGTAAAACTCATATTTTGCATGCTATAGGGCATGAAGCCCTGCGTCTTCGCCCACATCTGAACGTACTGTATGTTTCCAGTGAGAAGTTTACTAACGAAATGGTTAACGCTATCCGCGAACGCAGTATGGAGGATTTCCGCAATCGCTACCGTAATATAGATATATTGATGATCGACGATATACAATTCATTGCGGGCAAAGATAGCACTCAGGAAGAATTCTTCCACACTTTTAACGCTTTACATGATGCCAATAAGCAAATTGTAATCAGTTCCGATCGACCACCTAAAGCGATGCTTATTCTGGAAGATCGTTTGCGCAGCCGTTTTGAGGGTGGGTTAATTTCGGATATCCAGCCACCTGATTACGAAACACGTCTTGCAATTCTGCGAAACAAGGCGCGCTTGAAGGCAATACCGATTCCAGAAGAAGTGCTGGAGCATATTGCCCGTCACATCCAGAGCAACATCCGTGAACTTGAAGGTGCGCTTACCCGTGTGGTAGCTTTTGCCTTGCATAATAGGACAAACCTAACGGTTGAACTGGCAGTACAAGCGCTACACGATGTAATGTACAACACCCGTAAGAAAGTTTTGACACCGGCGCGCGTAGTGGAAGTGGTAAGCCAGTTCTTTAATATGGACATTAAAGAATTGCGGGGTCGCAGCCGTAGTCAGGATATAGTTTTACCGCGCCAGATTTCGATGTATATCATTCGCGAGGAAACCGATACCAGTCTGGTTGAAATAGGTCAGGAATTGGGCGGACGCGATCACACCACCGTGATGCACGCAATTGAAAAAATCGAGCGCGAAATGGAAACCAACCAACAGCTTCGTCAGCAGGTTAATACCATAATTCAGTTGCTTTACTCTGAAGGCGGAGCAATGCGTTAATTTTCTCAGGGCTGGCGGTCAGCCCTAGTACAGAAACCCTTTGACAAACATGAGCAGGTAAAAACCTGCTCTTTTTGTTTCCCCAAATACCATAGAATAGGTTATACACAGCTTTACACAAAATGTGGATAAATTATAATGTTCATGTGGAGAATTTGTTCCTTTGGTGTGGAAAAAGCCTAGAAAAAGTTATAATTCTGTGGGAAAGCACCTCCTGAAAAGTGCAAAAGTATAAGGTTTAAAGTGCATAAATTGTGCAAACAAATTTTTGGTTTTGAGCTGGTTTTCACCATGTGTGTATAACCGCATGTGGATGAGCATCGACCATGGTGGAAAAATATTGCGTATAACCCCATTTATACACGCTAGTAAAAAAGCAATGTGAATAAATCGCCTTTTATCCACAAGGTTTGGCACCGCACATGGGTATAGATTCTGAGCGAATCTGAGGCTAAAATAGGGCTTTCCCACATTTCCACTCCCTCTATTACTGTATACTTCTATAAATATTAATACTATTAATAAGAATATAAATAGGAGAGTTATACACAAAGCACATTGGACGAGAGGACTGAAAATATGATATAAATTGGAGTGCCCGGATAGCGGCAGGTTTGTAACGGAAATTTGAGGTTTTGAAAACAATGACTCTGATGCGTTATACCATAATAGATTCGGAAACAACTGTAAGCTTTTTAGCGCCCGGAAATGTCTTAAAGGCATTAGCAGCCGCATGTAGTGCCAAGCCTGCCCCTACAAGCCTCCTAGCGCTTCTAGAGAACGCAAACAAATATGATTCCGGGTTACAACAATATGTACTGAGTAGCTTGGAGATTTTTGATCAACACTTAGTCCAACCTGAAATAAAAATGGATTCCCGACTTGAAGCTGATTTGCGTGATGTGCTGGATAACCTTAATTTCCCCGACCAACCTGTTAGTATTAGCGGTAGCGCCTTCGCTGGTTACGCTGACCTCTTGAACCTTCAACAGAATTCTAACCCGCAGCGCCTCACTGCTCACCCTGTTCTAAGGGTATTGGATGATGTTACCCGCAATGAAAGCTTGCAACCGATAAGCGCCGGGTTGGTTATTTTTAACTTGCGCGCTCGACGCATTATTCAGGTACAGAACAGCTTTGGCTTACTTCAACGCAGCGATAGAGGTCGTTATTTTGAAAACGGTATTCCTTCTGAGCGCCTTTTCTTTTACCGTTTACCCATAGATTGGAGTTTAGTTCCCTGATGTCGGAGTACCTAAAGATAGCAATTTTTTCGGATATACATGCCAATGCAGTGGCGTTGGAAGCAGTATTAGAAGATTTACAAAAACAAAGTGATATAGATTATCTGGTAGCGGCGGGCGATATTATTACCGATGGTACATTACCTCGCGAAACGTGGAAAATGTTACAAGAAATGAAATGTCGTTATGTGCGTGGCAATCATGAAGATTTTATGATAGGCAATTTTGGTGTATCACGCGCTCGACTATCCGATGAGGTTTACCAGAGCATTTGCCATGTGAATACATGGACTGCTGCACAACTAGATTTTGACATCAGAGCAATAATAAGTGAAATGCCTATGCACCTGCGCTTTTCTCCCGCGCCCGGTCACGATTTGGTGGTGGTACATTCTAACTTTGACGATTGCCATCGTTTTGTGCCACAACCTTATTTAAGTGATGAAGAATTACAGGATAAACGGGGAGAAGCGGGCGCTGAAGTGTTCGTTTTCGGACATTATCACGAAAACTTTAGATTTGAGCGTGCCGGAGTAACCTATGCTAATGTTGCCAGCGTTTCGGCTCCGGTAGATCGCAAACCACTGGCTGCCTATAGCTTATTTTCATGGCGCAGGAATCACTGGGAAATTGAACAGCACCGCGTCCCTTACGATGTGCAACGTTATATACAAATGACCCTTGCTTCGGATATGCCTGAGAAGGGCTGGCAATTATACTCAGTGGGGCATCATCAAATGCTGAGTTAGCTTTTGCTATCCTCATCTTTCTTGGGCTTTTTTAACATCCCACCCACAAACATCCTGCCTATATTGGCTTTCATCTCTTTTGAGTCCGGCATACTGGAATCTACAAAATTGGACTCAAGCTGGAATTTCCGCTTGTTCTGAAATAACTGAGTACGCCCCTCACGGGCGTTTTCAAGAAAAGCGCGCAGCGGTTCAGGTTCGGTTTCTTCGGCGGGTCTTGACCTGCCTCGCTCATCCTGTAATCCGGCTAACTCTAGCATATGGCGCACTCGCGAGAGCATTTGCTGGTAGCGATCAATCCAGCTAATTAGTGCGTCGTTATTGGTGCGGCAAATATCCAGCCACATTTGAACGCTGCCATCGGCAAGACGGGTAGTATCTTGAAAGCCAGTACCGGCTACACGAGAGATTTCTTTCCAGCCGTCGCTTTCAAAAGAGAGGTTCACCAACGAGGTAGCAGTCAGATAGGGTAAGTGGCTTATAGCTGCCACATAGGAATCGTGTTCATCGGCATCTATGAAATGAGCTTTTGCGCCGGCAATTTCTACCAACCGCACCACGCTTTCGATTGCTTCCTGCCGGGCATTTGGCGCAGGTATCAGGCAGTAGGTACAATCTTGAAAGAGTTTAGCTTCGGCTTCTTCCAGTCCGGCGGTTTTTCCCGCCATAGGATGCCCCCCTACGAAGCTGACGTTATCGGGTAGTAATTCTTTAGCCCATCGCATTACCTGACGCTTAGTGCTACACACATCGGTAACTATCGCGCCCTTCTCAAGATGAGCAGCAATGTCTTCAAAGGTTTCGCGCACTGCCATCACCGGGGTAGCTACAATTACCACTTGCGCCCCTTTTACTGCTTCCATGGGGGTAGCATAGATATGGTCAACTATTTTGCGTTTGTTGGCTTCTGCTCTTTGCGTGCCTTTGGCATCAAAGCCAACCACTTCTATTCCCGATGGTCGCCTTTCTTCTGATTTAGCCCATTCTTTTAGAGCTAACGCCCATGAGCCGCCGATTAACCCCAGCCCTATTATTGCTATTCTCATCTACCAGACCTCTATTATGAATTTTGTTTGCCCCTACTTAGTATCAGTAGTTCTATCGCCAAAAATATTAGGAACAAAGCAAAAATGAAGGTGCTATTCAGAAGGCGTAAAGCACCCATTGTAAAAATGCTGATTACATAAATCGAAAGGAAAGCCGCCTCGCGATGAGGGCGCAGCATATTATAACGCGCCACACGGGTTTTATATATCCTAAAACCCAGCAGATAAAAAGCGGGCCAGCTAACGCTATATATTACCAATAACAAACCCAGCAGAAATATTAGCATGCTTGGTAGGTTTTCTTGCCAGTTTTGGGTAGAGTTGGGCGCAGCAAAGAGCAGCATGAAGCCGAATATAAACCAGCCGGTGACTGCTAACCAACCATACCAACTAGCATTTAGCATGCGCCCTATTGGCATAAAGGTCAGTGCGGGTGCCGCCAGTAGCAAGACATAGACCAACAATCGCCCCGGAAACCAGAACCCGTAAACCCCTACGTTATAGATGACCCCAAACCCGATGACCCCTGCCCATGCCAGCCCTGCAAATGCAGAGAGCAGCGCCATTGCCCCCTTGTTTTTAATTGCTCTGGTTGCCATTGCCAGCTACACCTTTCTACTTACACCAAAGTGATTTGCGAACCACCGGGCGTTTTTACCACATCAATGCGCGTGGGGAACACGTCCTTTAGTTCTTGGATATGGGTGATTACTATAATCCGGTCAAAATCCTTTTCAATGCCCCTGATTGCATCCACAATTCGTTCGCGTCCTTGTCCGTCTTGACTACCGAAACCCTCGTCAATGAAGAGGGAGCGAAGTTGTGCGCCGCTTCGCCTTGCCAGCATTTTGCTCAGCGCAATTCTAACCGCAAAATTAACCCTGAATGCTTCGCCCCCACTGAAAAGCTCGTAAGGGCGTGCGCCGTATTCGTCCGAGATATACAGTTCGAGGGTTTCTATAGCCTCGCCTCTGCGCCCTTCGCGCTGAGTATCGAAGCGTACACTCATCCGCCCATCGGTCATTTCCGCCAGCAAGCGATTGGATTCTTCCTCAATTTCAGGCAAAGCGGCATCTATTATCATTGCTTGAATGCCCTTCTTGCCGAAAGCTTCCGCCAGTTCGGTATATATTTTACGTTCTTCGGCGGCGCGCTGGAAAGCTTTTTCGATTTCAATTTCCTTTTTAGCTTTTGCGTCGCATTCCGACAGTTTCGCTTCCGCTTGCAATTTTTGCTTTTCCAACAAGCTTTGGCGATCACGACTTTCTTTTATTTCTTTTTCCAGCGCGGTTAGTTTTTGGATAAGCTCCGGTAAATCCTGAATCTCCGCTTCTAGCCGCTTCTTCTCGTTCTCTTTGCGGGCTATCTCATTTCGGTAATTTTCTTCTTCTGTGGTGTAACGTTCTTGGTTTCTGTTTTCACGTGCAATGGTGGTTACTGCCATTTCTAGCCGTTGGTATTCACCCTCGTAACGGGCGTACTGATTGCGCTGTTCGCTGGCTTGGCGATGGGCTTCTCGGTCGTAGTCCAGCGTGGCGATCACTTGCTTCAATTCCTGCAAGCTCTGTTGCTCCTGTAAGGCAAAATCTTGCGCTTTTAGTTTGCGGGTATTTTCCTCTTTTTCTAGCTCTAGTCGCGAAACTTGCCGTTCTGATTCTTGCGCCGTTTCTATTTCCTTATCCAACCTTGCCTTCTTGACGTTTAGCTCGTCATAGGGCTTTGCTTGGCTTTCTAACAATTTTACCTGTTCGTTAAGCTCTTTCAGTCGTTCTTTCAGTTTGTTGTGCTTGGCTTCTTCCGCCTGTTTTAGGTCTTGAACTTCTTTATATTGCTTGCGATATTCTTGGATGGTGTGTTCGCGTGCGTCTTTTTCCAGCTTCGTGCCACACTGATCGCAGCGATCCCCCTCTTGTGGAACATTATTGGCTTTCGCATGGATTTTAGGCAATTCCCCGCTCAAGCGCTTTACTTCCAACTCAGCCTGTTTTGCTTCGCCTTGTACTCCGGCACTTTCGCTTCTGAGCTTTTCCACTTCTTTACGTGCGTTAGCCGCATTTTGTAGCTCAGAAAGAGTTTGTTCTCGTTGCACTACTATTTCAGGCAAGGTGCTGGCGTTGCGCCGTACCGCTGCTAAATCCCGCTCGATACTCTCCAGTTTGTTTTGTAGACTCATCTTTTGCCGCTGGATTATATTTTCCAATGCGGTTTGTTTTGAGTTCAAGTCGTTTAAATGGTGCAGCTTTTCATTAAAAGAGTCCTCGATTTTGCGGGCTTCCTGCAATTTGCCATAGCTCTCTTCTATTTCCTCGCGCCGATTCTGCACTGCCAAAGCCACGTTCAGGCTGCGCCTTGCTTCTACCAAGGCTTCTTTTACCGCTTCGAGGTTTTTACGATTGGCGTTGATTTCTTTGCTAACCCGTTCCAGATCGGCGCGGCTGCTTTCAAGGCGATTTTTGCGTGTCTTAAATTCAACTTGCTGTTCTTCGCGCAAGCGCATGGGATTGCGCTCTAGCTCAAGCCGCGCTTCGGCATCCTGCTTTTGTTGCTCAAATTCAGGGCGCATGCGTAGAAAATCGGTTAATTCCTTTAGCTCGTTTTCGTAACGTAGCCTTTCCGCTTCCGCCTCTCGCGACCGCTCTTTTGTCTGCTTTTCGTATTCGTCGTAGCGGCTCAGTTCAAGGATTTCCGCCAACACCTTTTTGCGTTCGCCTGCTGTTTTTACCGTAAAGGAATCGGCGCGACCTTGTAGCAGGAAGGCGCTATTGATAAAGGTTTCATAACTCGTGCGAATGGTGGTAGCGATTTGCTTCTCTTTGGCGCGTACCGTTGGCTCACCGATATTAGACCAACTGCCATCCAGCTTGCGGACATAGAAATTTAACTCGGTATGCCCGGAACTTTTGCGAGTACGGCGGCGATTTACCCGGAAATAGTCCTCGCCTACTTTGAACTCGAAATCCACTTCGCTTTCAACTTCGCCCTGTGCGATAAGATCATCATCCCCGGCGCGTGCCTTGCCCCACAGCGCCCATGTCATAGCATCGAGAATGCTAGATTTGCCCGCGCCGTTGTCGCCGGAAAGAACTGCCAGATGCACCCCTTCGAGGTCGAGGGTGGCATCGCGATAGCACAGGAAATTTTTCAGGGTCAAGCGATTGGGAATCATAGTTGTGTTAGTTTCTTTGGAAAATTTTTTCTTATAATCACAGGGGTAATTTTATCACAGGCTGGAAATAAGGGGCAATTTTTTTGCCGCATAACCTAACGAAGACAATATAAAAATCCCCCTTTCCTTGATACAAGAAAGGGGGAAATAAGAGAAATGATTTTAAGCCATTTTGATGGTGGCGGCGGTTTCAAGACCCAATTCCTTAATGCTCTCTTGCCTCATCAGGTATTTCTGGATTTTGCCCGTGACCGTCATAGGGAAGGCTTCCACAAACTTGAAGTAGCGCGGCACTTTGTAGTGAGCGATTTTGTCCTTGCAATAGGCGCGCAACTCCTCGGAAGTGGCGGTTTCACCTTCGCGCAATTTCACCCATGCCATGATTTCTTCGCCGTATTTAGGGTCGGGCAAACCGATGACCTGCACATCCGATACTTTCGGGTGGGTGTAGAGGAATTCCTCGATTTCGCGTGGGTACACATTCTCACCGCCCCGAATAATCATATCCTTGATACGTCCTACAATATTGACGTAGCCCTCATCATCCATTACCGCAAGGTCACCGGTATGCATCCATCCAGCAGTATCAATCGAGTTTTTGGTGGCTTCCTCGTTGTTCCAGTAACCGAGCATTACGCTATAGCCACGGGTGCATAGCTCGCCCTTCTCGCCTACTGCTACAATCTTTCCATCGGTAGGGTCAACTATTTTCACTTCGAGATGCGGGTGAATCAGCCCAACGGTGCTTACACGCTTGTTCAGCGGGGCATCGGTGCGCGTCTGGAAGCTCACGGGACTGGTTTCGGTCATGCCATACGCTATTTCCGCTTCAGGCATGTGCATCAGAGTGTTAACCTTTTTCATCACTTCAATCGGGCAGGGCGAACCCGCCATGAGTCCGGTGCGTAGGGTGCTGAAATCATATTTGCTGAAATCGGGGTGATCGAGTTCGGCGATGAACATCGTAGGCACGCCATAGACGGCAGTAGCTTTCTCTGCTTGAATCGCCTCCAACACCATTTTGGGGTCGAAACCATCATTCGGATAAATGGCGGTTGCACCATGCGTCAGGCAACCTAGATTGCCCATCACCATTCCAAAACAATGATAGAGCGGAACCGGGATAACAAGACGGTCTTTATCGGTAAAATTCATCAATTCAGCCGTAAAATAGCCGTTGTTCAGAATATTGTGGTGGCTGAGGGTTGCGCCCTTTGGAAAGCCGGTAGTGCCGCTGGTGTATTGGATATTGATGGGGTCATCAAATTCCTGATCGCGCTGCCGGACGGCAAGTTCGGCTTCGCTGACATTTTCTGCCACAGACAACACATCGTTCCATGTGAACATGCCGGGCATGCGCTCTTCGCTCAAGCGAATCACAGTGCGTAGCGCTGGCAAAGCTGCCGACTTCAACTCACCCGGTTTGCTCTCTTTCAATTCAGGGCAAATATCATAAAGCATTTGGGTGTAGTTAGAGGATTTGAACTGCGGGGCAATAGCTATCGCCTTGCAACCAGATTGGCGTAAAGCATATTCGAGTTCATGCAAACGGTAACTGGGGTTAATATTAACCAAAATGACCCCAATTTTGCTGGTGGCATATTGTACTATCGCCCATTCCGCCACATTGGGTGCCCAGATGCCTAAACGCTCGCCTTTCTTGAAGCCCAAATGCATAAGGCTGCGTGCGCATTGGTTTACTACTTGCTGGAACTGGCGGTAAGTGTAACGAATATTCTGGTGACGCGAAACTAACGCTTCATTGTCGGGGTACTGCGAAACAATCTGATCGAACAAATCGCCGATTGTGATACCTAAAAGCGGCTTTTCGCTGGTGCCGCTCACATAGCTCCAGGCTCTGTCGCCCATTCTTTTCATTCCTCCTCGAATAAAACTGTTTTTTTTCTCAATGTCCGTGAGATTAGTTTGAAATATACAACCCTATGCCTATTTCGGCAATGTTACAAAGGAGTCGGATACTTTGTGAGGAATGAGTGAATAAGAGTAACGCTCCCCCCGGTATTATTTAAACGCAAAGCGGTTGTTGCTTTTTGCTCGATTCTGCGTGACTAGGTGCTGGCTTTTTCTTTTTTCCATAGCGGTTGTAGCACCATCCAATTGTCAGGAGTGAGTCGGATCATCTTCTCTACTTCGCGCAACATACGGGCGGTCAGTTCGCGAACCGCTTCCTGCTTGTTGGTGGCGGTAGTTTCAGGAGAGAAGCCGGGGAGTAAATCAATAACGTGTTTGCCTTTAGTGGTGCGGTAAGGGTGTGCGAAAATTATTTCAGCACCTGTGCGCAAGGCTACTTCAGCAACTCCGAGCGGTATAGAGGTATCCGCGCCGAAAAATTCCATCAGTTGACCTTCTCCGTTCACATCGCGGTCAATTGCCATGCAAACTACCGCATTGCGTTTGAGTACTCGGAAGATTTCACGCACTTCCATCCCACCCATCGGAATTAGTTTGACCCCATTATCGGTCTGGCGCTGTTCCTTAATAAAATCGTACATTTCAGGTGGCTCGATTGGTTCAACCACCAGATTAAAATCAACGTTATAACTGCTGGCGCGTTGCATCGAAAATGAAAAACTACCCAGATGCCCGGATACCATTATTACACCCTTGCCCCGTTCCTGCGCTTTATAAATATTTTCGATCCCGTTTACCATAACCTGCTGCTTGAACTGCTCAGTGGTCATTTTGCCTTGTCGCATAATATCAATGTAATTACACAGGTTATTCTTGATTATGCGGCGGGCAATTTTCGCGCGCTGTTGCGGGGTATAATCGGGCAAAACATGCGCTAGATTCCACAGTACATTTTCTCGGATACGCCCTATCAGAAAGTAAATCAGGAAAGCTACAAACCTGCACACCGCATAAACGAATCGGTAAGGGATATAGGGCAGTATTCGCGCACCAAAGCGGAATAAACGAACGGTATTCATATCACTCCTGTGCTATTCCGGCGTTTTTTCTGGCGCGTGCCGGTTTACGTAAGGGTGCCTCGCGTTTTTGCTGCTCGTATCGGGCAACTTCCTCATCGGTCAGCCACAATTTGCGGAACATATACCATTGATCAGGGTGACGTTTTACCAGTTTCTCAATTTCACCGGCAAAAAGTTGTGTGATTTCTAGAACATCCTTTTCCTTGTCACCGCTTAACTCATAGCTGAGTGGTGGCGACCATAAGCCATAGTAGTAATTGTTTCCGGGTTGGCGGGCGGCATACCCAAACATAATCGAAGCGCCAGTTTTTAGCACCAAGCGGGCAGGTCCAACCGGGAAGCGGGCGGGTTTGCCAAAGAAATTAATTATCACCGACTCGCTGTCCTCGCTTTGTAGTGGCGAGTCCAGAAGCAGCACTACTATCTCACCTCTCTTCAAGGCAGTATAAAGCCCGCGCAAGGCTTCTTTGGGCGAAAAGATTGTGAGTCCTTGTTTGCGGCGTGCACCCTGAATCAGTTCATTAAGTTCCGGTGGGTTAAAGTCGTTGGCTACTGAAGTGAGTTTGTAGCCGCGCTTTCCCACCAACATTGCCGCAACATCCCAGTTTCCAAAGTGGGGCGTAACCAGCATTACCCCTTTGCCCGGAGCCACCGCTTGTTCAATATATTCCCAACCACCGGTGCCGGTAACTTTGTAATAATCGTCTCCGGTAAGATGATTTACCCTGAAAAAATCGGTCATATATTTAACGTAGTTACGGAAACAACGCCGCGAAATCATCCTTACCCGCTTGTTTATTTTCGGCTCACCCAGCACAATTTGCATGCTGAGGTCGGAGTAATGGCTGTGACTCCGCGCTGCCCAGTAATAAATTTCCCCGGCAATAGCTGCAAACCCGTAGCGTAGCCAATCTGGGCTTAAATAACTTATCCAACTTACTAACTTGAACGCATAAACCGCTAACATATAATCGACTCTCTCATACTTTGTTTCTGGCATTCATATATATATACTCATTGGCATATCCGGCAAATTCGCCCCATTTCTGCGCCGCCAGAAGATAAATATCACGCGGTTGGGTTTTTTTGCCTTCAAAGTAAGCGGTTTCCATTGCTCGTTGCACCCACGAATCTAGCGGAAAGGCTTCATATTTGCCCAGCGAAAAGAGCATAACACAATCGGCGACGGTGCGCCCTACGCCGGGGAAAGTCATTAACTGACCCACTGCCCAATCGTAGGGCAACTCAGTTAATTTATCCAAATTACCACCTTGTTCTGCTACTTGCTTCGAAGTTTGCAGCACATATTTGGCACGATATTCGATACCCTCTTCTTGTTCTAGCTCGGCTAGTTTTGCTTCTGCCAGAATTTCGGCGGTTGGGAAAGAATAGCCCCGATATTTACCTAGCACAATCGCTTGTCCGTATTTTTTGCTGATTGCTTGTACTGCCCGCGCGACTTTTGGAATGTTGTTGTTTGCCGAAAGGATAAAAGAAATCAGAGTTTCAAAAGTAGGTTGGCGCAACAACCGCAATCCATAATATTTTTTTACTGCTCTTTCTATCAAAGGGTCAATGCTGATTCGTTTGGTAATTTCGCGATATTGTTCGTCCTGCTCCAAGCGAAAATAAGCGGCAAGCGTTTCAAAATCATCCTGCTGAGGCGCGGTTTCGTAATAAATACGCTTCCCGCTTTGTTGCAACCGCGCAAAAGTATTGCCCATTACGCCATAATAAAAACCATCAGCCATTTTCTTCCAGCGAAAAGTCTGCCCGCATTCTAAGGTATATTCTAGATTCAGATGTTCGGTTTCGAACCAGCCCAATGACCTGTGCTTCCTTTCTCGGATAAATATTATAGCAAAGATGCTACAAAGAATTTTAAAAATTGGTTGTTAGGTATTGCCCTCTAGTGGTGTATTAACATGTGACAGGATATCAGATTATTCGTGACCGAAATTTGCAATTATTTTCTCGGTTGGACGGATAAAGAAAGGAATAAAACATGTCACGGAAAGTTAAACTGATTGTAGCAGGCGGTCTGCTAACTTTTACAGCGATGGCGTTAGGTTTGATTTTGAGTGTGGTGTTCAGTGTCAGTACTGTTAATACTCGCACTACCTCACCTTCAAATTCAAATACCGCTCAACAATCAGCCCCATCTGATCAGGCATTGCAACAGACTGATGCTCAGTCCCTACAGCAGGCTAATGGAGAAGATTTCAATTATGCTGCTGGTTTGAGTGATGTGATGACACAGCTTGGAAAGGGCGGCGGCGCAGGGATAATTCGGCAATTTGCGAATGGACCTGAAGCGCAAGGCACTATTTCAGCTATAGAACCCGGCGGAACCAAGCTCACCCTTAATAAGAATAAGGTAGTGAACCTTGCTTCTGACGCTGTGTTGGCTGATGTTAACGGTACTATCACTAAAGATAGCCTGAAGGTAGGCGATCGGGTGGTCGCGGTGGGCAAGGTTGAGAGCGATAACTCTTTAACAGCCAAAGCCTTAATCCGCTTACCCGCTTTACCAAAGGTTTTGGTGGGTGATTTTGTATCGTCAGATGCTAGTACCTTGAAAATCAAGAATAACAATGTGGAATGGACTGCAACTCTTGGTACCAATGCCAAGATTACCAAAGACGGGAAAGATGCCAAGCTAACCGACCTCACAAATACCCAAAAGGTAACTGTGGTTGGTCTAGCGGATGAAACTGCCCATACTATAGTAGCAACCTCAATCACACAGGGTCGCCCGACTATAGCTGCTTTGGGAGATTTCACTAATGGCAAGATCAAGAGTATTGATACTGCCGGAAACAGCTTTGTAGTAACCCGTATTGATCCTGCCACTCGTAACAGCGCCGATGCAACGGTTAAGGTTGACTCAAATACCAAATATTTGGGTAACACTATCAAAGGTCTGAGCGATCTTAAGGTTGATGATACTGTAATGGTACGCGGTACCAAACAGACTGACGGCAGTTACTTAGCAACCGAAGTAGTTAGCGGCAATGGTTTTATGCGCGGCATTCAAGCGGGACCGGGTGGTAAAGGTCAGGGCGGTCAGATTGCTCCCGGTGGTCAAATGCGCCCCGGCGGTAGAGGTCAGATGGGTGGTTCCGGCGGTAATACTAATAGTACAGGACCAGTTAGCAACGGCTAATTCTTAACTCACGTTCCTGTGCTATTATTTAGAGGCGGTTAATAGCCGCCTCTATCGATATGGAGGCTTTGTCGGGTAGGTAAATTTGTTCGGACGCAAAGCAGTAGAAAACCCACAAGAATTTAGCGTGGATTCGAGCATTGAAGAGAGTTTTAACAAGGGAAAAACTCTCTCCCCCGATGAGTTTGCGCGTTTCTATGATAGCTATTATCCGCGCCTTTACCGCTATTTTTCCTACCGAACTGCAACCCGCGAAGAAGCTGAAGATTTAGTGGAAGCGGTTTTTGAGCGCATTATCAATAAATTCCATACCTTTGATTCCAAACGCGGTAGCCTAGATGCTTGGGTTTTCACTATTGCTCGGCATATTTTAGCAAATAGACATCGTTATCAAAGCCGCCACCCTGAGTTACCGTTGGAATATGGACTCGCCATTGAAATCGGGTCAGGTTTAAGCGAACTCGTGGTTGAACAAGAAGAAATACAACGCTTGCGCCGTTATTTGGGGCGGCTGAATGAGCGTGAAAAAGAATTGTTGGCGCTACGTTACGGAGCAGAGTTGCCACATCGCCGCATTGGCGAATTACTGGGCATGAGCGAAGGGAACGTGACGGTTAGCCTGGGACGCGCAGTAAGAAAATTGCGTGGGTTCTTTGAGGCAGAAGAGAATGAATAAGGGAGATTTGGACTACTCTGAATATAATAAAGACGAATCCGCCGAAGCTATGCGAGATGCCGCCTTTGCCCGCCACCTTGAAAGTGATTGGCGTTTCGAGCCGAATCCTGAAAATCAGGCGCGTTTACGCCGCAAATTAATGACAGGCTTGGCGCAAACCAGCGCTCGAATCGAAAGAAAAGGTTGGTTGCGCTTACCTGCTTTGCACGGTTGGCAACTGGCTACTGTGGCTCTGCTTTTTTGCACTATTGCTACTACATTAATTGTACTGGTAACTGTATCGGTTTCTTCGCCTACCGATAATCCTACCACGGTGGCGAATATCGCCAACCAAACTCTTAATTCTATTAATGACCCTGCGAACAACAAAGCCTTGAGCTTGCAGGAGGCTACTGCTCAACTTGGTTTCAAAGCTATCCAGCCGACATACTTGCCTGTTGGTTATAGTCCAGATAAAGCCAGTTTATATCAGCCTCAAGTGCGAAACACACCGCTGCGTACTCTTTCTCCGTCAATTGCGCCTGCCTTGCAAATCAAATACAAAACCAATTCAGCCAATTCTCCACGCTTGCTGGAAGCTTATCAATCTGAATTAATTCAAAACTTGCCGCTGCAAGCTCGTGAGCGGGTTACAAATATGATGTTTAACATGGCAGGGCGCACTAATAAGTTTAATGAACAGGTAGTGCAAGGGGAAGTGGGTTTTTTAATAGAAGATAATAACTGGAAAATCGGCTTTGGGGGACGTGCCAATACCGATAAGAGCGATGATGCTTCTCCATTGCCTTTGAACGGTTTCCCACTTAATTTCTACCGCAACCCGCAACCCGCCGGTGGGTTTCTTGAATATCATGCGCCTGATTCTGTAAAAGCTACCCGCGCACTTGTCTGGCACCGTGCAGGTGTGGTATTAGTATTGGTGAGCGACAATAATTTACCGGTGGAAGAACTCCAGAAAATTGCTGAGTCTTTCCAATAGTGCGGGCATTGCATGCGATTTGATATTCTGACTCTGTTTCCTGAAATGTTCGAGGCAACCCTTAGCGCGAGTATCCTAGGACGGGCGCAATCACAGGGCTTGTTCGAGGCAAGAGCACATAATATTCGCGATTGGGGTTTGGGTCGCCACAAGCAGGTGGATGATTACCCCTACGGTGGCGGTGCAGGCATGGTTTTTCGCCCTGAGCCGCTTTTTGCCTGTCTCGAAGCAGTATTAGAACTACCCGAAGCCATTTCCCTCGAAAACCCTCTGGCGGTGGATTTTCCGGTGATATTATTATCACCGCAAGGCGAAAGATTCACTCAGCAAATTGCGCAAGAACTGGCGAATCACCAACGTATCGTTCTGATCTGCGGTCATTACGAAGGCTTTGACGAGCGCATCGCCCGCTATGCCACTAATCGCGAGCTTAGTATTGGCGATTATGTGCTGACCGGGGGTGAGTTGGCGGCGATGGTAATTGTGGACGCAGTAGCGCGCCTCAAACCCGGAGTGCTGGCAGAAGAATCTCCACATGAAGAGTCGCACACGCGCCCACTGTTAGAATATCCCCACTACACCCGCCCTGCCGAGTTCAGAGGTTGGAAAGTGCCTGATATGTTGGTATCAGGGCACCATGCTAAAGTAGCGGAATGGCGTTTTAAAGAATCGTTGCGCCGCACCATGCAACGCCGCCCCGACCTGCTGGAGCAAATTGAGACTGAACTGGATAAGAAAGAACGCAAATTATTGGCACAGGTACGGCAGGAAGAAACCGAACGCCTTCCCGCTTCTGATTCAATTGAAGAGAACCTCTAGCCTCTATTGTGAGAAAACGCTGTTCTAATTTGTCTGGTTTCTCCCCAAATTATTAGCACCACACAAATTATAAGACTTGGTATTATTAGTTCGACCGCATTGGTTGTTTGGTTTGCAATTGCAATCAGGTGTATCGGAAATGGTAACAAAGCCAGCAACCAAATTAGCCAACTTGCCCTGAATCGAGAATTACTGATGGTCTCCCGTTTTTTTAGAATAAAGTAACAGTAGAGTAAAGGGAAAAGCAATACGCAATTGTCATAATCCCGGATATATGGCGCGGTAATAACATTAATCGCTATTCCAGTAGCCAGCACAAAGGGATAGCCTTGAATATTGGAGCGATTTTTCCACCAGAGCAACGCCAACCCTATCCATAGTGGTGTTGATAGCATCAGTGCTAGAGGTAAGATTGCGGCTGTATTTGGAGCAATAATCTTGCTAAGGCTACGCAAAGAGACCATTTCACTGTCTATAGATTGGCTATCATTAAAAGGTGTTTTTGTGGCTGCTTTGAGCCAGTATCCCACCCAATCCGGTAAAAGCGTGAAACTGTAAAATGCGAAAAGTAGTACAACAACCGCAAACCCGGCTAATCGGTGGTAGGTTTGAAGGTTAAGCCAACCTCTTCCCTTTACGGTTTTGGCTACTACTCGGTACTAAAAGCAGGAGCGGTACTATTAAAAAAACTGTTTGCGGTTTAAGTATAAGTAACCCGCAGAATAATCCGGCTGTGAACGGACGCTTATTGAAGCTGAAATAGTAAGAGGTTGCCATTGCAAATAACAGCAATAAACTGATATTTCCTCCCATCATTACCAGAAAAGTGTAGCGCCATATCAAAATGATACCTAAGCCTTGTAACAACCACAGCGGATTATATTCAGGCTGGCTACTTTTTAGAATAAAAACCAATGCACTTGCCATTAATAGCTGCGAGAGAAGCAGCCAAAGCGTTACGGAAATACCCAACGGAAAAACTGCCAATGGCATGAAAATAGCGGTTAAGTAGTAGGGGCTTATAAATACATCGTAGGTGGTGCCGCCTGTTCCCATCCAAATATTGTAGAAAATACCGCCTTGCCCACTATCATATGGGTTTTCGCCTTGCCAGATTGTTCGAGAGGCTGTCCAAAATACACCGAAATCATTGCCTTTACTTGTTTCGCTCAAATTCTTCAAAGGTACAATGAAGTTTGCGTCAGACCAAGCGAGTAATGCCAGACTCACCAGAAGAATCGGAATTACCAACCATCTATTATTGCGGGTTTTAATGCTAAATTTAAACTGTGACATCTACACCCTTTATCCCTATAGGAATTAAGAAAAGCCATGCTCTTTCTTAATTCCCTTTTCGTGCTATGAGCAGTGCTTGGGCGGAACGCCCTACTAGACCACGCAAGTCATATAGATTGGCGTTGGTCAGCCCTACCCCCTCGGTTTGAATCAGCGTACTGGCTTCAAGGCAAATCCATTCGCCTGTTGGTGGTCGCAGGCTGTGGATGGTCAATTCTGGTGGAATGAATTGCCATTCCCTGATGTCGAGTGGACCACTCGCCCCATTGGCGGAATCCGCGCTAAGAATCAGCCGTTGCATTGGGGAGGTATTCTCACTCGCTAACAAAGGGTAGCGCATACGTTGCCAGACGATAGCAGGACCCGGGTTATGCAAACCGCCATGCACAAAATGCCACTCAATCGCTTTCATAAAGCCCCCACTCCAACCGGGCGCTTGGGTTGGGTCGATTTCCGGTGCTGAATCGGGCAGCCCTACAATATCCGGCAACTGGATTTCTTCTTCCGCTTGGGTAGGACGCTCATTCGGTACGCGAATACGCCATCCGGTGGCGCGCATCACCGTGCGCCCCTCATGTTCCAGCAACGCTTCGAGCTTTTCCACGCTGCGCCCCGGTCTGACCAAATGGGCATGGGCGCGTAATGGGGCAAGCGGAACAGGACCGAAAATATCAATTGAGATACGTGCCAACACGGTATCTGGGCGAGGCGAGCAGTTTTCCAACTGGCGTATCAGCAACGCGCCGGGTGGTCCGCCATGCTGGAAACGCGCATCCCACGGGCCTTGTGTATGAATAGTGGGCTGGAACATATCGTTGCCTTCATCTATCCAGAATGAGTCCATTCTTCCTCCCCTGTGGTAATTACCCGCCAATCGGGTTGACCTGAAAAGCCTTCAAAATAACCCGCCTATACTAACCTCTTTTTTCGGGTTTATAAACTCAAAAGCGATATAGGTCTTGACAAGCCTTACCGCATGTCATATAATCAAAATGACCGAACGTTCGGATAATTACAAAAAGGCAAAACGATAATGCAACAAACCCATGATAGCTACACTCTAATACTGAATGTCGCACTAGAGCTTTTCACTCGCAAAGGTTATGACGGCACTTCCATTGACGACATTCGAAACGCGGCAGGGTTCAGGTCAAAAGCCAGCCTTTACACCCATTTCAAGGGTAAGGAAGAAGTGGCAAAGGCTTTGCAGGAAAAGTGTGAAGCCGAACTCAGTAAAACGCTTACGGAGGCTTATCGTAGCGCATCTCCTGAAGCCCTCAAACGCTTTACCAGAGTGGGGCGTGCCTTCATAGAATGGGCGCTGAATCACCCCCGTGAATATGCTTTCCGGTACTTAAGGGTGCAGCAGGAAAAGCTGATGAGCGGGGAATACGCTTATCTCGGTGAAACACCATCGAGTGAATATACCATGATGATGGATTTACTCAAGGCGTTGCGGACGAGCTACCCGGTGCGCCATATCGCCGATGCTGCGCTGTTGAGTATGATGGTGGGCTTGATTAGCAAGGCTGTCGTGGATCAGGAATCTTTCGGTAATGTTATTTTCGAAGAGCGGGTCAGGCAATTAATGGAAATGTGTTTTGGTATTCTTTTTTCCGAATCTGTTCCATTAGCTGGGTAATATTTTCATTTAATAAATGACCGAACGTTCGGTGATTATACAAATTATAAAGGGAGTATATGATGAAAACCATGAATAGAGTATTTGAAAAAAGCATCAAGATAGAGGGTGGCGAGCTTTCCTATGATATTGCAGGCGCTGGAATGGCGGTACTTTGCCTTCCCAGTCTGGGTGATACTCGCCGCGAATATGAAAAATTTGCGCCAGACTTGGTGGAACAGGGTTATCAGGTGATAACTACCGACCTGCGCGGGATGGGCAAATCGCGCGGGAAGTTCAAAAAACATGATATTCCCACGCTGGCGAGCGATATAAAAGCTATTCTGGACGCAGAAAAGATTGATAAAGTGGTTTTGGTAGCATGTTCAGTATCGGGTGCATCGGCGGGATATTTCGCGGTGCATTATCCTGAAAGAGTGGCAGGGCTGATAATGTTCAACCCGATTATGCACACCGGACCGCGCCTGATGACCTTGCTGGTAGCTACTCTTATCGGTACACCGGGAATCGGCAAAGGCTTGTGGCTATCTTATTTCAAATCGCTTTATCCGACTCGCAAAGTTGATGATAACTATCTGGCGCATATAAAAGAACAAACAGCTTTGCCGGGTGCGCTCAAAAGCATTGCGGGCATGACTAGAGCGAAGCGTATTGATGATATTATCGGTAATATCAATGTTCCTGCCTTGATTTTTTTCGGTAGTAAAGACCCTGACTTCAAATCGCCTGAAGCGGAAGCAAAACTGGTTCAGCAGGAAATCAAGCAAGCACAGGTGGTAGTATTGAACGATTCAGGGCATTACCCGCAGCGCGAGTTCCCCGAACTGGTGTTGCCCCGCACGCTTGAATTTCTCAAAGTTCTTCGCTAATTAAAAAGGCGCTCCCTCGGTTTATAGTGCCGTTGGGAGCGCCTGATTTCAGCCGATTTATACCGCAGTTTTGCTGTTCATTTGCTGTTTCAAATCAATAGCCCGTAAGGCAGCGACCACTTCTTCGATGCTTTCATCGGGGGTGCTGGCTCCGGCAGTTACGCCCACGCTTTCGACCCCTTCAAACCACGCCGGGTCTATTTCATCGGCACGCTCGATTTTATAGGTAATCGCGCCGTTTTCGTGGCACAGGTCGGCGAGATGTTGGGTATTAGCGCTCTTTTTGCCGCCGATTACCACCATGACTTGGCATTCTTGCGACAGTTCTTCCGCGTTGCTTTGCAGGCGAGTGGTTGGGGCGCAGATGGTATTATGCACCTTGATTTCCTTTGTTTTGCCAAGAAAATGCTCATTCACCTTTAAGACAAATTCCTTAAACTCTTTCAGGATGGTGGTACTTTGGCAGAGGATGCCGATGCGCTTGGGTGGGCGTATGTCTTTAACCTCGTTAAAATCTTTGGTGGCAAGCGCATTTTTTCCAGCCCAAGCCAGAATGCTGATTACTTCAGGATGGTTGCGATCTCCGTAAACAAAAACGAAATAGCCTTCCTTGACCATTTCCATAGCGGATTGTTGAATAAGCGTAACCAGCGGGCAAGTAGCATCCAGCACTTCCAGCCCTTTTTGGCGAGCTGCTTCGATAACTTCGGGCGCAACGCCATGCGCGGTAAAGGCAATCGTTCCACCGGATATTTCCTGCATGTCGCGCTCGGTGTACTTTACGCCCAACTCCAGCAACCTATCCACCACTACCGGGTTATGTACTACTGCGCCGTAGGTGGTGATATTAGCGTTTACGCGGGTTTTGGCTTCTTTTTCCACCAATTCTATCGCTTTACGCACCCCAAAGCAGAAACCCATTTCTTTTGCCGTTTTTATTTCCATACTTCTAACTAATCCTTTTCTCCTAAGCAAGTGCTGGCTCACTTTTAAACCTTTGTATATTATAGCAGAAGCGCGCTTTTCTTCGACTCCTTTTGTCTCATACTATACGTAAAAGTTACGGCAAGGTTAGGGGTATAATGGTTTGCCCGGAAAGCCAATTTGCGTTAAGCTTTTCGGGTGTTATAAGCAAAGGGGGATTGCGCAAGTGTACGTGGTAGGTACGGCAGGACATGTAGATCACGGCAAAAGCACACTGGTTAAGGCGCTGACGGGCATTGACCCCGACAGGCTGGAAGAGGAAAAACGCCGTGAAATGACCATAGATTTGGGCTTTGCTTGGCTAAAGCTACCGAGTGGCAATGAAATTAGCATCGTAGATGTGCCGGGTCATGAACGCTTTATCAAGAACATGCTGGCGGGGGTGGGCGGTTTTGATGCGGCGCTTTTAGTGATTGCGGCTGACGAAGGTATTATGCCCCAAACCGAAGAACACCTTGCTATCCTCAATCTGCTACAAGTTGAGCGCGGTTTAGTGGCATTGACCAAGCGCGATATGGTGGATGAGGAATGGCTTGAACTGGTAACGGACGAGGTGAAAGCGAAACTCGCCGGGAGTGTGCTGGCAAACGCCCCTATCGTACCCGTATCGGCGCGAACCGGGCAGGGGCTTAAAGAACTGGTGGCGATACTGGAAGAAATTTTGCAAAATACTACCCTTCGTCCTGATATCGGCAAGCCTCGCCTACCCATTGATCGTGTTTTCAGCGTGACAGGCTTCGGGACGGTAGTTACCGGAACGTTGATAGAAGGCAGCCTACGAGTAGGGCAAGAAGTTGAGCTTATGCCGGGAAACCTGAAAAGCCGGGTGCGCGGTTTGCAGATGCACAAAACCAAAGCTGAAATCGCCGCCCCCGGTAATCGCGTAGCGGTGAACCTGACCGGATTAGAAGTGAGCGACCTACAGCGTGGCATGGTATTGACTGTTCCGGGTTGGTTGCATGCCACCGACCTAGTGGATGTGCGCTTGCACTTGCTACCCGATTCGCCCGTAGAAATTACCCAGAACAGCCGCTTTGATTTTTTCAGTGGCGCGGTGGAAGCTACTGCCGGAATCACCATTCTTGATAAAGAAAAAATCCTGCCCGGTGAGGAGGGCTTGCTGCAATTGCGTTTGAGCGAACCGTTGGCGCTGGCAAAAAATGATCGTTTTATTCTACGGCTTCCTTCACCCAGTCAAACGGTTGGCGGTGGTATCGTGATTGACCCGCAGCCACGCCGACACAAGCGTTTTCAGGCACAGGTAATCCAGACTCTACAAACGTTGGAGAAAGGCACACCCGCCGAAGTGTTGCTGCAAACTCTCAACAGCGATTCTGGCTTGCCTCGCGACCTTAAAGCCTTGTCAGAGGCTACCAAATTGCCAAGTCCAATCCTTCAAGAGGCATTGGAGCAACTGGTGGCGCAAAATAGCACGCTGATTTTGGGTGATGCTTTTTATACCGGGCTTGCCGCGTGGCAAAGAATCGCCGATAAAAGCGTAGCGTTGCTGCGCCAATTTCACGCCCAGTTTCCGCTCAAACGCGGCATGGGGCGCGAAGAACTGAAAAGCAAACTGGCAATCGGCAGCCCCAAAATCTTTAACCTGTTGCTGGCACGCTTACTTTCAGAGCAAGTACTAATAGAGAGCGAAGGCAAGGGTGGTGGCGGAATGGCTTTGAGTTTGCCCGGATTCGCAGTGCAATTCAACCCGGCGCAGCAAAAGCAAGTAGATACTCTGCTGGCAGCGTTCCGACAAAACCCCTATTCACCACCAAGTATTTCTGAGCTAGGCACCGACTTGAATATTGTTGCCGCGTTGGTTGATGATGGGCGAATAAAAAAAGTATCCGACTCGCTATATTTTATCAATGAGGCTTATGAGACTATGGTTTCGCTGATTCTAAAACGTCTGGACGAGCAGGGTAAAATTACACTGGCGGAGGTGCGCGATATGTTTGGCAACAGTCGCAAATATGTACAAAGCTTGTTGGAGCATCTGGACGAAATTAAACTAACCCAACGTGTGGGTGATGAGCGGGTACGCCGTAAATGATAGTATTTGTGGACGGCTACAACCTGATGAAGACTGACCCTGAACTGGCGTTGTACCAGAAAGCGGGACTGGAATTTGCTCGCGAGGCTGTGATAAAGCGGGTGAATAGCGCTGCCGGACTTAAAAAAGCTACCAGCATCACGATTGTATTTGATGGGCATCTCGATGGAAAAGAACGCGAAACGGTTGAGCGGAAGGGGCGCATCACCGTTATCTACAGTAAATTGGGCGAGTCGGCGGACGATGTAATCAAACGTATGGTGGCTGCTCACCCGCAATCTGCTCAAGTTCGAGTCATTACCCGTGATAGCGATTTGCGCTCAACCGTTGGCTTGAGCGGGGCAACTCCTGGCATGATGAAACGCCGCCCTGTTTCTCCCTCAAACTCCACGAAAAAAGATGACGATAGCGAAGATTCAGGTTGGAACAAATCCACCCGCAAGAAAGGACAATCCAAACGCTCCCCCCGTAAAAAGCGCGGTTCAGATAACGACCTCTACTGGTAGAGCCTTTCAACTCCTGTGATTAGAACTACAGACTAATTAGTTTAATCAATATTTTATATTGACAGCATAAAGTTATATTGCGTTTATTTAGTATTTTAAGCAACTAAATTAAAGAGTAAGATTATGGAAATTCTGCAACAGTGGGGCTACCCGATTACAGTTATCTTGCTCACAGGGTGGACTTCTTCAAGCACGCGATATCGCCCTTTTAGTCGAAACAATTTCCTGAACACTCTTTCTTACATAGTACTCTTTTTGCTACTTGGTATTTGTGCTTTTTTGATTAACAATCTTTACTTTAGTTTAGATACTCATATAGATTTTTTTATTTGGTGGAGCGCTACCTTTATTTACTTTTTTCCATTATGGCGTATTGCCCAATGCCTTTTTGCCAGAAAACCACTTCCCGGTTATAACCCGCCTGTTCGGGCGCTGTTATTTCGCGCTCCCGACCCGGATGCCCAAAGCTTACCCCTGCGTGATACCCCTTTAATGCTTCACCTCGGTATTATAGCGATTACCCTATCCCTTATAGGAGTAGGGTTAACCGGACTGGGACTACATACATGCGGGTGGTCGGACAAGCTTTTTGGTTACAGCGGCTGTCTTGTGGAAATAAATACTAACACTTCTATGTATGTTCTCAAGTTTTCGCCGGACAGTCAATTGCTTGCGGCAGGCGGGCTTGAAAATGGTTACTTGAGTCTTTTAAGTACAAAAAATGGTAATACTGTACGCGAATTGAAAGGTCATACTGACCTGATCAGGACAGTAGCATTTTCACCAGATGGGAAAATGCTGGCGAGCGGTTCGAGGGAAACCGTACGTTTGTGGCAGGTAAGTGACGGCGCACCGCTAAAAAAGCTGGATATGCCGGCTGAGAACGTAGAATTTTCACCTGATGGCACTTTGATGGCAGCAGGTTATTACGAAACAGGGATTAAAGTCTGGAATGTAACCGACTGGCAAGTGGTTAGAGAATTTCCCAAAAATGGAGGTTTTACTTTTGCCCCTAATGGTTTGCTGGTTTTCATAAGCAGTAACCAACTGCAATTTTGGAATACATCGAATTGGACAATTGAAAAGAGCCTGCCCAGTATTAATAATAGTAATTTGGTTATCTCGCCGGACGGTAAAATGTTTGCCTCCAGTTATCAAGGTAACCAATGGACAGACCAGTATATTTTAGTGAGACGTTTATCAGACGGTGCGCAACTCTACAAGCTAAATTCCTATCCATCAAATTCTAATATCACTACATTTTCACCTGACAGCCGTTTCCTGTTGTTTGGTGTCGGTTCTCAAACCAACAACAATTTTTCTTTACAGCTATGGGACATGTCTAACGGGCAATTGGTACGTGAGTTCGGTCAAGCACGTAATAGCATAGATAGCCTTGATTTTTCTCGCGCTGGTAAAATTTCCTATAGCACTCTCGATAGGCTCAGCATATGGCAACTTCGCTAAACCACATTTATGAGAAAGTGTAATACTGACTATAAAATCGGCTCAAATTAACCTACTTTTTGTTTTGAGCAAATCTCAGTCGCGCTTGAACCCAACGCTATAAACACAATTTTTGCGTTGACATGGTCATGCTATCGTGCTAATATAAATTTCAGTTTTGTTTGGGATAGACCACTGTACTAACTCTCAGTCCTATGTCTGGTATTGCGGAAGGAAACAGAAAATTGCAAGGTCTTAACTTTCAACGGCAGTTTCGCACCAGCAGCAGCGAGGGTTTCCTCATTCTCGAAAATAATCAGCGCATCGGTCGGGTAGATTTGCATTACGCCAGTGAAAATGTGTACGCTACAGTAGTACTGGAAGTGCCCTTGCCTGAAAACGAAGTTGCCCACATAATTGAAGAAATTGATGAACGTTTGGTGGTTACTGCAACCGTCAAACGAGATGACCTTAATGTTTGGGTTTACCAAGGTCAAGAAGTTGGCTTTTTCAATGATGAATTTCTCGAAGAGGAATTCGAAGCAGATAGTACCGAAGACTCACTTCTGGATTATGAGGAAGAAGAGGTTTAATCAATCTCAAGATTAAGCCTTAAAACCTGAGACTATTTATCACAGGTTTTATCGGCGCCCAGTAGATTCTCGGAGTACTTTGCACTCTGCGAATACAACTGTACGACGCTATCTTATATTTGCGGTTAATTTAGTTCACTCCACTTGCAATTTTTCCACTTAAGCATTATAATACCGCCTGAGACACGCCTGCCCGAATTTTGTTCAATCGCATCTGCAAGCCTTATATAAGACTTGATAAAGAGTTGCGAGAGAAAATACTCTCGGCAAAGGTCGGTCTAACTCTCTTTTCTAAGGAAGGCATATGGAAGAAAACGTCGAAAGAAACAAAATTGAAGGTAGCGAGGTAGGAGGTGATGCTGTCGAACAGCACGGTATGACTATTGTGGCAGAACAGAATCCTGAAAACCTCGAAACAGAAGCGGTAACCGAGCTTGCCAATGGCAACGATACCGTCCAAGAAGTAGCTGAAGAACTTGAAGTTGCTATCGAGTCAACTACTAACGCATCTGAGGATGCTGACAGTGAAGAACTTGAAGCCGCTACTCCGGTAGAAAACCTTACTCCCCTCTCGTTGATGGAACAACTTTTAAGCGAGCCTGGCAGTGCCCTCAAAGCCTTACATTATGGTGAGGTCATTGAAGGTATCGTCATGCATCGTGACCGTGACGAGATACTGGTTGATATAGGCGCTAAGAGCGAAGGCATCGTTCCCAACAAAGAACTGCAAACTCTTACCCAGCAGGAATTGATCGAAATAAAGGTCGGCGACCAGATTCTGGTTTTCGTGGTACAGCCTGAAAATCAGGAAGGTCACGCCGTTCTTTCCATCGATAAAGCCAAAATGGAAAAAAGCTGGCGAAAACTCCAGAAGCAGTTCGAGGGTGGCGAAATTATCGAAGCAGAAGTCACCGGCTACAACAAAGGCGGTTTGCTGGTTAACCTCGAAGGAGTGCGTGGTTTCGTACCTGCCTCGCAGGTAACCGGCTTAGCAACTACCAATGAAGCTGCCAAACAGAGCGAAATGACCCGATTGGTCAACTCCCACCTACCTCTCAAGATTATCGAAATTAATCGGCACCGCAACCGCCTGATTTTGAGCGAGCGTCTTGCTGCTCAAGAACAGCGCGATGCCCAGAAAGATCGCTTGATGCAGGAGCTTGAACCCGGTCAGGTACGCGAGGGTATGGTTACCAGCATTTGTGACTTTGGAGCCTTTGTGGACATCGGTGGCGCAGATGGTTTGGTTCACTTGAGCGAACTGAGCTGGAGTCGCATCAACCATCCGAGTGAGATTCTCAAGGTCAGCGATAGGGTTAAAGTGTTCGTGCTGAGTGTAGACGAAGCCGATAAGAAAGTCGCGCTCTCGATCAAACGTACTCAGGCTGAGCCTTGGTCTACCGTGATGGAGAATTACCAGCCCGGACAATTGGTTAAAGGCGTAATAACCCAGTTAGCCAACTTTGGAGCTTTTGCCAGAATTGCCGATGGTATCGAAGGCTTGATCCACGTCAGCGAACTGGCGGAAGGTCGTGTTCAGCATCCACGTAGCGTAGTCAAAGAAGGCGATGAAGTTGAGTTGCGGATTATCCGCATTGACCCGCAGCGCAAGCGCATGGGTCTCAGCCTCAAACGTGCCGCTCCTGATTATGCCGGTAGCCTCACCGATGACGAAGACGAGGGCAGCCGCCCACGCAAGTCTCACTCTTCGGAAGATGGGGAAGCTGAGCTAACCGAGGAATAACTTCCCGGTGTTTTCCTAACAACCGGAAAAGAGAAAAATACAAGGTGAGCTATACATAGATTTGTATGGCTCACCTTGTTTGTAGTACAAAGTACAAATTTGTGCGCCGATTCGGGTTAAAATCAACCCGTAAGCGCCTGTCAAAGCTCGCTTGCTTATTTTGTCTGCTAACTCCTGCTCTGTTACAATTTGGAGCTATACAGCGTGCCCTATATATACCTCAGTTTTGATGAACCTACACGCACAAGAACAAGCCTATCGGAACAGAGCCTATACTTTTGGGGTTGTTGAAAAAACGCGATAATAAAAGAGCCGGATAAGTTTTGTTTAAGCTTTGAGTTGTGATTTAGTACAATGCACCACCTTTCGAGTAGTACTGAATATTAACTGCTTGTTCTGGCGATATAACTCTTGAAAGTTATGGTTTATCGCCTCAGAAAGTGAGGGGACAGGTTATGGATAGTGGCAATAAAGTCAGTCCTAATACTCCCGAAAAAGCCCATGATGAAGCATCTACGCCCTCAAAAGCTACCGCGCGCGGTACGTTATATTCTGCCGGAATTAGCCTGATTGAGCGAGCGCAGGCAGGAGAACTCGATCCGTTGGTAGGGCGCGATGAAGAAGTTGCGCGTATTTTTCGGCTTTTATTACGTAGGCAGGACCCTCATGTATTGCTGGTTGGAGAAAGCGGTTCAGGAAAAACTGCGTTGGTAAACGGAGTGGCGTTGCGCCTTGCCGAAGACCCACCGCATGGTTTTGAAGGAGTAGATATAATCCAGGTAAATCACTTCTTCTTGGCACAATCGCTGCCGGGAGTGCGCTGGAAACAGGATATCGGCAACGGAAAAACAATCTTGTATGTACCGGATGGTTTGCTAAACTTCAGCCTATTCGCCGCGCTGTACGATCTGGTGAATCGGCATGGTGTACGTATTATTTCTGCTACAACCCCTGCTGGAATGTACAATATCAAAGAGCAAGACCCCGGATTGTTGCGCCGTTTCCAGGCTGTAGCGGTCAAAGCCCCGGATGAAGTTGAAACCATGAAGATTTTACGTTCCTCGCACAAGCTATATGAACAGCATCATAAGGTATTTATAGACGATGGCGCGTTGGAAATGGCTTGGCTGCTTTCGGAGAAATATATAAACGATCGGGTACAACCGGGCGCGGCAATGGATTTGCTAGACGAAGCTTGCGCAATGGTTGCGCTTAAGCGTGAGCCAGCTTTAAAGAAAAACAAAAAAGAAGATGTGCTAAAGGAAATCCGCGAGAGTCCGGTAACTGCCTATGAGGTGCTGGAAATAGTAGCAGACATAACCGGTAAAACTCCCGAAGAATTGGATAAAGAGCTAGACGAATCTGATTAAGTCTAAATAAGGTAAAAATTGGGTCGATTCATACACTATACTAACGCAAAAGATACTACCCTTATTTGGCAAGTATGGTAAAATAGCCTTACTGCGGGGATTATACTTACATGATAGTCCCCGTTATATATTTAATACTTAAAAAAGACTTTTATAAAAACTATACTACTTATTAAGCCCCTAAAAAAATAGACCCAATTACACCAGAATTGTAGATTTATTAGTGACAAAACTGAGCTGGCGTGGGGCAGCAGGGTCGTTTCTCTCCTAATATAAGTCCCTCGACTATAGAGAGATAGAGAGTTGCGGCAGAACTCAGTTTAGTTTAGTGGGAGAAACCATAATGTCTGATAGGTTTGAGAAATTCACAGAACGTGCGCGCAAGGTTTTGACGCTGGCGCAGGAGGAAGCGCAGCGTTTTAACCATAATTATATAGGTACTGAGCATCTACTTCTTGGTTTAGTGCGTGAAGGTGATGGAGTTGCTGCCCGCGTTCTCAACAATTTGGGCGTAGAACTCCATAAAGTGCGCAGCGCCGTTGAATTCATTATAGGGCGTGGCGATCGCGCTCCACAGGGTGAAATCGGCTTGACTCCTCGTGCCAAGAAGGTGATTGAACTTGCTGTAGATGAAGCCCGCCGCCTCAACCACCACTATATCGGAACCGAACATCTCTTGCTTGGTCTGGTACGTGAAGGCGAAGGTATTGCTGCGGGTGTGCTGGAAAGCTTAGGCGTAAGTCTTGAGAAAGTGCGCCAGCAGGTTATTCAGGTGCTAAACCAGAGCACCTATAGTAACCAATCGGCTAAGCAGACCAGCCCAACACCTTTTGTTGATGCGATGGGCGTTGATCTGACAGAGCAAGCCCGCCAAGATAAACTTGACCCGGTTATCGGGCGCAAAAAAGAAATTGAGCGCGTCGTCCAGATTTTAAGTCGCCGCACCAAGAACAATCCCGCTTTGATCGGCGAACCCGGCGTTGGTAAAACTGCTATCGTCGAAGGTCTTGCACAGCGCATTGTCAGTGGTGATGTTCCTGAAAACTTGCTCAACAAGCGCTTGTTGGCGCTTGATATCGGCGCATTGGTTGCCGGTACTAAGTATCGCGGTGAGTTCGAAGAGCGCCTCAAAAAGGTAGTAGCTGAGGTCAAAAATACTGGCGCTATCCTCTTCATTGACGAGTTGCATACTCTGGTAGGTGCAGGCGCAGCCGAGGGCGCTGTGGATGCCGCTAACATCCTCAAGCCGGCTCTTAGCCGTGGCGAATTGCAGACTATCGGTGCAACCACTCTTGATGAGTACCGCAAGTATATTGAGCGTGATGCCGCTCTCGAACGCCGCTTCCAGCCCATTCAGGTGGAAGAACCTTCGGTAGAAGAAACCGTTCTCATTCTGCAAGGTATCAAATCCAAGTATGAAGAGCATCACCACCTGACGATTACCGATAATGCCATTAAAGCGGCGGCGGAATTGGCAGCGCGTTATATTACCGACCGCTATTTGCCTGACAAAGCGATTGACCTAATTGACGAGGCTGCCAGCCGTGTGCGTATGCACCGCAGTAGTAGCCCGCCCACTCTGAAAGAGGCGTTGCGTGGTCTTGACAGTATCCGCAAGGAGAAAGATGCTGCTATAGCGGCTCAGCAGTTTGAACTTGCTGCCGACCTACGGGATCGTGAAGATCGTCTGCGCGAACGCATCACCGAGATGGAAAACAAATGGGAGAATGCGCAGGAGAACGAGCGACCTTACGTAACCGAAGAGGATATTGCTGAAATCGTTTCGATGCAAACCGGTATCCCCTTGATGCGTATTGCGGGTGAAGAAAGCGAACGCTTACTTCATATGGCGGAAGAGCTTCACAAACGCCTGATTGGTCAGGAAGAGGCAATTCAGCGCGTCAGTAAAGCGGTACAGCGCAGTCGCGCCGGAGTGAAAGACCCGAAACGCCCGATTGGTTCGTTTATGTTCCTCGGACCTACCGGGGTTGGTAAAACCGAATTGGCAAAAGCCTTAGCCGAATTCATGTTTGGCGATGAGAAAGCGCTCATCAAAATTGATATGAGCGAGTTCATGGAGCGTCATAACGTGAGTCGCTTAGTTGGAGCGCCCCCCGGCTATATCGGCTATGAGGAAGGCGGACAGCTAACCGAAGCGGTTCGGCGTAAAAGCTATTCCGTGATTTTGCTCGATGAAATTGAGAAGGCACACCCTGAAGCCTTCAATATGTTGCTCCAGATTTTGGATGATGGCTATTTGAGTGATGCCAAGGGTCGCCGGGTTGACTTCCGCAATACCATTATCATTATGACCTCCAACGTAGGTGCGGAGTTCATCAATCGCAGCATGGTTACGCTCGGCTTCCGGCAAAAAGGCGACACGGATAAAACCGCCAAGACCGATTACGATGAGATGAAATCGAAGGTGATGGAAGAACTCAAGCGCATGTTCCGCCCTGAGTTCCTGAACCGCGTCGATGACATCATCGTCTTCCACGCGCTACGCCAACCGGAAATTCGCCAGATTGTGAACCTGTTACTCAGGCGGGTACAAAACCAGCTTGTTGAGCAGCAAATTACGCTGGAAATAACCGAGGCAGCAATGGACTGGATTGCCGAGAAGGGCTACGATAAAACCTATGGCGCTCGCCCGCTGCGCCGCGTTATCCAAAACGAGATTGAGGATAAACTGGCAGAGGGTTTGCTTTCCGGTAGTGTTCTGCCCAACCACAGGGTACTCGTTGAAACAAAAGATGCCGAACTGGTTATCACTAGCGTGCCACTGACCGATGCTGTGCCTGTTCTACCTGATGGTAAACTGGCAATAATTGACGCTGAAATAGTGGTCGAAGAAAATAAAGAGAGTTAGAAAATCTTGCTCTTGCCCCTTCCGCTCAAGGAAGGGGCTTTTTTGTTTGGGTATGCCACTAATCTAATAACTTACGATTCCTGAATTCCTGTAAGAGGTCGGAAATGAGCTTGTCACCTGTTTCAGAGAACTCTGTTTGCAGTTCTCCTCTGAGCTTGTCAAGTTCGGTTTGAAAGTATTGACCGATTTCGGTCCAAGTAGTTGCACCAATAGTTAGATTATCGCATACCCATTTTGCTTCTTTTTTTAAGCGATAAAATTCATCCTTACTCATTCTTGGAGATCGTTGAATTCTAGCATTCTTGAGATATGTTAGTAGATTATCAATGCCATCATTGTTAATGAATATAATATTACGCTCTTTGGTAACCCACTGCGCTTTGATTGGTTTTTTTGTCAAAAGAAGTAGATAGGGTTTTCTCCGTTCTTCAGTTGCTAAGTTCCATCTCGCTAATAGCATCACGTACTTCCAAATTTGTGATAACTCAAGATTATCTCCTACCTTCATCTCAATAAAAATTCTAGTATTTTCGTCTTCCAATGTTGTATCTGGCTGTGCAAATGCTACCTTTCGATCAATATCTACAAGATAGTGTCTCAATGTTAGCGAAGTGCAGAAATCTACTTTCTGTGTATCCAAAAAACAGTTGAGAAATCCACTAATTATCCGTGTTGGAAATACACGTAAACTGATATTCAGAACTCCATTAAGTGGCACTTCATATCGACGAACTTTTTCTAATACTTGTTGGTAAGGTAATTTGTTTTCAGGATCTGTTTTCAGTCCAAAAAGGTTAGGACTATAATGAACACTTTCGACAAAATAGTAATAAAGTTGTTCTACCCATGAATTTCCCGCGTCTGCCATAGCCTTTTTCTCCATGTGTTCAAAGCGAGTAGAATAATTGTAGTATTTAACTTTATTATAATATTAAGTATATTAATTGAATGTAGTGTTAATAATCCTAATAAATCGTTAATGAAATTGTTTTAACACAGGTTATCTATGACCGACCGAACCAACCGCCCTTTTTCTTAAGGTCGCCGGTATCGCCGGGAGGTGGAGTCAATAGAGGGGGATGAGAGTCGAATACGGGCAGCATTGTTCGCGGCAGATTGTTTATCTGGCGATAACGGATACACACGTCCTGTACGCTCATACGGTCAAGGGGGGCTTTGGAGAGCAATCGGATCATCATAGTGTGGATTTCAGGCCCATGCGCCACTAGCGGACCCAATGAAGGCGGATTCTGGTAACTGTGCGCCAGAATCAATTGATCGTAAGTGCCGGTGAAAGGATAACGCCCGCTCAGGATAAAGTAAAGAATCACTCCAAAATCGTACACATCGTTGGATTTGGAGGGTGGTTCACCCCTGAACCTTTCCGGTGCGATAAATTCAGGAATGCCAGCCGGTACTTTCCAGCCGATCATTTGCTCATGCTCTTTTTGGGAGAAAGGCGTAAGCAACTGCACCAACCCGAAGTCAGTCACCTCCACGCTGGCAGCGCCATTTCTTTCGCGCATGGTAATATTCCACAAATTCAGATTACCATGAATGATATTTTGGCGGTTGGCATATTCGAGCGCGGCGGCAATTTGCTCAATTAAAACTGCTACCAGATCAGGTGAAAGTTGGGAGCGCACTCTCTGAACATAAGCATAAAGCGTTTCAGTGCCGGGCGGCTCATTTACCAGATAATGAAGGTTTGCGCCGCTTTGTACGTCTCGCATAACGCCCTGCGCTATCACTCGGTTTATATAAAGCTGATCCCAACTTGCCAGTTTAGGAGCAATTTCTGCCAATCGTTCCGCAAAACCCGGCAACATGCAGAGTCTTTTATCCAGTATGCGAATAGCTACCTGTTTGACTTCTCTGCGCCAACGGGTATCACGTCCGATATAAACTATACCAAACTGATCTCGCCCTAGCTCTTGTTCAATTAGAAAATGTTCTCCTACCAGCGTATTAATCACTTCACTAACCCACTACATTATCAAATTTTTGCTATGTCTAATTAAGATTATAGCAAACAGCTTGAAAATAACAACCGGAATATGCCACGTATGCTAACATACAGTAATTGTATAGTGTCCATTTTAGGAGATTAACGATGAATAATGATAATAATGTCGGAAATATAAATAGAAACGAACCATTGCCCTTGTGCGTTGTGCCGGGTCTCAACCAGCGTATTGCTGCTATGCTTGAACAAAAAGCGGGAATACTTGGCGCGACTGAATTGTTTGAAGCGTTGCAGGAGAGGCGTTTGGAGACGCTACCCGACCTCGGCATGAACGAATTAAAGCAGAATCTGGAACGCTGGCAAGCGAATAATAAAATGTCGCTGGGCTTTGCTTTGGAACGAGCCAGAGAATTTGCCGGAAAGATAAGTGCGTTTGATTCCAACATTGTACGTATTGAAGTTACTGGAGCATTACGTCGCGCCGAAGAACTGGTAGAACAGGTTAGCCTAATTGCGGTGAGCAACGATACATATGATACTCTTGAAGCTTTTCTAAAATTGCCCGAAATTGCCGAGGTACGAAAGCGTCGAGATTACAAAGCTGATGTCACCTTGCAAAACGGTCTCAAGTTGGAGTTTATCACTTGTTTTCCTGAGCAATTGGCTACAACATGGGCGCTTACTACCGGAACGACTGAACACCGTACCCAATTGCGCAACCTTGCCTACAAATACGGCTACGAACTCAGTCTTGGTGGCTTTCTGAAACGCGAGGACGTTTGGCCCGCCAAAGATGAAGAAGAGGTTTTTCGCTATCTAGGCTTGCCCTACATTCCACCTGAACTGCGTAACGGCAATGGCGAGATAGAAGCTATCCAGAAGGGTGAAATGTCGCTTGATTTGGTAACGTTATCCGGAATCAAGGGCGATTTGCATGTTCACTCAACTTGGGGCAATGGTAGCACCACTATCGAGGAAATGGCGCGCGCTGCCATAAAAAGAGGCTACCACTACCTGTTGCTGGCTGACCACGCCGGACAAAATGCAAACCTTGCTAAATTGCTCCAACAACGCGCCGAGATATACAGAGTGAACGATGTATTGGCACGCGAGGGTTATAACTTTAGCTTGCTATGGGGCGCTGAAGTGGAAATTTTGCCCGATGGTACGCTTTCGCTACCGGACGAGATACTTTCACAACTAGAGATTGTGGTTGCGACTATGCTTTCCGGCTTGCACCAAGAACGCAAGCAAATTACCGAACGCCTTATCAAAGCTATGCAAAACCCTCATGTGGATATTGTGGCGCATCCCACCGGACGTATTTTGAACTTGTGTGAACCAGCCGACCTTTTTATGCTGAAAATCTTTGTAGCAGCGAGAGAGACAGGCACGGTTCTTGAAATCAACGGTAATCCCGACCGACTCGACCTGAAAGCAGAGTATATCCAGCAAGCTTTAGAAGAAAAGGCGAAATTGGTAATTTCAAGCGGGGCACATTCCACTCAAGCATTGGCACACCTTGAATACGGAGTTTTGACGGCGCGACGGGGTGCGGCGCGTGCTTCTGAAATACTCAATACGCTGGAACTGAATAAATTCAAAGCAGCGTTAAAATAAAACAAGGGGCTTAAGCCCCTTGCCTGAAACGGATGTCTTGTGGTTTAGGAAGGGGTACTAGGCGTTACCACCCATGCCCATCTTGGATTTGAGGGCTTTCAAATCATCGTCCATGTCATCGGTAGCATCAAGCTGCGCGAACTGGTCTTCCAGCGTGCTACTGCCCTTGTTGAGTTCGGCTTCGGCAGCAGAGCGGGCTTCCATCTCGCGAATGCGGCGATCCATGCGCCCAATTTCGCTGCTGTGATCCAGACCACTCATCGCTGACATTTGCTTGTTGATTTGCTGTTGGGCTTGAGCAGTGCGATAACGCGCCAACATTACATCGCGGTTGCGCACCGAATCTTCATATTTACGAATAAGCGCGTCAAGTTGGGTTCGCAACTGTTGGCTCATCTGGTGTTGCGTATCAAATTGCTGTTTGTAAGTAGTAGCTATTCCTTCAAGGTCTTTTTTGCGGCGCAATGCTTCGCGCGCAAGGTCATCCCGTCCGGCTTTAACCGCTTTTTCCGCCCGATCCGACCATTCTTGCGACTGGCGCAAATTGCTGTTCATTTCGGCTTCGGTCTGTTTTTCCTGCGCTATAACTCCTGCAACCTGTCCCTTTGCTTCCTCAATTGCGCTCGACATGTCCCGGATGATCTGATCAAGCATCTTTTCCGGGTTTTCGGCTTTATCAAGCGCCGAATTGATGTTCGAGCGGAGAATAGTAGAAATTCGGTCGAGAATGCCCATTTCAGCCTCCTCTAAAAGCTTTTTGATTATTATTAATTAATAAGGGAATAGCTGCATGAGCGTGCCGGGTACGCCCTTGTGCCTTCCGCTTGTATTCCAGTTTAACGCACTTACTTTCACATTCTAGCAAATTCGGAAAGCCATTGCTATAGATAATAATTCCAAACAACAGGGAATTTTCTCGCTCATCTCAGCTATATACGCTGGTTTAGGCATCAGGTTTCATAGAATCTAAGAAACCTTTCAGGCTGTAGCAACAAGTCGTTCATATTGTGTTTTTAGCTCGATCGCCCACAGGTTTGCATTCGCTATTTCATCCGATCCCAATGGGCCTTCCGAATGTTCTACGACGAATTTGCGGGTTGGTATAAGCTGTTTTCCACCGGCTGAAATCAGCCTTTTCATTATCTTGGCAGCCGCGTTCCCGGAAAACTTGGAGCGATAACCTGTATCGAATGCTGCTACGCATTTATCTTTTAATTTAATGGCTTCAAGTTTAGTCAGTAATGCTTGAGTCAAAGGAGATGGTCCCCACCCATTGATAGGGCTGCCCACCACTACTACATCTATCCCTACCAGCATCTCTGGGTTAAAATCGGTGACATTCACCGATTCCCCGTCAATAACTTTAGCGACACTTTCAGCGATTTGCTTGGTATTTCCATATTTGGAATCATAAATAACCAGCGCTTTCATCTTTTCGAGAACCTCCTTTGTTTGGAAGTCATTACATTTTTTTCCTTAAACAACTTCCGGGATTTTATGCCTTTTCGGTCATATCCCCTAATATTAGACAATGTATATGACGTTTTTCAAGCAAAGTTTGCGCCGCTGTTACTACCTGTTCCACTTTGATTTCGCTTAGGCAAGGGCGCGGGGCGCATCCGGTGCGACTACCCAGTTCCATGCCTCGATATAGGCAGGGACGGCAAGGTAGCTCAAGCTCTGCTCTCACAATGATAGACCCGCTGCGCCCTGCTTTTGTTTCGCTTTTTAGTTCAAGCCCCTGTGTACCGTATGGTTGCCATGCTTGCGGATTAGTTGGTCCAAATATCCCGACTACCGGCGCACCTGCGGTTGCCGCCAGATGCATTAGCCCGGCATCGTTGCCGATAAAAAGGTCGCACATTCCGAGAAAAGCGGTAACTTCACGTACCCCCGTTTTACCCGCCAGATTTACCACCTTATCTGAAAAGCGCATTTGCTTTATTACTTGGGCGCAAAGTTCGTGTTCTTCTGCACCGCCCACCAGCGCAATTTTTGCGCCGTATCGTTCTACTAGCGCATCTGCCACCCCCGCAAATCCAGACGGTTGCCAGCGTCGCGCCAGACTGTAGCCCCCGCTGCCGGGGTGAATTGCCACCAGTAGGGTTTTCTCTTGACCTATAATCGAGTCGCGCAACTCGGCGGCTACCCGGTAATGCTTTTCATTCAAAGGGATTTCCGGGCGCGTGTTATCGCTTTTAGCTTCTAATGCGCCAACCACTTCCAGCCAGTACGCCCGCTCAGTAGCAGCATCGAAACCCCTATCGGCAATTTTCAGGTTCAGAAACCAACCGCGCCCATTATCCAGCCCAACCCGGCGTTTGGCAAGGCTGGAAAGTAGCAGCGCGGCATATTTTAACGCGCCAAAACGCAGAGTGAGATGGTGGAACAGGATAACCGTATCGTAGCGTGCCAAAGTTAGGCTTAGCAAAAAGCGAAAAGCCACCCATAGATTGTTGGGTTTTAAGGCTTGGCGTGGTTCGTCAAAGAGGTACTTGTTGAAATAGATTACTCGATTGAGATAGGGCAAATCTTCCAGCACCGCACCGCCATTGGTGGTTAGCACTTCGATGGTGGCATCGGGGTAAGCCTCACGCAAGGCACGCAGGGCAGGGGTAATTGCCAGCGTATCGCCTAAATCCGCCAGCTTTATCGCTAGAATTTTTTTAATCGTTTTGCTTTTACCCACACTGCCTAATCCTGCAACAGCTTTTCAAAATAATTTCGGCTAACCCGGCAAGAGGCTTGCACCCGTTTGCGTTGTCGCAAAGTGCGCGGCAATGCTTTCAGGGAGTGCCATTGCCCTTTCAGGCGCGCCCGTTCGGTATCCAGCTTAATTAACCTGAGTGATGTAAGGGCGTAGCCTAACTGCGCTTTGATTATACCGGGCAAGCATTGTTGCAAAACCCCGCTGGGTAGGTCTTTTACTGCTACCAACAGAAAGTTACGCCCACACTGATAAGCGGCGCGTTTGCCACCACCTGTCGCGCTCAATTGGTGATATACCAGCGCATCTGGAACATACAGGCAGCGTTTGCCGCGCAAGTGCATGCGCAAGTTCAAATCAACATCTTCGAGATACATATACAGGCTTTCGTCTAGCACTTTGCCGTCCTCATTATCGCGACGCACCTCGTCCAATGCCTCGCGTTTGTAGGCAGCAGCCGCGCCACATGGTCCGAAAATCTCTTCTGCCTTATCGAATTGCCCCTTGTCCTCTTCCCACACCCCCCGGTTACCGGGTACGCCGTTGCGGCGATAAAAATCGCCTGCCGCGTGGAAAACATTAGGGCGATCACGCAGCATTATCTTGCATGCCACTATGTCGATTTCAGGGCGTTGCTGCAAGGCGTGGTCGATCGCCTCTAACCAGCCGGGTGCGGCTTCTGCGTCGTTGTTGAAGAGTATCATAACGTCACCCTTCGCCTTGTCGAACCCGCTATTGCAGGCGGCAGTAAAGCCACCGTTGCGTTCGCGTTTTATCAGACGCACCCATGAATAATTCTCGGAAAGATAATCTATGGAATTATCGTTGCTGGCATCATCCACTACAATCGTTTCGAGGGGCTGAAGCGTTTGTGCGGAGATGGATTCAAGACATGCACCCAACAACTTTGCCCCGTTGTAATTAGGTATGATAATAGAATAGGTAAAACTCACTTCAACTCCAGCGTGTATTCGGCATATTCTCCGGCAATTTCAAAGCCCAGTTTGCGATAAGCTGCCAACGCTCCCGGATTATCCGACCTTACGTTCAACCCAATGGTATCCACAGTTTTAAGTAGCTCGCGGCAAATGTGAGCGCATAGCCCAAGGCTATAACCGCGTCCTCGGTACGAGGGGTGGGTAGCTACGTTGCCTACTGCTGCTACTTTATACTGTGGCGAATAGACATGCACTCCGCCGATACTGACCAACTTGTTATTGTTTCGGATGCCATAGTAGAATCCGGTATCCAACATGCGCGGGTCAAACCAGTTTTGCGGGTAACTTTCTATATAAAGTTGTTCAATCTCTTCTACATTTTGCCAACTCAACTGCACCGGGTGCGTTTTATCATATTTTTCCAAACGTGAACAATCTTGAAGCGCCATTTTATAATGCGCCCCGTGATATTCAACTTGGTAATCTTCTTGTAGCGCTGGAATAACTTCTGGGCTTAGATGGGAATAAAAACGGGAAGGCAAGCGAGGGCGTGTGGCTTCCAGCAATTCACTTAAATGCGCTGCATTGCCGTTCGCCTGCCCGATTAACACCGGAAGGTCTGAGCCGCAATATAGCAATAGAACCTGCTGTAACACCCCGTCCTCTTTCAAACCGTACCATTCGGTATCTTCCCAGAAAAAGTCGTCAAGGTCACCCAGTTCATAAACTCGCAAAGCTTGGTCTTTTCTTAGGAAGTGTTCGATTTCCTCTTTAGAATGTAAGTTTACCGTCCGCATACCACACTCGTTTCTGGCTACTATTTAGCTTGATTTAGTTAAGGATTGCTTCCCGGATATACTGCTCCAATGCTTCTTGCCAAGTGCGCATCTTTACACCAAGGCTGGCTGCGGCGAAGTTTTTAAGGGCGCTGTTGTAAAGAGGTGGGGTAGGACGTTTAAAGTCCTTTAAGCTGGTAGGAGTAATCGTCACATTGCGTTGGCTAAGGCGAAAAATCTCCTGCGCAAATTCGTAACGGCTGGCTACACCCGTGTTCGTCAAATGGTAGATTCCATATGCTTCGGTTTCCGCCAAGTCCAAGAGGGCTTCTGCTAGGTCAGGCGCATAGGTAGGGTTACTTCGTTCATCTTCAACTACCGTTGCTGACCCCCGCTCATCGGCGATTTGTAGCATACGCTGTACAAAATTGACTTTTCCCGGTACAGGTTTTGAACCAAAAACCCAAGCGGTGCGAACCACATAAAATTTGTGAGCTATATTGCTGGTGTACCATTCTCCTGCCAGTTTGCTTCGTCCATATACGCTGGTGGGATTGGTGGCATCGTACTCGTAATACTCGTAAGGATAGGGTTTTTCCCCATCAAAAACGCAATTGGTGCTGACATATAGCAAAGTTGCGCCACTTTTAGCGCAAGCCAGCGCGAGATTCTGAGTGCCGAGCGCATTTACCCGGTAGGCGGTATCTGGGTCGCTCTCACACTGGTCAACATAGGTATAGGCGGCAGGATGGATAACAAGGTCGGGCGCGTGGTGCATAATGTAGTTCATTACCCCGGTGCGGTTGGTGATATCGCCTTGTTCATGCGACATACCCCATGTTTCAAAACCGCGTTGTTCTGCTGCTTTCAAAACCGCACTACCTAACTGCCCGTTTATACCCGTTACCACTACTCGCATACCGTTTCCTCCGCTGCCAGCACTCGCCTGGTACATTCCCCGCAGCGCTGCCCGCTTTTTTTGCCTTTTTTCTTGCTGGTTGGTTTAGCCATTTCTAGGTCGTAGATACGTGCTGAAAACAAGTTGAGGGCAGGTATTTTTGCGCCACATTCGGCGCATTTCTCCCACGCCAGTTCTTCTTCGATTATAAATTCGGAGAGGTCGCTGGTTCCCCGGTTTTGAACGGTAAGGTGAATCGCCTGAGTTGGGCACGCCGCTTCGCACAAACCACAATACATGCATTTGCCTAGGTCAAACTTTCGCAAGTAGCCTTTGGTAGTTGGATTGGTGGAAACGGCAGTGGCGGGGCAAACAAAAACGCACAACCCGCAGCCGGTGCATAGTCCCGGTTTAAAGTTCAAGCCGTTGCGTCCTTGCGCCGGGTAAATGATGCCGCCTCGTTCGCTTGGTCCCAAACCTTCTGAGGGCAACATAACCAGTGCCTGTGTAGTTTCCTCACCTGTGCCGCTACCTGATACGTCGGCATTCTTAGCTAGTTCCGGCAATTGCACCCGGTTTGTTAGTAAAAGGTTCTGCCGTACCAATCCACCATGTGTGATATGCGTCAGAAAATATGCCAGCCCATATAGCGCTGTCAGCCCGCTTATAATCCACAGCGCAAACGCCGGAAGCCCGTTTTGTAGAAAATCGAACATACCTTACACTTTAACCAGAAAAGCAAGAACCAATAGCCAAACTGTTGCACCTACACCAGCATATACCAAATAAAATTTTAAAGCTGTATTTAATTTTACATGGCTGAATAGGACTTCTGCAACACCCGTATAGCCCAGACACAGCAATACGCCTGCGGCAAAAACCAATGGATTGTTACTGAACGGTACGAATAGCGCGGTGAATAGTATTGCAACGGCGGCTCGTTCCAGCATTAGCATGAGACGATAGAAAGCAAGCGGCGGTCCGTTAAGGTCGGTAGTTACGCCTTCCAAAGCTTCGCCCTGTCCTGCTTCAAGTGGGCTGATTCGCAGTTTGGGTGGCAGCGTTACCAGAAAGAGCAAGCCACACACCAGTTTTACCGGGATATAGGCGAACTGGTTTGAAGCGGCAATTTTATTGAGATTCAGGCTACCTAGCACCAACGCGGGACCAAAAACCGCTATTCCGTAAGGTAACAAGTAAGAAATTGCCAGTTGAGCGGTGCGCGAACCGGCAACCTGTGTGTAGATAGAGGGACCCATCGCGCCGAATATAATACTAACTGCCACCGGCAATTCCAGCAATAATACTACCGCCAGTAAGTCTGCTCCTAGTCCTTTGCTCTCATTCTCAAATTGCGCCGTCCAGAGATTGCCGGGAACTGGCACAAATGCTACAGCTACGGCTATTGCCAGAACTGCCAATGCGGGCATAAAGAATTGGATGGTACGCCAAGTGGCGGCGCGCTGAGCGTTTAGCGCCGAGTCGGTTACATATGTTTCGCTAGGGGGTAACGCAGGTGCAGACACAGGAGAAGGTCTTTTGAAAAGCTTTAGTAGGTCGTACAGAGGTTGTAAAAGAGGTGGGCTAAGCCTACCTTCGGCGCGCGCTTGGAACATGCGGCGCAAGCCTTCTGCCAACAACCCTAGGCTGGCAATGAAAAAGAAACCCGGGTAAATGGCTACGGTAAATAGCAGGCGCAGAAGCATTTCAGTTGTTGAGCTAGTTACCATAAATCGAGTGTAGCACAGCAAGGCAAGGCTTTCAAGTTTTAGATTTGACGACCCCATGAAACTGTGCGAAAATTCCCGAAACTACCAACTTATGCTGTAAAAGGGGAGGTTTGCCGATGGTTTTAAGCGATGGTGATATTGTTGAGCATTTGAAGCAGGGCAAGATTCGCATTACGCCCGAACCTGATTACGATAAAGCGTTGAGCAGTTGCTCGGTAGATTTCCGCTTGAGCAATACTTTCATGGTTTTTGAGCATAGCCGTTTCAGCTTTATCGACCCGCGCAGCCCGGTTTCGATTGCCGAATCTATGCGTAAAATTATCGTAGCAGATAATGAACCTTTTATGATGCATCCGGGTGATTTTGTACTTGCCAGCACCGTTGAGACGCTAGAATTGCCGGATGATTTGGTGGGTAGGTTGGAAGGGCGTAGCAGCCTTGCTCGGTTGGGCATTATCGTGCATAGCACCGCCGCTTTGTTTGAGCCGGGTTGGGTTGGTACGGCTACTATGGAATTGGGCAATCTGGGTAGAATAGCGGTGGCGCTTTATCCCGGCATGCGAATTTGCTCTTTCCATTTTGAAAAACTAACCTCGCCTGCTCAAGTTCCGTATCGACTTAAACCCGGCAACAAGTATGCGGGACAAACTTTGCCGGGACCAAGCAAACTAACTTTAGAAGTGGAATAGGAGAATAATTTTGCCGGATAACCTGCCCTCGTTTCTAACCAGAAACCAGCTTGTACCCTTACTTATGCCTGAAAGCGGTTTGCCGCTGGTGGAAGGGTTACTCGATCCTAAAGTGCAGGTGCAGCCTGCCGGAATCGACCTATCGGCGCAAAAAGTGCTTGCGCCTACCAATGGTGCGATTATCGGCTTTTCACAGGCGGAAACGAAACTGCCCGATTATAAAGAACTGGAATGGGACTCGGAAGGAAAGGTTTACCTTGCGCCCGGTCCTTATAAGGTTATTTTGAACGAGATTGTGCATATCCCTCGTAACATCGTAGGGCTGGCGCGCCCACGCTCCACTATTGCGCGTGGTGGCGGTTCGGTGGTAACTGCGCTATGGGATCCGGGCTATAGCGGGCGCAGTGAGGTTTTGCTGGTGGTGCATAATCCTTTTGGAATGACTATTTCTCGCAATGCTCGAATTATTCAGCTTTGCTTCTGGGAATTGGCTGAACCGTTGGCGGAAGGCGAAGGCTATAACGGTCGCTATCAACTTGAGAATATACCAACCAACCGTGATTTAACGACTAAATAAAGTCGTCGTCTTCACCCAGATCAAGAGTAGCTTGCCGGGTTTCCGATTCAGGCTCTCCCGGCGAAATTTGTTTTACCCGTAGCTCGGCTTTATCCAGCAGTTCTTTGCAACGTTCTGCCAAAGCAACCCCTTCTTCGTATAATGCCAGCGATTTATCCAGCGGCAGGTTGCCGTTCTCAAGAGCGGCAGCAGTTTCGGAGAGGCGTTGGTACGCCTCTTCAAAGTTCATTTTCTCAATTTTCATTTTAGTTTTGAAATAACACCAATCAGGTTAATTTATAGCGCCATGTATAGCATCGGGGTGAATTATAGCATACTGAGGTTGGGCTTAACGGCGTTCGCCTAACACTTCGCCAATGCGCAATGCCAAATGTAAGCCCAGTCGCGCTTCGGCATCCTCTTCAAATTCCACGCCCAGAATTTCCTGGATTCGACGCAGGCGATATAACAAAGTGTTGCGGTGCAGGCTCATGCCTTCCGCCATTTTGCTAGGGCTACCGTGATATCTGAAATAGGACTCAAGGGTTTGCATCAGTTCTCCACCATTGCGCGAGTCATGCTCTAGCAGTTTGCCCAATACTTCCTGATAAAATTCGCGTAGCTCTTTCTGGTTGCTGATGGTTAGTAGCAGACGATAAACCCCTAAATCGCCAAAATAGGTGAGGTTGCCCGCACCGAAGAGCTTCAAACCCATTGTTACAGATTTTTCTGATTCCTGTGCGCTTCGGCTGATGCCTTCGATACCTTCATAAAAACGCCCCAAGCCTGCGCTGACCGACATTTCGGTAAAATGCGCCTGTACCCGATCGTGGAAGATTTTGGCGCTTTTCTTTAGTTCGATATGATTGGATTTATCTTTACCTGAACCAAAAAATAGCACAAAACGGTCATCTCGAACTCGGCTGATAATGCTCAATTGGCGGCGTGCCGCTTCTTGTTCAACCAACCGCTGCAATTCACGCGCCATGTTTTCGCTTATAGGTAAGTCCAGTTCCAATTCTTGACCATCTAGGACAATTGTAAGAGGCTTTTTGCGGTTTTTGGCTTCGCTATGCCTGAAAGCAAACGTGATAACGCAATAGGGTAAGTTTAGATTGTAGCTCAGGCGTTTGCCACGCTCTACCACCGCATCCGCATTGGTGAAGGTTCCGTCTATAATTTCATCCAACACGTTTGCTTGGAAACGGTCTTCCACCGCGCTCACCGCAATTTCGCGAGAGCGTTCGATAGCACAAGCAGAAGCCGCCCGAATTACCGCTACCCGATGGATATTGGTGAAATCTTTCCCAAGAATAGAAACATAACCGGAAATAGTCGCTTGCACAATAATCGGGGCAGTAAGTTGCATTAGCCCCGCCCCGTTTTCGAAGGTATGCAGCGGCGGGTCGGCTGCACGCAAATCTTTGCTGGATAACCATTCACGCACTGACTGCGCATGTTCCCTCAAACCTGAAACGTAATTTTCTGGAGAAGGCGGTTGATTGATCCCATTAGGGAAACCGCTTCTTGCGCGGGTATTATATGCCGGTATAGGCTCGCTTAAATCGGGCAAACTGCGGGCGCGTAGCCGGAATGAGCTATCTTCGATGATGACAGCACACTCAGTTAGCTGGCACAACCTTTCGGCAATTGCTACAAGACCTTTGCCTTCGATTACCAGTTCGGTAAACTGGCGAATCACATCCTGAGTCCACTGTTGCAATAGCTGGCGGTGTTCCACAATATATTTCGTAAGCGCTCTTTCGAGTTCGCTTAGGCTTGTGCCTTCCGGCAAACTGAGCAAGGGTAACGCAAATTCCTTAGCGGTAGAGATGGCAGAGTCGTTTATTTGCCCCATTATGGCTACACCGCTAACGCCTCTTTCTGCCAGATAACCAAAAAGGCGGTCAATATCGATTTCTTCGTCGATAAGCCGCAGCGAGCGCATGCTGATTAATACCAATTCACCGCCCTTGAGGTCATCGAACAAGGGCGTGCGACTACGGCTGACCACTACCCACGAAACTTCACGTCCGAGGTCTTCATTTTCAGTCAGCAGCACCGCTTGAGGGGGTAAAACTTTTTGATATAGTTCAGCGAATGTAATCATGATAAATCAAGATAACGATCAACTTCCCACGGACTGATATGCCTTCTATATTCAGCCCATTCTTCCATTTTTGCCTCGACTAAATTCTCATATACATGGTCGCCCAACGATTCTTGTATTACATCGTCATGCTTGAGATCATCAAGCGCTTCGCGCAAGGTGCTGGGCAAGGTTTCAATATTACGACGGCGCAACTCGCTGGCATCAAATTGGTAGATGCTTTCCTCAACCGGTTCGGGTAAGGGTAATTTACGCTTGATTCCATCTAGACCCGCTTTTAGCATTGCCGCATAAGCAAGGTAAGGATTACAAGCGGGGTCAGGGCAGCGCAGTTCAAGACGTGCTGCGTATTTGTGATTCGGACCGGGACCGCTGTGGGGAACTCGGATTAATGCACCTCGGTTGACTCGCGCCCAACTGATATATACCGGAGCTTCATAACCTGCTACCAACCGCTTGTATGAATTTACTATGGGAGCAAGTACCACCGCCATGCCTTTTGCATGATAGAGTTGCCCGGCAATGAAATGACGCGCTACGGGTGAAAGCCCATATTGCTCGGTTAAACCGGCGAAAACATTTTCACTGGAAGGAGCAGGAATAACTTTACTTGCGCCTGCGCCGTTGCGTTGCCCTTGCTCACCGTTAAAAATAAGGCTCTGGTGGGTATGCATCCCATTACCGGGGATTCCAAACAGTGGCTTGGGCATAAAAGAAGCACGTAGATTATTTTGTCGAGCTACCGCTTTGATGGCGCTTTTCGCGCTTATCACATGATCGGCAGAGCGTAAAGCTTGGTTTACCGAAAAATCAAGCTCATGTTGTCCCGGCGCAATTTCATGATGGAAGCTGTCAAACTCTATACCCATTTGGGTTAACGCATAAGCGGCTTTCTGCTTGATAATAGAAGCGGTATCGTTTGAATGGTCAAAATATCCGGCGCGGTCGTTTTCTTCTGTTACCGGCAAACCACCTACCAAGTCCTTTTTAAAGAGAAAAAATTCTAGCTCAGGAGCGGTGTTGTACAAATAGCCCAGTGCCGCCGCTTCTTTTAGAAGTTTATCCAACACATGGCGTGGGTCGCCGGGGAAACGTTCCCCGCGTGGGGTATAAACCCAGCAAATAAGGCGCGCAACACGTATTTCCGGGTCACTCCATGGCACTACCGTAAAGGTGCTGGTATCTGGAACTAGATACATATCATGTTCGGCGATACGTGCCAGACCCTCAATCGAAGAGCCATCGAACCAGACACCATTTTCGAGGGCGGCGCTTAACTGGCTAACAGGTATTGTTACAGTTTTTACCGAGCCAAAAATATCGGTAAATTGCAGGTCGATGAAACGGATTCCGATATCACGCGCCCGCGCAATTACTTCATCATTTTCCAGTTTTTCGACTCTGCTAGCTTTATCCGCTTTGGTTGCATCACTTGTTTTGTTTATTTTGCCTAGATTTTGGCTTGGTGGCTGCCCACCATTTGGCATATTCTCACTGTCAGCCACAATTTACGCTCCTAGGGTTTGAGCTTTAAGCTATACCTAGCTGGTATTTTTCTTAACAGAATTGTGCAAAATGCACGTTGAAAACACTCTGTAAAGTATAACACCCTCAGTAAAAGGCATGCAAGTGTCTAAAAGCACAACACAGACCAAAAATCATTGTTTAAATTGTCTATACTCAATAGATTAACCGAATATTCACCGCTTGTTAGTCTTTTATTTGTAATTCCAACATATTTTACTGGTATATTAAGATAGAAGGGTATTTCGTCAAATCTTAATGCATCTTTTGTGGAGGATTTCCTCCTGAATCAGGAGTAAGCAAAATGGCTACCCAGAGTAAAAATGAAGCGCAAGTTGGGGATAAAGCCCCCAACGCACGTGTGATTGACAAAGACGGCAATGTTTTTAAGCTGTCCGATTTATGGAAAGATAAACCGTTGGTGTTGGTTTTTACCCGACACAAAGGCTGTCCGTTCTGCCGCCAATATTTAGGCGAGTTTCAAAAAAATTACGCTCGTTTCAGCGAAAAAGGCGCTAACGTGGCGGCGATTATGATGGGTAATCAGAGCGCAGTTAAAGAATTTTTGACCGATCGTAAATTCAGCTTCAAGGTTTATGGCAGTGGAGGGAGTGCGTTACACCGGGCATATGGGTTGAAGCGTTTTACTGAAACCGGCGATCTTTTTAATCCTGTAAAGTCCGCAGGCGAAATATTCAAATCCCTCTCAGCAGCTTCTAAATACGGTTTGGGTATTCCCGAAGGTGATGTAGCGCAACTAGGTGGCACTTTTGTTATTGATACCGATGGTACAATCTTGTTTGCTCACCAATCGGAATTGGCGAGCGATAATGCGCCGTTATCGGTTGTATTGAATGCTTTGGAAGACCCAAAGATTCAAAACTAAAATTCAGGTAAGGACGGGTTTTATTACCCGTCCTTTTTTAATTTTGCCCACTATTGGGGTCGGTGTAAGGCAAGGAGATATAGAAAGTGCTACCTTGCCCGTAGTTACTTTCAGCCCAAATGCGCCCGCCATGGGCATCAATTACCAATTTACAAAGGGCTAATCCAAGCCCGCTGCCAATCTTGCCTCGACTGTTAGGTAACTGAACAAATTTGTTGAAGATTCTGCCGAGGTCTTCTGGTGGTATCCCCGGACCTTCGTCTGCTACGGTAATCAAAATTGATTTTTGAGGAACTTCGCTGCGTTCGCGCAAAAGTTGGGTAGCGCTTTGGCGCAAGCGTCCGGTATCGAGACTGCTGGTAGTACCACGCCGCCGAACACCCTGCTCAACTTGTACCGTTACCAGTATATCGCTACCTTCCGGGCTAAATTTGATGGCATTTGCCAGCAAGTTCATAAGCACCCGTTTCATTTGTGATAGGTCAATTTTCAACCATACTGGTTCATAAGGCAACTTGCGGCGTAGGTTTATTTGTTTCTCGCGTGCGTTCAGTTCAAGATCGGAAAGGCTGGCTTGTACCAAATCTTCTGCGGTAATTAGCTTCATATCCAGCGGCATGCGTCCGGCTTCCAGCCGACTTACTTCGAGCATAGTATTGACCATGGTAAGCATACTATGGCAGTTATTACTAGCCATTTGCAAGAATTCGCGCTGTTGTGGCACTTCGGAGTCAGTCTGCGGCTCTTCAGAGAATAGACTGTCTGCTAGTTCAATTCCACCGATAACGCCAGTAAGCGGACTTTTGAGGTCATGCACCAGCATATTGATAAAGTCTTCGCGCAATTGCTCCAGTTCTCGCTGCTGTGTAAAATCGTGGAAAACATTGAGCCAGCCAATCGGATTACGGTTTACATCCAGAACCGGTGCGCCGCTCCATTCAATATTGCGCAGTTTCGGGTCTGTTATAGTGATCTTGCGCATAAAACCCTTTTCAGGATTGCGGTTTAAATCGCGCAAAATACGATTCATATTGTCGCTACTGAAGGGTGGCTCTGCTTCCAGCACTTCTGCCAGCAAATCGGCAACTTCGCTGATACTTCGTCCGGTAACTTGATCGCTCTGAAGTTCCATTAGTTCGCTGAAACGTTGATTAGCCAGCACTACCGAATAGTTGCGATCCAGCATCAAGATGCCGTCCTTAACCGAGTTAAGCAATGCTTGCAAGCGGTCGCGTTCGCGGGTTACATCTTCATATAGTAGCGCATTGCTCAAAGCAATGGCAGCTTGTGGCGCAAGCAAATTGAGCAAACGTACATCTTCATCTGTAAATACATGGTTACGATAATCGTCGAGTATTTCCAGAACGCCCACCGTTCGCCCATTAGCAAGTAAGGGCATCCCAAGCACAGCGGTTATGCTGGAGTCATTTGAAAATAGCGGCGCTTTACCTGACCAATCGTAGTAATTATTAATCCGCATCGGCTTTTGGGTAATTGCTACCAAACCGGCAACACCCTCGCCGTACATAATGCCCGCGCCTAGATATTTGTGGTCAATATTATGAATGGCGGCAATCTGTAATTTGCCTTCCTCACCGTTGACCAGATACATAATACCGCTTTGCGCTTTTACCAATTCGCAGCTTTTAGCCAGCACCAGTTTCAGTAGTTCTTGCAAGCTGATTTTTGAGCCAATGCCCAACGAGGTTTCATTGAGAGTGGCAAGCTCAAGTGCGCGCTGTTCCGCCTGTTTATAGAGATATTCTTTTTCTATAGCGGTATGGTTTAGGTGGTCGGTAGTGCGCTTCAAGCGGATTAGCGAACGTGTTCTTGCAATTAATTCGAGGCGTTGGATAGGTTTAACCAAAAAATCATCTGCGCCGGTTTCGAGAGCGCGAATTTTATCATTATTATCGTTTCGGGCGGTTACCAGAATAATGGGGATATAGCCTAAAGCTTTGTCGGCACGAATGCGCTGCGTGAGTTGAAACCCATTTAAACCGGGCATCATAACATCCGAAAGTATGAGATCAGGATCGGTGGAGCGAACCTTATCTAACCCGGTCAGCCCATCGCTGGCAGTCTCTATTTTATAACCTTCACGCTCAAGTAAGCCTCGTAGCAATGCGACATTATCTTCGCTATCGTCAATGATGAGAATTTTAGGTGGTTGTAATGAATTAGTCATTCAAACTTGTACCATTAAAAGAACAATTATTATTGAAGTTCCGAGGCAAATTATCATCTGAAATAGGTGGAAATAGGTAGTTCCTTCATTTGTTACTACCCATTAATAGCACTTCAGGTCGTAATATGAACGCTGTACTATCGGTTTATATTTCTCTAATATATAATTTCAAATTCTATTCAGGCAAAAGTTAACAGTTTATTTGCTACCGTACAGATATAAAGGAGAGGAAAAGGAGGAGAAGGTTGAGGCAGAGTGGTAAACTGTAGTTTTCTTACCGACCAAAGTAGAAAGCAAAAGGATACCAAAATGAGTGACAACCTTCGCCGACATCGTGCCATAAAACAGCAATTGTTGCAACTCCACCCACAAGCGCAGGGGCGCGAATTACAATATTTAACAATTCTAGCGATGGTGATCAGTGGGATTGTAGGTAGTCGGCATAGTGCGTTGCCTAATATCGCCGCCAAAGTGCCAGATAAAACTAAACGGGAAAGCCGCATCATCCGAATGCGCCGATTGCTCAAAAATGATAACTTTAACCAAAAAGTGGTGTATGCTCCTTTCGCCAAACAATTGCTGAGTAGCCTGTGTCATTGTCCACTGGTACTGGTGATAGATGGCAGTCAGGTTGGTGCTGGTGGAATGGGCTTAGTAATCAGTGTAGTATATCAGGGGCGGGCTTTACCTTTGGGTTGGTTGGTGGTTAAGGCTAAAAAGGGACATTTAGCTCAAGCTTTGCACATCAGATTGTTAAAGCAAGTTCACTCGTTGGTTCCGTCTGGTAGCCAAGTAGTCTTTTTGGGTGATGGTGAATTCGATGGCTGTCGTTTGTTAAGACGGTTAGATTATTACGGTTGGCAGTATGTCTGTCGTACTGCTAAAAATAGCCAGGTCTGGTTGGATGAACAAGCTCATTATGCCATCAGTAAGTTAGGGGTTCAGCCTGGTCAGGTAGTGAGTCAGAGCGGCGTAGCATTCAGCAAACACGAGTACGGACCAGTACTGGTCATAGCGGTCTGGCAAAAGCCTTACCGTGAGCCACTTTATCTGGTGAGTAATTTGGCTCTAGCCCAGGAAGCAATCCGGTACTACAAAAAGAGGTTTAGGATTGAAACCTTCTTTTCCGATAGCAAGAGCCGAGGGTTTCGGCTGGACAAGAGCCATTTGGATGACCCTAAACGGCTAGAAAGGTTATTGTTAGCGGCTTGTCTGGCTTATCTTTGGATTGTACATCTGGGTACGATAGCTTTAGCTGAAGGCTGGAACCGGGTCATTCATCGCACCGAACGACTGGATTTGAGCCTGTTCAATTTAGGTTTGAACCTGCTTGAGCATTTTTTGAATGAACATTTACCCTTACCAGTCGCCTTTATCCCTTTTCTTTTAGAGGATTTCTAATTGTGTACGGTAGCAAAACAGTTTATTCATTTTATAACTACCTTTTAACTTAATGATTAATATTATAAGTTACATTTCGGATATATAGCAAGTTCTGAGGGCACTCGGTTTTACTTAGTGCTAACACAATTTTCACAGCCCTTTACCATCACATGTGTTGCGACAAGGTAGTTTTATTTCTATACTTCTGATAGCAAGGTCTTTTAAGATATTCAGGTCATATAAGACCTGCTAGTCAGGATTACAACAGGAAATGATTATAAAAGATGTTCCGCTCTTTCCGCTGAACACTGTGCTATTCCCACAGATGTTTCAAGCTTTACAAATATTTGAACCACGTTACCGTTTAATGATAAATGAGTGCTTACGTGATGATAAGCCTTTTGGCATTGTGCTTATAGATGGCAATTTTTCGGACGCGAAGGAAGATATGCAAGGCAATAAGTTGCAAGATTCCTCTCCGCCCTTACATCGTGTAGGCACTTTGGCGAAAATCACCGATGTTACCCGACTCGATGATGGTCGTATGCTAATCAGCACAATCGGCACTGAGCGGTTTCGTTTGCTTCAATATCATGAAGAAAAACCCTATGTAACAGCCGATATCGAGCTTTGGCCCGATGGTCAGCTTAGCGCTTCTACTGATGAAACTGATAAACTGGTTGGGCGCGTTACACAGGTTTTCCAAAATTACCTAGATGTGCTTATGAATATTGCTCATAAACGCATCGAGGATTTGGATATTCCCGAAGACCCGGCAGTGCTTTCCTACGTTATACCACATTGGCTGCCCCAAATTAGTTTGGAAGATAAACAAAATCTTCTAGAAAACGATGACCCTTATAAACGTTTGCACAATGAATTGACTTTGCTTATCAGTGAAACCGAGTTTCTACACAAGATTATGCAACATTCGGAAGAAACTGAACAAGAGGTGGAAAATGGTACAGTTCGCCGTTCTGCCTTCAATATTGGTAAACGTTTCTCCCAGAACTAGCCTAATTTAAAAATATCGCCCACTTTGATGCCTTTTTGTGCAAAGTAACCTTGTGTTACTTCAAGCGCATAGAGGTGCTCAGCTTTGGGCGTTATTATTTCTTCTGAAAACGGGTTCATATCTCGGATATCTACCAGTTTGCCGTCAGATGCAATAAAGGCAATAGAAAGCGCCAATGGCGTATCTTTCATCCAAAAGCTATATTTTCCAGTCTCCGGGAAAATGAAAAGCATCCCGCTATCCGCTGGCAAGCTTTGCCTTCCCATCAAACCTGTTTCCTGTTCTCTTGGGGTACGCGCTAACTCGACCGTCATTTTTATTTCTTCCCCGTTAGTTTTGCGAATTACTGCTGCAGAAGCAGTAAGCTGAGACTGACCGGGTGTAGCAATGGATGTGGTGGGGGTTGGGGCAGGTATCGTTGCAGAAAATGAAGTTGTAGTAATCTTTAGGCTGGTATTGGTAGGCTGAGATACATTTTGTATCGAATCGTCGCACCCGCTCAGAAGTAGATTCCATGCAATAAATAGGAATAAAATTAAAACCTTTGGTTTTGACATAGCATCCTTCCTAATACTACGATAAGGCTTTGACACCCTTATATGTGAATGGTAATATTATACTAGACTTTTTCTGCCACATAGCGACTTGAATCGGACAAAGTTTAACTCCCAAAACATACTCAATTGTAATCTGGGAGGACCGTCAGGTCACTGGCTATTTTTTTTAACGCCCTTGGTAGCGGTCAGGTCGCGTTCCGGAAAATGGAAACTGAGGAATTGCAGGCTTTATTGAATGCACTATTCAAATTTATCTTAAGTTTTATATACACTCCGATGAACCTGAGCATCGAGGGCGCTGTTATTATACGGAGTCTTAGCCATGAATATCCGGTTTTTTTTCCGCCTGTTAGGAATGGTGGTATTTGGGATACTTGGCTGGCAACTGGGCAGCGCCATTTCACAAGATTTGCAAGCGCCAGAGCAAAGGCAGTTGATTGTACTGCTGATGTTGGCAGGCGCGGCAATAGGCGCTACTGCTGCCCCATATTTTACCCTTGTGCCTTTCAGTTACGCCCGTAAGTGGGTAAAAATGCTACCTGCCATAGATTTGATTGCCAGTAGTATTGGCTTGACTTTAGGTTTAGTGGTAGCAGGTTTGCTTACTTTCCCTCTCGCGCAATTGCCGGGCTTGCTCGGAAATATTCTGCCGGTTACAGGCGCTATTGTGTTCGGCTATCTAGGCGTATCCATAATGGTTATGCGCAAGCGCGAGGTTTTCGAGTTTCTAGGCATGAATCGGGCGGCAAGTTCGTTGCCCAAAGAAAATGCTAATGCCAGTAATAACTTTTCTCGTAGCATACTGGTTGATACCAGCGCGATTATAGATGGGCGTATTGCTGATGTGAGCCAAACCGGCTTCATTGAAGGGACGCTTATTATTCCTCGTTTTGTGCTTAACGAACTTCAGCACATTGCCGATAGCTCTGACCCGCAACGCCGTAACCGTGGGCAGCGCGGATTGGAAATGTTGCGGAAACTTCGAAAAGACTCGGTTGTACCGATTGAAATCTCTGAAATCGATACGCCCGATGTAAACGAGGTAGATGGCAAGCTGGTAAAAATTGCCAAGACTAACCATTTTCCCGTCATTACCAACGATTATAACCTTAACCGAGTCGCCGAATTACAAGGGGTTAAGGTCTTGAATGTCAACGAACTGGCTCAGGCAGTCCGTCCTGTGGTGTTGCCCGGTGAAGAGCTAATAGTACGGATAACTCAAGAGGGCAAGGAAATGGGTCAGGGCTTGAGTTACCTTGATGATGGCACGATGATAGTGGTCGAAAACGGTAGACGCTATATGAACCAAGAAGTTACTATTACTGTTACCCGCGTACTGCAAACCGTAGCAGGACGCATGATATTTGCGCAAGTGCGTAACTCTGGCTATGAATAATGACACAAAATAATAATACTTCAGACAAAGTTGTAGCTGTAATAGTAGCGGCGGGGCGCAGCACGCGAATGGCTGGTCTGGACAAACAATTTGCACTGGTGGAAGGTCGCCCGCTGTTATTTCATACCGTTGAGGTCTTTGAAGCCTCTCCGCTAATTTCCGAATATGTGATAGTGCTAAACGAAGATAACCTGATGCGTGGGCGTGCTTTGGCTTACGAAATGGGCTTGCAAAAGCTGAAAAGGATTGTACCGGGTGGATCGCGCCGCCAAGATTCGGTCTGGGCAGGTTTGCAGGCGTTTGAAGCTAACCCGCCCGGTTGGGTGATGATTCATGATGGCGCACGCCCTTTCATTACCTCGCAAATACTTACAGATGGGTTGGCAGCAGCGCAGGAACATGGCGCAGCCGTAGCGGCTGTTCCGGTTAAAGATACTATCAAATTGGTGGATGAAACTGGTTTGGTGGCGAGTACCCCTGCTCGCGACCTTCTGTGGGCAATCCAAACTCCTCAGATTTTTAGCTATTCCTCGATCTGTGAGGCGCACCGCCAAGCAATTGCGCGCAACCTCGATGTTACAGACGACGCGATGTTGCTTGAACTGATGGGGCAACCGGTAAAGGTTTACCGTGCCAGCTATAACAACTTTAAGGTAACTACCCCCGAAGATTTGGTTATTGCGCGCCAGCTATTCACACTTGAATCGCAGGCGCAAAACCCTGAGCCTAAAGCTGTGACAGAAACGGTGAGCGACAAAACCTTGCCCGAAATCAGGATGGGACAGGGCTATGATGTACACCGCTTGGCTAAGGGTAGAAAGCTGATTCTGGGGGGCGTGGAAGTGCCTTTTGAGCTTGGGTTGGACGGGCATAGTGATGCCGATGTGCTAACCCATGTGATAATCAATGCGCTGCTTGGTGCTGCCGGACTGGGCGATATCGGGCGTTACTTTCCGCCTACCGACCCCATCTACAAGGATATTTCCAGCCTCAAAATGCTGGAGCATGTGCGCAACTTGCTTTATGAACGCAATTGGCAGATTTTGAATATTGATGCCACAGTAGCGGCACAACGCCCAAAACTCGCTTCTTACATTCCGTCCATGCGCGAGGCGTTGGCACAGGTTTTGCAAATTGAAGCGACCCTCATCAATGTTAAAGCTACCACTACCGAAGAACTTGGTTTTGTGGGACGTATGGAAGGTATGGAAGGGCAGGCAGTCGCGCTCTTACGCAAGCGATAACTTTCGGAAACCCTTTGATTTTTGTGCAGGGCGGCGGTAACGTCGCCTTTCGTTTGTGGTAAAGGAAAGAGAATTTTAAGAATGAAAGCAATTATTCAGCGGGTGCGGCGTGGGCAGGTTACTGTGGAAAGTGAATTGGTAGGGCAATGTGGCAAAGGTTTTGTAGTGCTGGTGGGCGTAACACATGGCGATGTCAATGCTGATGCCGATTATCTTGCCAACAAAATTGCTAACTTGCGTATATTTGAAGATGCTGCTGGTAAGATGAATCTATCGGCGCTTGACCTTGAACCTCGCGGAGAACTGCTTGTGGTATCCCAGTTTACGCTTTATGCCGATACTCGTAAAGGCAGACGACCTAGCTTTCTAAATGCTGCTTTGCCAGATGTCGCGGAACCGTTGGTGCATTACTTCGTCAATAAAATAAGGGAAATCGGATTAAAAGTAGAAACCGGGCAGTTTGGCGCAGAAATGCTGGTCGCGATAGAAAACGATGGGCCTGTAACGATTGTTATAGATAGCGCCGAAGCTACCGATAAAAAATAATCTCCTTAGTAAAACTCCCGCTCCCTTGCGTTTATTGTTATTGACTATAATTCTATCTTTGTTATGATTGTTTAGAGTAACCTCCAATAAACTAAAATTCTACGGTTCAACAATATAAAAACTTATAATTTAACCTCTAGTTGTTGGCTTTTCAGGAGAAAAGGGATGTTCGGATCAAATCAGAACCAGCAAAAAAGTTTTGCTCTAAAACCAAGCAAAGCCGGTTTTACTCCGGCTCGTTTAGGACGTATTCTTTGGGTATTGTTACTCTTATTAAGTTTAGTGCCTGCAACGGGCGTTGTAGCGGCACCCGCTTCTCAAACTGCATCGGGCGGGAATTTTGGTGGGGTAAATGTTGGTACTACTGCTACCGGTGTAGTAACCTTTAGCAATACAACCACAACTACAATCAACATTAACAGTTATAATATTCTACCTGCTGGTTCGGTTTTCAGCGTTACAAGTACCACATGTTTAACTCGCACCGGGTTAGCTGCGAATGCAAGCTGTACTTTTAATGTAAATTTTAGTCCCACAAACCTTGTAAATTATAACGCTACTCTGCAAGTTTCTTACGGCGTTGTAGCGGTTTTTAATTTTAACATTCCTCTGTCCGGGCAGGGTGTGAACCCGTTAGGTAGCATCGCCGGAAAAGTTACCTTGCAGGGCAACCCTTATCCCGGACCTGCCGGAAAAGTTACCCTCAACGGCGGGCAACAACAATTTGTTGATGCGGTCGGCAACTATGGCTACGGTGATTTAAAGCCCGGTAATTATACCGTTGGGGTTGATTATGACAGGACTCTGTATGTGACTGATACCGGGCAGGATACAGCGACGGTAACGGTAAGTGCAGGTGCAACCTCACACCTTAATTTTAATCTGATACCACGCCCGATTACTACTACGCCCGTTACTACCACGCCCGTTACCACAACTCCGGTCACTACCACGCCACCGTCCACCACTACTACTCCGCCAGCCACGGGAAGTACCGGAGCAGGTAGCAATTGTGCGCCTACAAGCCCAATACAAGGGCGAATCGATTTGGTAGTGTGCCGCGCAGCCGAGTTGCCGCCTGTCGCTGCGGGCAGAGGCAATCGCTATGTGTTAACTTTCACTTTGCATAACGGTCTTCAGAATACCATAAATGTACAGAACACCGTGGAAATCCCGCTTGCTAACGGCGTATCGGTGGTATCGGCTTCCACTGATATAGGCACAACTCGCACCGAAGATAACGGCAAGCGCGTGAGTTGGAACGGTTACGATTTGCCATCTGGACGTTCTGCAGTACTGAACCTGACGGTGGAAGCTCCGCCTGCATCAGCAGGGACTGTAAGCAGCCTTTTATCGCAGGATGTTTTCGCTGAAGTTATTGATGCAGTGACAGGCAGCCGCTATGAAGGTTATGCCGGTGCTATTAGTAGTCAAACCGGGCAGAGCCGAACTCAATTACAACCCCAACCCGCAGTACCGGGTAAAGTGCCTGCTACCGGTGCTAATAATTCAGACTTTCCACGCTGGTGGGGCTTGTTATTGCTTGGCAGTGGTACTCTCGCGATAGCGGTTTCCGGCTTGTGGTCAAGCTATATACTTTGGCGCAAACGAGCAAGGCGTTAAAAGCTGGAATGGCATAAATGGCTTATAGCGGAGCGTGGTGGTAAACTGCGCTCTGCTATAGTATTAGCCTTATTGACAGTAATATGGCTGGTGTTGGTGATTAGCCTGCCGCTAATGGTGGCAGGAGTGCTGGCATTAGCTCTTTTATTTACTTTACTCCCCTTTTTTACTCCAAGTTATTACCGGATAGATGCTGCTGGCATAACCATCCAGCGCGGTTTCAAGTTATTCAACCGCCAATATAAATGGTTGGATTTCGGTGGCTGCCGCGAAACTGCCGGAGGTTTCTGGCTAATTCCGCTTGAATCACGCGCCGCAGTGTTTCGCGCTCTCTATCTTCCATTTCCTCCCGACTCTGCTTTGCTTGAGAAATTGCGTAATACTCTGGAAGAGCATTTTCCAATTATTTAGTAGGCATTAACCATTTACAAAGCCTCAAAATATGGTATCATAAGGCTAAGACGTATTAACATAACAAATATTTATTGGTCTTTATTTCAGGTTTGAGGCAACTTAAGCCCGTCGCAATTGCTTAATGAGAAATAGCGAAAAAACTGGGGAAAGCTTTATAACTATACAGGCTACCCCCGCGCAAGCACAGCGACTCCTTGAACTGGGCGCAATAAGCGAATCCCAAGCTCGCCATGCCAGTGAGGCTGGTGGGCTAATGGTGCGTTTACCGGCTCATTTGGTAAATGAATTTCGCAACAACGAACCCGTTTCGTTACCTGACAGCCTTATCACTCTCGCTGCTACAGGCGGGACTCAATCTCAACCTTTCGATGAGGAACTTGAACTGGATAAAATGGCAGACTGGTTTCACCGCGCTGGGTTGAACTCCGCGGCGCGCCTGTTTTTCGCCACAAACCGTCCTTTAAGTTTTTTCGGAAGCCAGTTTTTACTGGCGCTGCAGCCCCTTACCCGTACCGCTTTCGGTTTGAACGATCCGACCGGGCGCTGGAGTAAATTGCTGGAAAAACGCTCCAACCTTGATCGGCTGGTTTACAAGCTGGAACGGTTGGCGCAGCAACAAAGAGGTAAGAAATAATGGCAGGCTTATCCGGTGGTACGCTGCTTTCAATAGTTATTATACTGGTATTCGTAATCTTATATTTCTATATCTGGGCGCAACTGGAACGAAAGCGCACTGTTAATTTACGCCCTTTAACGGGCTTGAATCGGTTGCGTCTGATGGTTCAGCGCACAGTTGAAACCGGCTCAAAAGTGCATTTTTCGGTTGGGAACGGTGGCTTGGAAGGTGAAGCCGGGACTGCTGAAACCCTTAGTGGAATCAGCGCTTTATCCTCGGTGCAACAAGTGGCAGCACGCAGTAAAGGGAATGTAATCACCACCACTAACGACTCGATTACTTATTTGATGGCAGCCGCTACCTCCGATGCCGAATACGTTCAGGCGGGTCGCCTTCAGGATTATAAGCCTGATCAAACCCGTTTTATTACTCAGCAACAAAGCGCTGCTTTTGCGGCAGGGCTTGCATCGATAATCGCAGAGCCGAACATTAGTGGCAGTGCCTTGATAGGGCGGATAGGTCCTGAATATCTGTTGGTGGGTGACACGGCAAATCGGCGGGATATTCCGCAGGTGGTAGGCACTACCAGTACACAAGCAATGCCTTTGGCGATTGCCAGCGCCGGTTTTGAAAATACGCTGCTGGGCGAAGAAGTATATGCTGCGCCTGCGTATCTCAGCCGTAAGCCGGCTCAACTAGCCTCGCTTCAAGTGCAAGATTTATTCCGAATTTTGATAATTATCGGCATTCTGGGAGGTGTAGTGGCGGCAACTCTCGGATTTAATGTTGGGGATTTATTTTTACGGTAATAGCTTATGCGCAAACCCGGTTTATATATACCAATAATCATTATTTACCTGAGTGCAGCTCTGGTTTTAATCGATTTTTTCACCAGTAATGTAGTAGAGGGCTTTGCCTCACTGTTGGGGCTTTGGGCTTCTATTATTATGGCGTTTGCTGTGCTGGTTGGACTGGGTAACGTAGTACGAGTCCATTTTGGGCGAGTACTAAAGCGCGAATCGGGCTATGTTTACAGCCTAATCTTGCTTTTGAGCGCCGGGGGCGTGCTTATTGCCGGTATAATCGGACGAGTCACAAATCTGCAAGATGATGTTACAAACTGGATATACCAGTATATTTATCAACCGCTTTCGACCACTTTGTTTTCTCTTTTGGCGTTCCTAATGGTTTCAGCAGCGGTAAAAGCTTTAAGAATAGGAACAGTAGAGTCTACTTTGATGATGGTGGGCGCTTTGATTGTATTGTTAGGGCAAGTTGCGTTACAACCATTCGGCGGTTTAAGTGACCTTGCGCACTGGTTCCAGAATTACCCGGTTATGGGAGTGTTGCGCGGCGTGCTAATCGGGGCGGCTTTAGGAGCAATTGCAACTAGTTTACGTTATATTCTGGGCGTGGATAATCGCTATCTGGGCTGAAAATTTGCCCAAAGGCGTTTTATGAAGTAGCAAACGGGATTCGGGTAACTTTATGTCTGACCGGGCTGAACAGGTTAATAAATGCCAGGCGTGTGGGCAAATAAATTTGCCTACTGCTACCCTATGCCAGAATTGTGGCACGCCACTTCCGCGTATAAAAGCGAAGAAAGATGAAAGCCAGTTAGGAAATCAAGAAACACCTACTCTTGGAGGGCGGGTGAACTTGCAGCAGTTCGGACAAGAGACTCCTACTGCTAACCGTAGGCTCTCGCGTTTTGCCGAAGCGGCTGCTAAAAAACGTCAGGAAAAAGGTAACGAATCCTCACATACCGAGTCCTTTGATTCTTTCAGCGCCCTAAGGAGTGATTTACCCAAACCCACCGATTTTTCACCAGTGGAGGAAGAATCTGTTGCGCTGGAAGAACTAAATTTGGATTTGCCCGCTTTTGCACCGGAAGATTTTGGGCTACTTGCCGAGGAATTACGCTTGCCAGTTGAGGAAATTCCACCGGAAGAGCGTCCGGTTGCAGCCCCACCACTTCGTCGCTCGAACCTGCCACAGACCGGTGAATTGCCAGATTGGTTATCTATGGCACAGCCTTCCGGTGAATCAGTTTTTCACAGTTCAAATATAGAGCAAAACTCTACACTTGAAGCCTTCTCGCCGGAAGAAACGGGAACTTTCAATTCTGCTGAAGTATTACCCTTTGAATTATCCCCGTCTGAAAGAGGGTTTGCTACCGGTAGCAGTAGAGTATCCGATACCGAAGATTTGGATAGTGGCGTACCTGAATGGTTGCGCGACCTTACTGCACCTTCCTCGGAAAAGCAAGAAAATCGCACCTCCAGCCGTTTGCGCGATCAGCCGGTTTTCGTTCCTTTCCCACACCAAACCGACGAACTGGTAGAGCCTACGGAAGGTTTGTTCTCCCAGACCGAAAAACAGCCTCGCCCTTTAAGAGATGCGCCGGAATGGCTCAACCGTAACCAAACTGAACCAGATTCTGCAAGCGGAAAGTCGGGCATTTTTGGCGATGTTGAACTTGAAAAAGCTCTCGAAGAGGCATTTGAAGAAGGCGATCCCAAATCTCTCGCCCGAAAATTACTCGGTCTTGACACTTTTGAGCTTGAAGAACTCCCCGATTTGAGTCAGCCTAATGTGGCTGGAGTGGTTAGGAAGAATAGCACTTCAGAGTTGTTAGATTCAGAGTCGCTACCACCGTTGGAAGAACTGTTTATAGAAGAAGAAAATGTTGAAGAGAGTGCAACCACTCTATCAAAAGAAACTGCTTCGGGGCAGCCTGATGCTAATAATGTACCACCTTGGGGTGAAGGTGTTGCTCCATGGCTTAGAGGGCTGGTTCTTCCAAATTACACACCATCTGCTCCTACTAAAGCCGAAATAACGCTTGCGCCTTTCAACCCTGTTGCTGAACAGCAAATAGCGCGCCAAAAGTTTATTCATACTGATGAGTTTGATGCCGATAAGCCCCAATGGGTAGAGGAAGCCGCTGTTTCAGCAGAATCTACAGATGAAACAAGACCGCTTTCGATGCGTGAATTGTTGCGACAGACTAACGAACTTGCCGGTCCTGAGATGTTGTTACAAGAGGTAAAATCTTCGGAGGATATAACTACACCTCCGTTAATTGATATACATCAACGCCCCACCGAAGAATTCAGCCTTGCCGATTTGGATATACAACAAATATCGGATAGTCCTGTAAATTTGCCGGAAGCTGCCTCGTCTGAGGAAAACCTGATTGAGCAAGTAGCCTCTCTTGATATGCCGGAATGGCTGAGTAGTGAGATAAAAGCAACCGGAAGTCAAGAAACCCTTGATGAACTGCCAGCATGGTTGAAAGCCGAAATTGGCGATGAGCCAGTTACACCTCCACCCGGAGTAATGCCGGATTGGCTTACAACCGGAGTCCAAACTGAGAAGCAAGCACAGGAAGAAGAAGCTATACCCGATTGGCTAGGTGAAATCTCACCGTCTGAACCTACTTCTGTTGAAGAAGAGATACCGGATTGGCTAAAGGGTTTAAAAGAAGAGCTACCAGAAGAAAAAACCATTGCCCCTGTACCCACCGAAGAGTATCCGCAGTGGTTGGGCGATGTTGACGTGCAAGCCACCGCTAAACCGGCTGAGCAAATGCCGGAGTGGTTACAATCGCCTATTTCTGAAAGCGCTACTGCCGCCCCTGACACTCAGCCAGAGTCTGCTGAAGATAAATTAGAACCGTTTGACCTTGCTCATTTTGTGGAGACAGAACCAGAAGTTGACGAGTCATCTCATACAGTTGTGGATGCGTCAAGTACTTCTAGTTCTGAAATTCCGGAATGGCTAGGTGAATTTGAACATCCGCAAGGTCAGGCAGGTGAGGAAGAACCACCTGAGTGGCTCAAATCTATGATGCAAGGTACTGCTCCATCTCGTAAAGCGGAAGAAGCGCCTAAAACCTATTCGCAGGTAGGCTCTTACGCTTTGGATGAGCAGCTTGAAAATATACCGGAATGGCTCAAGGATAAAACTGAAGCTCCTGTTGCAAATACCGCTGCGGCGACTCCGGTTGCGCAAGAGTCCCAGATAGGCGCATTATTGCGTGAAATCGCGCTGCTGGGCGATGATGAACAATTGCCCGTGACAACTCCGGAATGGCTCAATACCGAAAAGAAACCTGAGCCTGAACCTGAGCCTGAAATACCCATGCCGCTCTCTGAAATACCGGATTGGTTAAAAGATGATACGGCAAATCTTAAGGGTATCGCTCAAGTGGCGGACGTTGGTACTCTCCAGCCAAATTTGCAAATGCCACAGGTGGAGGTTGCTACTCCTTTTGAAATAGAAGGTCAGAACTTCCTCGGTGACCTAGATGTACCATCATGGTTGGTACAACAATCCCAACCTGCTGTTGTTGCGCCTGCTCAACCCCTGACTCAGCCCACCCCGGCAGAATTTGTGCCTGGGCAATTACCCGCTTGGTTGCGCACTGTTGGTCCGACTGTAACTGAAGAACCAGATCAACTTACCGATTCGGTTAAACTTGTCGGTAGCCTTCCTTTAGTGACTATACCGATAACGTTGGCTGGTGCAGAGGTGCTTAATACTTTGCTATCCTCCCCACATAAAATAGCAGTTGAGGATAAAAAAGAGCAGAAAAAACCGCTCATCAGCCAAGCTATCTTGATAAGATACGCAGGTTTTATGGTGCTGTTACTGGCGGCGTTGCTTGGTATTCTGTTAACACCGCTAAAAGATGCCTCTATTAATATTCAGCCTTCTACCCTCAATTTCTTTACTGCGGTTGAAAGTCTGCAACCAAATCAGAAGGTGTTGCTGGCTTATGATTGGGATGCTGAAGTAAACGGCGAAATGCGAAGCCTATCTCAGAGTGTGACCCAGCATGTTATGGCGAAACGTTCGCGCATTGTGACGGTTAGTTTGAACCCACAAGGACCTGCCCTTGCCAGCCAAATTCTGAACGAACTTGCTACTCGCCCTGAATATGGTAATAGCGCCACTCGTCTTTACGAATATGGAATCGGCTATTTGAATCTAGGCTACCGTTCCGGCAATGAAGCCGCTTTGCGCAGCCTTTTCTCAAATATCGGCGCTTTGCCCGATTACAAGAAAGGCGCACAGGCATCCAGTTACCCGGTGATGCAAGGGATTAACGGTTTACAAGATTTTGACATGATAATTGTGCTGGCTGGGAATGACGGCAGTGTACGTTCATGGGTCGAGCAATTAAGTATTCAGCCAAATGCCCGACTGTTATTGGTAACTCCCTCGGCAGTCGAACCTTTCGCGCAGCCTTATGTGTTTGGTCCTCCTGCTGCGGACACGCAAACCATCGGCAAGTTTACCAGACCACAAGCTTTGCTAACGGGATTGAACGGTGCGGCGCAATATCAGCAGTTACTGCTTGACCGTAATATTTCTTCAGATCGGAATCTGAATTTGCTCCAACGCCTAAATGCGCAAACTTTTGCAGCGTTGGGGTTGGTCTTGATAATTATTGTAGTGAACGTGGTTTACTTATCGACTGAGTTAAGGAAACGACGGGGGTCTGCCTGATGGATTGGTCAAGCCTAGGAACAGGTATTGCGGTGGTACTGACACTGATGATATATAGCTATCTGGTAGGCGACAATGTGCTGTTCCGGATTGCCGAATATCTGCTGGTGGGGGTTAGTATCGGTTGGTCTACTTTACAAATAATATTTGGAATTATTATTCCGGCGTTTGATTCTGTACGACAGGAAACTGCCGGAGGTTCACCCACCTTAGCTACCGTTTTAACCTTTGCAATTCCGCTAGTTCTGGGCGCACTTTTGCTGGTTAGAGTAGGACGCGCCACTCGCTCTCTCCATAATCTCATAATGGCGTTGGTAATCGGTACGGTTTCTGCGCTGGCATTGGCAGGTGCAGTATTCGGCACTCTAGTTCCGCAGGTTGGGCAAACAATTGTTAATCTGCGTGGGGGCGCGGGGTCGAATAGCTGGGATATTCTCGGCAATATTGTGCTGGTAGCAGGTGTGTTGCTTTCGCTGGCTTATTTCCAGTTTACCATTCGTAAGAACCCTGAAGAAAGTGGTACTGCTCAAGCAGGGGTGATAGTGCGTTTGTTGGGGCGCTGGTCTTTAATGCTAGCCTTTGGCGCAATTTTTGGGTCAGTATTCCTGACTTATTTTGCGGCTTTGATAGATCGGCTGATGTTTCTTATCAAATTAGGAGGCTGATCCGGTGTTTTCCAGTCGTCAAATGCTGGCGGGGCAAATTGAGTCGGCGTTGGTAGCGGATTGCGGCAGCAATGTAACCCGCGTGGTTTTGATAGAAATCGTCGATACTGCCTATCGCTTTATAGCTCGCGGCGAAGCGCCTAGCACTGCCGAAGCCCCATTTATGGATGTAACTGTCGGAATCATGAACGCCATCGCTTCGATTGAAGCCAGCACCGGTCGAAAACTTATTTCTAACGGGCGTATTCTGATACCACAAGAAGATGACCGTACTGGCGTAGATGCTTTCTTGGCAAGTAGTAGCGCTGCCGAATCTTTGCGGTTAGTTGCCGCTGGTTTGGTAAAAAATGAATCGGCTGAGGCTGCGGCACGTGGTAGCCATTCCACTTATACCACCGTGTTGGATACTATCAGTCTTGATGATTACGGTGATGACTTTGACCCTGAAACCGATTTTACTACCGTCGAGATTGATTTTGATAATCCTGAAGCCGAATTTAATCCTTTTAAGGGTTCCACTGCCAGACCGCCTATTTTTGGTAGCGCGCAGGAAGATTTAGTCAGCAAACGTACAAAAAAGAAACAAAAAGGCATAAGCCTAGCCGGTGACCGCACGTTGCGACATTGGCGTGAGCGGCAAATCGCCAAATTGCGGAGATTAAGCCCCAACTTTATCGTAATGAGCGGTGGCGTGGATAGCGCTTCTTACCAACCTTTATTGGATTTGCTCGATGTGTTGCTTGAAGCTAATCGCCAAGAAGCAGTACTGGCAATGGCAACTGGCGTATCTCATAAAGCGCCTACCCTTATATTTGCTGGTAATTCAAAAGCGCATGATGCTCTGCTGGAGAAAATGGCAGGGCAGTTGGAGTGTTTCCTCGTAGATAATATCAGACCCGTCCATGAGCGGGAGAATCTTGAACCTCTTCAGAACCAACTTTCCTTACTATATCAGGAAAGGCTCTTGCCGGGCTTGCCGGGCTATCAGAAACTTGCCCAATTATCGAGTGGGCAGATAAATACAACCTGTCGTGCAGTTGGTTTGATGACTCGCTATTTGGCGCATCAGATTGAGGGAAATAAGGTTCTGACCGCCGATATTGGCGGGAACAACACTTCTCTGTTTTATGCCACCGCCGAAGAATTTAACTCGATGGTGCAGGGCGATTTTGGCTTAAGCTATGGGCTGAGTAATGTACTAGCCCAAACAGGGGTAGCAAGGATAATACGCTGGATTCCTTTTAAAATTACTGAAGATGAGGTAATCCATTACGCCTTGAACAAAACCCTGCGCCCAAAATCTATTCCCGCCGATGAACGTGAGCGTTATATCGAAGCCGCGTTTGCGCGTGAGGCTTTGCGCTGTAACTATATAATGCTATCCAAACAGAGTTCCAAAGGGCTGGATTATAACCGGGTTATCGGGGCGGGTGGTCCTTTGGTAAATGTTAACCCTTGGCATGCAGTATTGATGTTGTTGGATGCTTTTGAGCCTGCCGGAAGTGCAGGAACGGGCTTACTTGATATAGAGCTTGATACCACAATGCTCATGTCAACTGCCGGTACGCTGGCAACTTATAACGCCAATGCAGCGGCTTACCTATTCCAATATGATTGCCTTAACCGACTCGGTTCGGTAGTTGTACCGTTGGGGCATGCCTCACCGGGTAGCCTTGCCGTAACTATAAGTTTGCATACTCGTTCTGGGCGTACTCGCGAATTGAAAGTGAAATACGGCGATATAGAAATTATTCCTTTTTATTCCGATGAAGAAGCAACCCTTGAGATTGTACCTTCACCTGGTTTCAGAATCGGTAGCGCCGCTGCAGGCGTACCGGTACGTAGCCAAGAATTTATTAGTGGCGGTTCGGTGGGGTTGATTATTGATGCGCGTGGTCGCCCTTTACACTTTTCTTCTAACTCAGATGAGCGGCAAGAAGCAGTTGCACGCTGGTATAGCGCTTATCGCAATGCTCTCCAAAGAGCCGAGCAGGATACTCAGGGGGGTTATTCGTTGAAGGCTTTGACCACTCGCAAAGCTCAACCTTCTCAACCCGTGACTGAACCAAAAGCGCCGTCTGAAAAAGAGCCAGTGAAAGCCGCGCCTGCTCCAAAGCCGCTGGCGAAGACAAAACCGCAAAAAACTTTCACGCCAGCCAAGAAGAAAACTGAAGAACCGCCAGCCCTTTCAGAGCTAACTCCTGAAGAGCTATTGCGAAGAGAATTGACCGGAAAAGGCAAGAAGAAAAGATAGTGGGACTATGAGCGTTAATATGCGTTTCCAACAAGCAACCCCCGTTCCGGCGTTTCGCCCCTACCCAACGTTGGCGTGGAATATTCCTATAGTGGTGGAACGCTATCTGCCGCTTGTGGGTGAGGTAGTTGTTGCCGGGGGTCAGCGGGTGGATAATGACACGCCTGTAGCACGCACTCTTTTGCCCGGTCGTCCTAGCTTATTCAATCTTAGCGAGTATTTTGATATGCCTCCTAAGGAAGTAACTAAGCTGATGCTCAAAAAGGTGAGCGATCGCCTTTCTGATGGAGAGATTATTGCCCAGAAAAAAGGGTTTAGGGGCATGCAGTTTCGCGCACCTTTCGCCTCTACCTTGAGCGCGTATGATGAGGCAATCGGCTATTTAAGCCTGAATCCTTCGCCCACACCTTTAGTGTTGGAAGCCTTTGTACGAGGGGTAGTTTCCGAGACTGTGCCGGGTTACGGTGTAAAGATAGAAACTAGGGCAAATTACCTGCGAGGGGCGGTTGGTTTCGGTGGTGAGGTTCACGGTGTATTACGTAGCATGGTAGCCGACCCAATTCAATCGGTGAGTCCCGAAAGTATAGACGCACGTAGCACCTATTTTATTTTGTTGGCAGGGGCAGTGGTTACGGCTGAGGTTTTGCGTAAGGCGGTAGAATTTCGGGTAAAAGGTGTCATTGCCGGAAGCATGCGCGAAGAAGAAATGACCAAGTTTTTGGATTATCGTAAACGCGAATCTTTTTATCAAGTGGGACAAAATAACTGGCGGTTTCCCGCCGAAGTCAATCCCCTTGATTGCCCCTTTACGCTGATCTTGACCGAAGGATTTGGGCAACGCCCTATGGCGAATCGGGCATTTGATATGTTGACAGATCAAAACGGTTTGCAAATTTCGCTAAATGGCACAACACGCTTGCGGCGTGGGTGGCAACGCCCTGAAGTAATCGCCGTGGTTGGCTCAGAATATATGCATCCATCCACCGATATAAGCCTTGAAGCACAGTTGCCGCGCATTAATTCGCTGGTCAGGCTCACCAATCCGACTTATCTGGGCGTATTAGGGAGGGTTATAAACTTACCACAGCGTCGTTATGTGGGCGCTAATTCGCTCGACCGTTTGGTGGAAGTGGAAGTGGGTGGCGGTAGAAAGCTAATGATTCCAGCCGTTGATATGGAGGTGCTGGAGCAATATTAGGCGCATTGCCCCGCTACGGCACACGACAATTTAAGTTATAATCTTTCCACCTCAACGGCAGTAATATTTTTGGGTAAGCAGGTTCACGCGATAAAATGCAGTTATACCAGTTAACAAAACGAAAAGGCTTTGCCTTAGTTGCCACCTCGGTAATGGTGCTGGCTCTTGTTATTGCGTTTAGCGACATTTTCAACTGGCTTAACTTTCCTCGCAATCCCGCTTTCTTTCTATTCAGAACTTTTATTGCGGCGATTGTATTGCTGGTTTGGCTGGTTTTGAATCTGCCACCTCCTAAGTTGCCCACCGGAAAATTTATTATTGCGCTAGCGGAATTTAGCCAAGAAAGAGAACCGGATGGCGGCTATAATGGCGTATTACGACCTGAGCCAATCCGGCGTTTGCCACTTCGTCGCTTTTCCGAACCTGTTCAGTACGAGGATGAAACCTTACCTTTTGAAGAAAGCTTGCACGGAAGCCGCTTTCTCGATAACTTGCGACAGAAACGCCGGGCGCAGCCTGTAGCGGCGTTGCGTGGAGAAAAACGAGCCGCTGCTCTGCCTGAGAATTATGCCCGAAATGGCTTGAACTTAGCTACTTCCACCCCATTGGCAACTCGCCCGAATCGCAGTGCTACACAGTATGCTGCTGCCGATTCCACTGCCGTTTCTCGCCTTGTTACCGGGGTTAGCACCAATTCAAGGTTGGTTGCCACTAACGAAATAGGGGAGCCGCAACAGGAAGGCAAGACGCGCCACAAATTCACCCCCCCTGATTATTTAAACCGTTGGATGTATGTGAGCGGGGCGCGTCAAATATCAGCTTTTTTAGTGGAAGGAATCGGGCGGGCAATTAGTCAGGCAGGTGTGGACGATCTGGCGATTTTCAAAACCGATTACGCCGATGACTCCGTTACTGCCAAGCAACATGCCGAACTGAACCGGGCGCATGTGGTTATTTGGGGTTGGAACACTTATCATACTCGGCGCGAGTTTGTGCCAGTATTTGAAATACTGGCTTCGCTGGAAGATGCACCACCTCCCGCAGGTGATATGCAGATAATGTGTTTATCCAGCTTTGAACTGGGGCTACATTCGGTACATCATAGCACTTCTTCTTTCAATGCTTTCGTATCGGGGTTGGGCGCATACGGTTTGCGCAAATTCGAGCAGGCACGCAATGAATTCAGTTTGGCGCTCATCGCCAATATAATGAGCGAAGTTTATCCACGCTATGAAAATCCTGTGGCGCGCGCCATTATCTATTTTTTCCTAGGTAATGCTTATTACTATTGCAACCAACTTGAGAAAGCCTTGCGTTGTTATCAGGAAGCATGGGCGCTTGATAGCCAGTTATTTGAGGCTCGCGTAAATATGGGGGTTGTACTGGCGTTACAGGGCAAGCTCGATTTTGCGGTTAAAAGCTTTATTGGGGTGGTACGGGATAATCCTGAACTGGCGGTAGCTCGTTACAACTTGGGGATGGCTTATCTGGAAAAGGGTGATTTCGGTAAGTGCCGCCGCGAGTTGGGGAATGCCATCAAGATTAACCCACGCTATGCCGTAGCCTACCGCGGGTTGGGTATATCTTACCTGAAGGAATTGCAACTATCTGAGCAGAATCGTTCGGATAATAAGGCTTTGCCATCCCCCAAACAAGATAATTCTGATAATCATCTACTTTATGAGGAAGCCATTACTCGTATTGGCGAGGCGTTGCGGCTTAAGCCCGATTACGCTCGCGCCAGAGTAGATTTGGGGCGCATCCGGTTACATCAAGCGCAATCCGGTTTGTATGATTCTGAAAAATGCTATCATCAAGCTTCTGCAGAATTGCAGGAAGCAATCCGGATTGATCATACACTGGTAGAAGCCCATTACATGTTAGGCTTGTTACTGCGTGAACAACAAGACCTCGAAAGTGCGGTACTGTCGCTCAAAGAAGCGGTGCGCCAGAGTCGTACCGAGCGCGACCCATTCTATGCGTTGGCACACTACGCACAGGGTGAAATTTATCAGCAACGCGGTCAGGTTGAGTTAGCCAAGGAAGAGTTCAAGGAAGCCACTCGCGCCCGCGCCGCTTTATCTCCAGCTACCGCGCAGGACTATATTAATCAAGGTATCGGCTATCTGGGCAACCAGCAATTCGCGGAAGCCCGTGAAGCTTTCCAGAAAGCTTTGCAACTAGAGCCGGATAACGCTGAGGCGATGTTATATATGGGCGTGGTTTATCAGGAGACCAATCTGCTCAATCAAGCTTTTACCATTTATCAGAATGTCATGAAGTTGCCTAACGCGCCCGAAGAGGTTTATAACCGCTTGAGCCGCCTCTATTTGGAGTTGGGTGACGAAAAAAATGCTTTCGATCTCATCAAGAACGCCGCCACACGCAACCCGCGCAGCGCGCGCCTTCAATTCTGGCTTGGCAACGCTTACCGCCGTTCCAAAGACGAGACTCAGGCAATGTCCTGTTATATCAACGCTTTCCGAATTGATCCAGATTCGGCAGACGCTCGTTTTAATCTGGCGATGATTTACCTCGGTCGCAAGCAGATTCAGGATGCAGTTCTTCAATTTACTGAAGTGGTGCGGATTCGCCCGAACGATTACAGCACTTATATTTTTCTGGGCAGAGTGTATCTGCAAATGGGACAAACTCAGGAAGCAGTTAATGCGCTCAATGAAGCTATCCGTATCAAACCTGATGCGGTAGAAGCATTACTGGCACTTGGTCAGATTTACCAGCGACAGGCTGAAGCCGAATCGGCTATTGCTCAGTACGAAACCGCCCTTACCTACTCACCCAACGACTTGCGTATTCGCGAATTGCTGGCTTCCGCCTATGCGTTGGCGGGTAGGGTTGAGCTATCCATCGAGCAGTTTCAGGCTGTTCTATCATCAGAACCAAGCCTTGATCAGAAAGCCGATGCGCACTACAATTTGGGCGTAGCTTATACCTCTCGCGAGAAATACCATCTGGCTGCTCAGGAATTTGTCGAGTATGTTAAACTGAAGCCGACTGATGCCGATGGTTATTTTAATTTGGGTCTTGCCTACAAGAACCAAGGCATGATAATGGAATCGATAGACGCTCTCAGTAAGGCGATTGAGTTGCGTTCTACTTACGCCACCGCATACCAGTTGCGTGGACAACTTTTTATTGCTATAAATGATAATGAACATGGTATCGCCGATTTGCAAGCGTTCCAGAGTTTGAAAGCAAGACAATAGTTATATTTTAGGTGAATTATGAGCGACCAGCATATTGATATTGATGATGTAGATGCACCGAAAGCCTCTTCTAAAAAAGAGCAGGTTTTTGATGATTATGATAGTGGAGATACCGGCAGTGGTGATCCCTACCGCGTCTGGGGTTTTGAGCGCATGCCAGAAATGGTGCGCGACTTTTCTGATAAAATCGCTTTTCGCGTACGTGATGCCACTGATGATGCTATTCCCGAAGATGCCCGCCGTTTGTTCCGCAACGCCCAACGCGAATTTTTGCTAGGCTGGCGTAAGGTGATTGATTATCAGTTGGAACGTATCAGGACGCAGGAGGAACTCGAACGTTCACGCCGCGCTCGCACTCAGGAAAGTTCTGACACCTCTATCAAAATCGAAATTGAGGAAGATTAGAAAAAAATCCCCTTCCCGTACTGGAGAAGGGGATCATTTATTTTTGACTAATTCTCAAATTTGCTGAGAATCACTGAGACGTTGTGCCCGCCAAAGCCAAAGCTATTCGACATAGCATGGCGAACGGGCTTTTTCTTTGCCACGTTGGGAGTTATATCTAAGTCACAATTGGGGTCTGGGAACTCGTAGTTAATAGTTGGGGGTATAATCCCTTCGTTAATGGCTTTCAGGCAGACTATCGCTTCAAATGCACCTGCCGCACCTAACAAATGTCCGGTCATAGATTTGGTGCTACTGATAGAAACTTCGTAAGCTGTTTTACCCATCGCCCGTTTAATGGCAGCGGTTTCGGCTTTTTCATTTAGCTGGGTGCTAGTGCCATGCGCGTTGATGTAATCTATCTGTTCAGGGGTGATCTTGGCGCGTTCCATTGCCAGCGTCATTGCACGGGCAGCGCCATCACCTGTTTCTTCCGGCTGAACAATATCGCCGGCATCATCGGTGCTGCCGTATCCGGTCAATTCACCGTAGATAGTGGCGCCCCGCTGTAAAGCATGCTCCAATTCTTCTAGTATCAGCACTCCTGCTCCTTCAGCCATTACAAAACCGTCGCGTTTGGCATCGAAAGGGCGGCTGGCTTTCTGTGGTTCATCGTTGTTGCGGCTAAGCGCGGTCATAGAGTTGAAGCCTGCCACCGAGATAGGCACGATAGGCGCTTCGCTACCACCCGCTATCATTACATCTGCTTCGCCCCGCTTGATGATTTCGCCCGCCTCCCCGATAGCATGCGCTCCGGTTGAACAAGCCGAGACCACGCAGAAATTGGTGCCACGCGCTCCATAGTAAATTGCAACCATCCCGCTTGCCATGTTGGCAATCATCATGGGGATAAAGAAGGGGCTGACACGGGTTGGACCCTTTTCGTGTAGCACTTTGAATTGATCGCTCAGAATACCGATGCCGCCGATACCGCTGCCCACAATAACGCCTACCCGGTTGCGGTTGTTATCTTCAATTTTCAAGCCGGAATGTTCAAGGGCTTGTTTGGTGGCTGCCAGCGCGAACAGAGCGTAACGATCCATTCTGCGGGCATCTTTGCGGTCTATATTGTAGTTGTCGGGGTTAAAGTTTTTGACTTCCCCGGCGATTTTGGTTTTATGTTCGGAGGCATCGAATAGAGTGATAGCGCCAATACCGCTTTTGCCCTCCACCAACCCGTTCCAAGTGGTTTCGAGATCTAGCCCTAGCGGGGTGATTGCGCCCATACCTGTAACAACAACTCTTGTAGCCAAACTACATTTCCCCCAATCTATCGGTTTGCTTATCTCCTGCTTTTGGTTGCAAGGGGGAGTATAGCACAGCCATGAAACAGCCCGCAAATCATTTTTGCTGCCTGTTTTCTCTGCGAATTAGCTTCTATTTAGGCGTTATATGGTCTTGGCGGGTGGGTTTATACTCAAGTGGGCGGGCATGTTGGTAAAAACTCCACTTGACAGCAATTGTCCTGCTGGCTATACTTTTCTAATAATAAAATATCTAGAAACGTTGAGCAGGACAATTAACCAAAGTGCCGGTTTCAGAGAGAGGGAGTATTTAGCTGGAAACTGCCTTAACCGGAAATGTGGCGAAAACCACCTGCGAGTCGCTCCGCTAAGCAAATGCCAAAGAGCGCGGGTATGCCCGTTACCGCATAAAAGAGCGTCTTTGCTAGGGCAAAGGCGGAAGCAGGGTGGAACCACGGAAGTGTTTTGAACCTTTCGTCCCTCGTTCAGTTTTGATAAACAGGGCGAAGGGATTTTTGTTTTTATAGGCAAAATTACTCTGCCGCTCCATTACAGACGAGGTGTAATCAAAATGAGCCAAAAAAACGAAAAGCAACTTTCCGAGTCTGAATTGATGCAGATGCGCCACTCCGCCGCGCATTTGATGGCGGCTGCCGTGCAGCAACTCTGGCCCGATGCCCGTTTCGGAGTAGGTCCGGCGGTCAAGAACGGCTTTTACTATGATATGGATTTGCCGGTGCAACTTACGCCCGAAGATTTGGGCAAAATCGAGCAGAAAATGCGCGAGTTGAAAAATAAGAAACTACCATTTGAGCGCGTGGAATTGCCCGTTGATGATGCAATTGCCGAGATGGATAAGCGCGGGCAAGCCTATAAGGTAGAGCTATTGCAATTACTTAAGGAGAAGGGTAGCACCGCCGTTGCCAAAGAGACAGGCGATGCTGATGTAGTAGATACGGATTCGAGTGGGGGCGTTACCAGTGTTTCTTTCTACAAAACGGGCGATTTCGTAGATTTGTGTCGCGGTCCGCATGTGAATAGTACGGTACAAATCGGCGCGTTCAAGCTCATGAATATTGCGGGGGCTTACTGGCGCGGCAACGAGAAGAATAAGCAATTGCAACGCCTGTACGGGGCGGCTTTTGCCACCAAAGAAGAGCTTGATCAGTATTTGTGGCAACTGGAAGAAGCTAAAAAGCGCGACCATCGCAAACTGGGTCAAGAACTGGATATTTTCGTCATATCTGATGAGGTTGGACCGGGTTTGCCCCTGTGGATGCCTAATGGTACGGTGCTGCGAGATGAGTTGGAGAGATTGTCGAAAGAAGAAGAACGCCGGGACGGTTACTATCGCATCTCTACGCCCAATATTACCAAAGCTCAGCTTTATTACCGCTCAGGTCACTTGCCTTTTTACCGCGAAGATATGTACGCGCCTATGATTATCGACGACGAGGAGTATTTTCTCAAGCCGATGAACTGCCCTCATCATCACCAGATTTATCTGGCGCGTCCGCACAGTTACCGCGACTTGCCCTTGCGTTTGGCTGAGTATGGTCAGGTTTATCGCTACGAGCAGAGCGGCGCTCTCTCCGGTTTGATGCGTGTGCGCGGTATGGCACAGAACGATGCGCATATCTATTGCCGCTACGATCAAGCCAAAGAGGAATTTTTGCGGGTAATGAACCTGCATTCGCGTTATTACAAATTGCTCGGCATTGATGATTACTATATGCGCTTCTCTAAACCGGATTTGAACAAACTGGACAAGTATGTGAACGAGCCAGAAAAATGGATCGAAGCCATGAACGTGGTCAAAGAAGCGATGGACGAATCGGGCTTACCCTATATTGAGGCAGAGGGGGAAGCGGCTTTCTACGGACCGAAGATCGACTTCATGATTAAGAGTGTTATCGGTACGGAGTATGCTATTTCTACCAACCAGCTAGACTTCCTCGCAACAGAGCGATTCGGCTTGGTTTATACGGGCGAAGACGGCAAGGAACACCCTGTGTACGTGATTCACCGCGCACCGCTTGGTTCGCATGAACGCTTCGTTGCCTTCCTAATTGAGCATTTCGCAGGCGCATTCCCAACGTGGCTTGCTCCGGTGCAAGCGGTGGTCATTCCTATCGCCGACCGCCATAATGAGTATGCTCGCAAGGTTTACGAGACACTCTTTAACGCCGATATACCGAATGCTATTAACGGTATGCGCGTTGAACTAGACGATGCCCGCGAGTCAATGCAGAAGAAGATACGCAAGGCGCAACTCCAGAAAATTCCTTATATGCTGGTAGTGGGCGATAAGGAAGCCGAGCAGGGCGCAGTAGCAGTGCGTTTACGTAATAACCAAGATTTAGGCTCCATGCCGCTGGATGAGTTCGTGGCGCGTGTACACGAGCGAGTGGTAAAACGCTCTCCAGAGCTTTAAGATATCAGAAAAAGTAGAGCGGTAGGCAAAACCTACCGCTTTTTTCTATAAAAAGTTTGCTCAAGACCTTATTAGCGTGAAGGTTTTTCACCCTCATCGGTTTGCTTTGGAATAGAGACGGGACTTAAAAGTTGTTGATACAAGGCAGTAGTTGCCGGATCAGGCGTAATATCCAGTTCTTGTCTTAGCGTTTCAGCGCATAACCGATAATAATTGATTGCCTCTGCATGCTTGTTGCAAGCAACTTGCAAGCGCATAAGCATACGATAGGTTTCTTCATCCAAACGGTTTTGCTTGAGTAATAATTCGGCATACATGATAGCAGTGACGTGGTCTCTTATTTGTTCATAATATACCGCCAGCCTTCTGACTGTTCTGAAATAAATATCAGCGAGTCGTTCACGCTCAAGTATTATCCAGTCGTCATAAATGCCGGGTAGCAATTCACCACGATATAGTATTACTGCTCGTTCAAGGTGCTGAACGGCTTTAGCTTGCTTTCCGGTATGCTCTTCTTTATCGGCACATGCGACTGCTTGTTCAAAACTGGCTGTATCTAATTCCAGTGTGTAAGCACCATTCCACTTTATTTGAGCATACTCAATGCGGAGGAATTGTTCTGCTTCTGGGAAAACGGCACGTAACCGAAAGAGCAACCTTCGAAGATTGGCTAGTCCTTGTGCTTCGGAAGATTCAGGCCATAAAAGAGAGGCGAGTTGTAAGCGTGAATGCGTTGAATTGAAGTAAAAAATCAGGTATGCCAGCAACGACTTGAATCTTAAGGAAGTGGTAAGGGCTAGAGGCTGGTTATCCATCACAATTAGGAAATCTCCTAACATTCTGACTTTGCATACCACTGCCATTTATTAAACCTCAAGTTTACCAATAGTTTCCTTTGTAGCACTGCGCTAAAAAAGCAACATTAATTCCAGTATGTACCAATTTTAGCATAAATTCAATAGTTAAAAATGTAACAATTTGTTTTGTGTAACGCTTTTGTAACGCTTTAAACGTTAGGATAGAAATAGAAATCAAACAGATGTAGAAATATACTTCTCAAATTTTCGCGGCAAAAATGATTTAAGTCTTCCAACTGAGTTTACTTTTATTAAAAACCTTGAATTACCGCAGATATTGGAAAAATTCTTAGTAAGGAAGGTTTAAAATGGCAGGCTATGAATTGGAATTGGCGAAAATGAAGCAAGCTGAATACCGTTACCAGATGGATACTGATGCGCTGGCGGAGGAAGTACGCAAACTTGAAAGACCGGAAAGCTCGTTATGGTACAGGCTTAGGAAATTGTTCACTTCTAAAAATGATTACCGCTCACGTAAGCATACTCGCACCTCCACGTTAAGGCATGAGCATTAGTAGCAAGCACAGCTTATTCAGGAATCTAACAAATAACTCATCTGGTTAAAATTTGGGTGGTAGGCAAAGACCTACCGCTTTTTTAAAATTTTGAGGCTGGAATTAACTTGCCATGTTAGGGCGCATGGCTATACAATACAGCCACTCGCAGCTTATCTATAACTAATCGAACGGAAGGAATACAAATGGGTTTTTTTGCTGGAATCCTTAAATTTACAATCGGTGTAACTGTAGGAGCCACAGTAGGAGCAGCCGTAACCACTTTCATTGTAACGCGCGATGGTGGACAAACCCTAGAACAGCTAAAGGGTTTGGTGCAAGAAATATCGAACGGGGCAAAAGAAGCTTATCAGGAAGAGCAAACGCGCCAAACCGAGCGCCGTCAGCAATTGATTGGCGATGCTGGCACAGCGCGAAACACTCGTAAGGCTGAGAAAAAAGACAAATAATCTCTTTTCCGGGAGTTATTTCTTTTGCAGGATGATTTAAAACGTCTGGATAGTGCCTTAGCCTCTTTGGTGGCAGGACGCAAGAATACCGCGCTACGTTTGCTTTCCACAGTGGTAGCGAAAGAGCCTGCCAACCAGCAGGCATGGTTGTATTTGTCTTTGGCACAACCGCGTGAAAAGGCGCAACAAGCATTAGATCAGCTTTTAAAGCTCAACCCTGCTCACCAAACTGCCATTACATTATCTCTCAAGTTGAAAGAAAATCCCGAAGCTGAATTATTGCTCTCTGATATTTTATCCGAAGCTGAAATTGCTGTTTTGGCGGCAAGCAATGAAGCTACCAAGCCAGTTCGTAAAGCGGGGCGACCTTCTCGCAAGGCTAAGGCTGTTTTAGAGGTGGATAGCAAACCTATTGAGTTTGTTGAAGCCGCTGTTGAACTTACAGAAACAGAATTTGAAGCTGCTGTTACAACGTTTGCCGAGAATGACTTAACCCATCCGGCTACTGCACAAATGCCTCTCGAAGATGATGCACAACAAACCCCTGCTTTAGCCGAAACCACAACTACCTTTGAGCCTATTATTGTGCCTAGTGATGAGCCTTTGCCGACATTGGGCGAAATTAGCGAACCTCTAACTTTTGAGACGGATTATACCTTTTTCTTTGATACGGAAAGAGTACAAGAAAAAAATAACCCGGTTGCTACTCCAATTTTGCAAGCCTCCACCAAAACAGCCACACCCCCGCAGAACTCGGTTATTACCGCTTCGGCTGATTCGTCCGTATCTGCTGCTCTAGCTAATGATGATTTCTGGAAACGGGCTGCTGCTCAGTTCAATTCGCCCTACACCTTGCGCGGAGTAGGGAAACTAAACCCACGTCCGGTACGCCGTACTCGTGGACCTACTCGTGCTTTTGTCTCAGTCACCAACTTCGGTTTGCTAATGATTATGCTGGCAAGCATCATCTTGCTGGTATATCTTTACCTGCTGTTCTTCTAGAAATCCAATTACCCCCAACTCTACCCTCGATTTTAGCCAAGACTACCCAATAAATCGTTTGTGGTGGGCTATCTGTCTTGCTCTTCTTCTTTTAAATCTATTTCAGGTTTCTTTAAATATGGATTTGGCACATAATGCTGGTCGTTTTCGCTAGAGCGACGCTGGCGCAAATCACGTAAGGTGTGGATTGCGATTGTAGCAGGTTTAAACTGTGATAGGTTCAATAACGCGGCTATCTGGCGCGATACCACCAGATATAATAGTCCTAGAAATAAAATGGATGATAAAGCCACCCATTCGGATATTCTTTGACCTAAAGCGATGATCAAGTCAAAGATAGCATGGGTAATTACCGCCAACATTAGCCCGGCAATAACCCGCCGCTTTGCTGTTGTTTTCAAACGATCGAATTTGGCGAGTCCTAGAGCTGCGCCCCACATTGCGGAGAACAGAACATGCCCCAGAGTGCTGACAGGACCCCGTAGCAGGATAATTACAGGACCTTCGTTAATTATAAAGAAAACATTTTCAAAAGTCGCAAAACCTAGCCCGCTTGCAGCGGCGTAAATAATGCCATCAACCGGTTCGTTGAAAGCAGGGTGTCGGTAAGCCAGCAAGTAAGTTATCGCCAGTTTGCCTAACTCTTCGGTCAAAGCTACTACTAAAAGGTAGAAGAGTATTACCGGTAGAATATTCTCACTTTCACTTAGTGCAATATTACCTTGTTTTCCGGCTTGATCTATCGAGTATTCAAACAAGCCGATTAGCAATGAAATTGGTATTCCGGTAATAAAAACTAAAGCCAGTAAGTGCTTGGGTTCTTTTTCGTATTTATCTTGGCGATAGTACCACCACATCCAAAATAAGCCGGGTATCAGAGAAGCGAGAAAGACAATGATAAATTCCATCTGCTCTCCTGCCCGGTTTTAACGCGGTAAGAATAACGCTGTCATGAGAAGAATCGTAGGAAGAGAAAAGAAGAAGCTTGAAAAAACTGCTGCACTGGTAAATTCTTCGTCCAACTTGTATTGGTTGGCATAGGCAAGACAGAGAATGATAGCCGGGGTTGAAGCGTTCAGTAAAATTACACCCTGTGTCATCTGGTCGTCCGGTAGCAAGATTTTAGCAAGGACAATTCCGATGATCGGTGATACTAGCAATTTGATTAGGTTCAGCGCAATGATAGAAGGTAAGATACTGCCGATATTTTTCCAGACTATCGTTACGCCTACAAGGAACATCATCAGGGGTAGGGTTACTGCTCCCAGTGTATCAAGAGTAGCAGTTATAAAGGTTGGCAAGTCGTCCTTATAGAAGATTAGCGCCAGTACCAACCCGATAAAAGGACCTGAACGCGGAATTGCCAGCAGCGTTTGCCAGCCAAAGCGCCCGCCTTCTCCGTAGAAAGAAGCAATAATCACACCCATAGTTACGAGCAGGGTTAGGCTGCCGATTTCGCTATAGAAGGCGTGCGGCAAGATTCCTTTGTCACCGTATATGCCCTTGACCAGCGGTAAACCCACAAAACCGGTGCTGCCGAAAGTAGCGGTCAGGATAAATGCGCCCATTTGGCGGCGTTGTAATTTAAGGATGCGCCCAAGACTCCATGCCATAACGCCGCAAAAGAGGATTACCAACAGAGCGATAAGCGAAACTTTGAGGACTTCCGGGGAGATGGGTTTATCTCTGGTTTTTTTGATGCCGTTAAAGATAACAGCCGGAAGAAACACATTGTTAATCAGTGGCGGGAAAATGCGCTTGGCATCTTCTGGACGTAGCCATTGAGCGGCACGTACACCTGCACCGACCATCACTAAACCGAAGACGACTATGATTGTTTGGAAAACTTGGTCAAAATTACCCATTTAGAGCAAAAACCGCTCACTATTCCATTTCTATAAAGTCTGGGAAGAAATATTTTATAGGGTCGCTAATTGTTTTTCGCAATTCTTCGAGCATTATGAGAATAATTTTGACACCGCTCAGGTTCACGCCGCGTTTTTGAGTCAAGAATTGAACAAATTGCAATTTAAAGATGTCGTTCTGGGAATAACGGCGGCGCTGAGTTTTGGTGCGAAATGGCACAACTAACTCTTGTTCTTCATAGATGCGCAAGGTGCGAGGGTGCAACTTAAGAATGTCTGCTGCAATGCTAAGCGGGTATACCGCTTTATCAGGGCTGATACGAACTTCAAACCCGCTTCCGGGATTAGGGGTTTTACTTTTGCGCCCTCGTCTTTTAGTTTCTGTTTCATGGGTAGTGCTGGTAATTTCCACGCCATAAGCTGGAAGGTTTTCCGGTGCAAGACTATCTGCGCTTTTTTCAATCTCTAATGGATGCGTTCTAGGACGACCTCGCCCCCTTTTAGGTATTCCATTATTGGGAGAATCTACAGGCGGGGGAACTTTGGTTTTATTTACTTCCATAGTCTGTCCGCTTTCATCGCCTGACTCATACAGAACTTTTAAGATAGGGAGCAGGCTAAAAAATTAAAAATGCACCAAACATCAGGAATTTTGAGCGAGTTTAGAATTAAACCAGTTCGCCAAATTTAACATAATGACTTATTACTGTCAAGACTACTAGCAAAAAGCATATCAATAAAACAGTATATAAGCCTGTCACTTTTGTTACTATTATTATGTGCAATTACAAAATAAACGATGAAGTACTAAGCTCCGTTTTTTCTCCCACGACCTCTTCTTTGCTTGGGCATTTCATCTTCATTATGGTTACTATCGAATTCACTGGATAATAACGAGGTTTCGGCTTTTCCCAAAACAATATTTTTCAGAGTATTGCTGGCGGTAAAGCCGGGAGTCTGGGTTTCGGGTATTACAATGCGCTCTTTGGTTTGAGGGTTTACCCCCTTGCGTTCGCGCCTAGTCCGCACCTCAAAAGTGCCAAAGCCTGTCAGCACCACTTTGTCTCCATTGCGTAGGCTGCGGGCAATCAGTTCAATCGTAGATTTGACGACCTGATTAACCTGTTTTTGAGGTAGAGAAGTTTCACGGGCTAATTGTTTGATGAACTCATTTTTGTGCATGGCTTGCCTAGCCTCCCAAAAATACTAACTGCATAGCTTCAGAAAAGTAATAATGAGGATACGCGAAGGATTTTGATCTTCTTGACACGAGGTTATACTTCAACAGAATAGTCGGAGTTTTTATGGCTAATATAGCTTACAATTCCGGCTATTATCCCACCCACCACTAATAAAATGAAAAACGTTAAGAGCGTATAAGATTCGAACGTTGCGCCTACAACTAGGTCTGACGGTTTCAAAATAGCTTTGAAAGGCGCTACTAACGGCTCTGACAAGTTGTATATGATGTTTTGTGAAACAGCGAAGAGCTTGAAAATAAAACGAACAAGCAGTAAAGAGCCGCTTAGACTCAGCAACACATAAAGTATTCCAATTATGCTGGTTTGCTTCACAGGCATTTTTCTAACGGCTTCGACGTTTGCGATAGAACCCAAATCCTGCTACCAGAAAAATCCCACCTAAAACGCCCCTTACTATCGGTATATCCTCTATTGTAGGCTCAAAATCGAATTGCGGTAAAGGCAACTCGATTAAAATAACAACGCCAAAAACTGCCAGTATTATTGCTCCAAAAAAACCGAAGTCGGGCGCTGCGCCTGCAATTAACTCACCTAGAAATGCAGCTATGGCAGCCAGAAACACTAGTGCAAAAAATTGGGGCAAAGTAGGTGGAAGTTGCAGCATGCTTCAAGATTCGCTCGCTACCGTTTGTTGCGGTAAATAATTGACTCTTTATACAGATTATACAAATTTATGGTTTATCAGAGATTGAGAAAAGCCCATTGCAAAAACTTATTTCATCAAAATCATAGCAAAGGGGTATAGCTTTGTCAATCATTACTCGCGTCGATAAAGACACGAATGAATCAAAGTGAGTTCATACGCAACTCTAACAGTGTAGTACTGGCATATCGGATAGGTTCGGTGATAGAATCAAAAGGCAGACCGGAGTTATAAGGCCGTGAGGCGGTAAAAAACGGTATCCGGTAGCGGTGTTTTATATATATACGAAGCTGACAGCCGCGTCGGTTTCGGAAAGGACATTAACATGAGCGACAGATTTAATTTACCTCCCAACTGGCAAGATATGTTCGGGCAATTTGTTCGAGAAGGGCAAAACTGGCTTGGTAAGATTGAAAGTTCAATGAACAGCACTATGCCTCGTCCTGAACAAGTTGAAATCGAAGAAGAAGAGGAAGGGGAGGGGGACACTCCACCTAAGGCACGCAAGCACACAAGCACGCCCTACACCGGGCAACGCTGGGAATATAAGGTAGCTTACGTTAACTTCAAAGGTCAAATCAGCGCAGAAGGCGAGCAACTATTAATCGGCAGAGGTGAGCGCCGGAGCACCTTCGTTCGCAAGTTCCTAGACGAGTTAGGGGCAGAAGGTTGGGAGTTATCTGGTGTCAGCCCGTTGGGTGTTTCTGAGAACAGCTATTTTGTATTCAAGCGCCCCGCCACCCGTGCGGCAGAACCGATTGAACGCAAGGTAGAAGCTAAGGAAGAACCGACTACTGAAGACGACGTTCTGTAAATTTCGATTGAACTGCTTTGGGCTTTCATAAATACCCGAAGCAGTTTTTTATTACTAAAAATTTTCCTGCAAAAATTTATGGAAGAAATTTTATGCTAAGCTATAAATACAATGAAACGTTATACCAGATTAATATTGCCGCTTAGTATGTTACTTGGTATGCTCTTTTGTGCCTATGCTGCTTTTTTCGTCGGCGTAAAGGAGGATTTGCCCTTTCCGCCTAGTTCCACCAGAATTCCGCTTAGCGTCATCCAACAACTTACTTTGGCTCAACAGTGGAACGAGTCGGCGAGTTGGCGAAACCCTACCGCAGAGGTATATATTCTGGGCGACAGCTTTGAAAAGACCGCTGATTTTTACCGGAATGCTTTTGTGAACAGGCGTGCTTGGAAAGAACTTCCTTCGCCTGCCCAACCCAAAGAAGTTGCGCCCGGACAAACATTTCAAACTTTAAGTTTTGCAAAAGATAACAAGCAGGTAATTATTGCCTTTACGGCTGCGCAAGTGCTGTTGCAAACCGATACAGCTTTAAATCGAGTGATTCAGAGCAGCAATTTACATTTGAACGATTCGTTAGCAATAGTTATTTACGGTCAAAAGAGTTAAAGGAGATATAAATGGGTCATGCAGTAGATGGTATTGAGCCATGCGCTAAAAGCGAACAAGAAGATGTGCAATGCATGTGCGGGATTGAAATAGAGACGGTTGCCGGGAAAGTAACACATGTAGGGGTAATTCCTAACTCCAGATGCCGCCTTTGCACGGGAGTTTCCGACCATGATAAATACGAAATTTTCCGCATGGGTGTCCCATGGGGGGTAATAGTCTGTAACATTTGCATGTTGATCTGCGACGAGTATTAAGCTTCCTGCTCAAGATGCTTTGCCCAGATTTTGGCAGCCGATGGGTGAGAATAATCTATGCGCCCAAATAACCCGTAATGGTATATTCCATCCAGCACATGATTTTCTGCGCCGGGCATATAAGCGCCATCCACCGTTATAAAACCGTCACCCCATTGGTTAGGGTTATCAGGCCACTGTAATTTGTAAGATTGATAGGCGAAACGCTCTGCCGGAGAACCGTTGCGACGTGCGAATACACTTTTGCCAATAGCCGATACGTAAGTGATATCGGGGTAGTATGCGCCGGGATAATATTTGTTGGCATAGGCGGCGCTTTTAGTTGCCCACGGTTCTTTGGTGGTATAAGGTGAGCCTAAAGAAATCAACCCGCGTACAAACCGATGTCCGTTACACTTTAGCCCCCCGTAGGGTCTTTCGCCCATCCATAGGCGCGCGATGCGTCCTCCTGCGCTGTGTCCAACCAGCCAAACTTTTTCTGCTCCGGTACGCTGGAGGGCTAGTTTTATAACTCTTTCCAGATCAAGTATTTGGGGCTGAAAACTATCATCACGGGTAATTGCCCACCTGATTCTTCCTACCGTTGAAACATAGACTTTTCGGGAATAGGGAGGCTTATTCAGCGCTTTAATCCAAGAAAGGTAATCGCCGGGTTCGGTTAGAAAGCCACCCGCTATCACAACAGGTTCATTCATGATTTTTTCTCGTTCACAAGTTTTGCTAACATTTCCTCAATCCGGTTTAAACGCTCTTCTACCCCTGTAAAACGTTCTGCTATTGCGGCTAAAGCAATGTTTTGCGTCGTTTCATGTGCTAAAACCACCTGTCCCAAGTCTTCGATAGCGCGTGCTACTGTTGCGTTATAATCTACTTGTTGTTGCAGGATGGGTTTAACATACCAGCGAGTCGAGATATTATTAAAACGTTCACGAAACTTCGCCACAAAAGGTAGGCGGCTACTGAAAGATTTTTCCTCGACCAGCCAACCTTTTTTTACATCGCTCAGGCGGGATGGTAGCCTTTCTAATACCGGATTTTGATCATCCACAATAATTTCATCCTTATTATCTTTTACTTGCCAAGAATGAGCAAGCGCTTGATATATCTTAATGCTGGCAGATAAGTCTAGACTGGGAGGGGTTATGGCAATGCGTTTGCTTTCCGACGCTATAAACTCGGTGAAGAATTGATGTGTGTCAAGGTGTTTTCGCGCAAGGTGTAGTCGATTGCGGTGCAATAATTCATAATAACTGCTTTTGCGCCCGAAACTTGTACCCTCGTAATGCCAAGCAACTGCACTTGCTTCATACCAGATTTTCCAACCCAATTTGCGCGCTCGGAGGCACAAATCGACATCCTCGAAATAGCCAGGATGAAAAGCAGGATCAAAACCACCCAACGCTTGCACTATTTCTCGCCGTACTGCTAACGCTGCGCCGGTTACAAAATCTACCGCCACGCTTTCATCCCAGCGCCCGTCATCCTCTTCGCGGTATCCGAAATGGATACCCAAAAGGCTTCCATGTATAATTAACCCGCCCGCGTGCTGGATTTTGCCATCTCTTGTTAGCAATTTGCAACCTGCTATGCCAATTTCGGGATTTTTGTCGAAAGGTGCGACAAACTTTTGCAACCAACCTACCGGAAAACTCATATCAGGATTGAGAACTATATATAGCTCTCCTTCCAGATGTTCCCAGCCATAGTTAGCGCCACCACCATAGCCCAGATTTTCAGGGGCTGGAAGCCATTTCAGATTACTTTTTAGGAAGGGCTTTATCGTATTATGAGTACGCTGTTGTGCGGCTTTATCGCCATTTTCAACCACTGCCACTTGAGTTTGAGCGGGGTACGCCTCACAATTCTCTAGCAGCGTTTTTAGACACTCAGGCAAATCCGCTGCCGAATCATAGCTGACTATTACAATTGCTAATGTGGGAAACTCGCTCATTCTGCTCCACTTTTCATTTGCTGAAGCTCTAACAAATATTTCTCAGCGCTCTGTTTCAACTCACTATTGATAGAAGTTTGAAGAAACTCTATGAAATCGGCGCTCGCATGCTCGCGATGTCCTGCCAATTTATAAACCTCGCCTCGTTGGAACAATAGAGGTAGGTCGGGTTTTAGCTTCAAAGCTTCACTCAAGTTCTGGATAGTAAGGTCGTACTCTTGCATAGCGAGATATGCTTCAGCTTGATCTTTCAAAGCAGCCAGCAAACCTATTCGTGCCAGAAAATCTTTAGGGGAAAGCTCAAGCGCTTTGCGGAACGTAGTAAGCGCTTGATTGTACAGACGTACCGCGCTTGCCGAGTCTGGTTGTATTCCTTCTGGTGGGTTTAACAGGCTGGTTGCTTCGGATGATAGCCGCGCCCCTTCTTTTGCCAAATGCGCTGCGTATGCCAAATTATCACCGCGTGGCGCAAGCTCAGTCAGGTATTTCTGAGCAGCTTCGCGCAGATATTCTATTTTTCCATAGCGTAAATACTGAGTCAGGTCGTTGCGGGCGGAGGCAGGGTCGTCACTTTTCAGATGACTCATGGCGCGATAATAATAATCCTCTGCCAGCGTGGGATTAAGGCGGATTGCCTGAGTCAAATCTGCCACTGCTTCTTTGTAATTATGTATATAGCGCTGCTGATGACCACGTTGGCTGTAAGCATCGGCTAAAGCCTTTCGCGCTACTTGCAAGGGTTCTTTCTCTTCGGTAGCGATTTCCAGTGTCTTTTTGAATATTGCCAAAGCTTCCCCGCAGTGTAGGATTGCCTGTTGCGGTGTAAGCGAAACCGTCGCTTCGTCTAATAGACGATACCCTTCGTTTAGCAATTTATCGAATTCAGAGACATTTTTTCCCAATTATGCTACCCTCGCGCTTGTTTTGGCGCATTCCAAGTTTAGCTTATTCGTTAGCGCGTTGCAATCGGCTGAAATAAATTTTTTGTCCAGATATTTCCACAAACTGTGGAAAAATATTTTCATTTGCTGGGATTGTGTTATAATTTAGCCCAAATATATCTTCTAAAATACCGTAATACTCTGAAAACTAGGTCGAAAAGGAGCAAACCAAGTATGAAGGTTAGTTGCCTGCAAGAACAACTCAGCAAGGGCTTGTCGGTAGTCGGGCGTGCCGTTTCCACCAAGACTACATTACCGGTTTTAAATCATATTCTGATTGCTACCGAAACTACCGATGATGGCGGGCGGTTAAAGTTGGCTGCGACTAATCTTGAAATCAGTATAACCTACTGGGTGTCGGCGCGTGTGGATGAACCGGGCGAAATCACTATACCGGCGCGCCTTCTTTCTGATTTTGTTTCCAGCCTCGGCAATGAACAAGTACATATGAGCCTTGATGAACAAACCCTTTCGCTCAATGTACGTAGCGCTCGTTATGAAGCCAATATAAAGGGTATTCCCGCCGAAGATTTCCCAACCCTACCAAATGTAACCAATCCCGGCAATAGCGCCGAAATCGCTTCTAATGTTTTCCGGGAGGCTGTGAGTCAGGTGGCTTTTGCTGCCAGCACCGATGAAACTCGCCCGGTATTGACCGGACTTTATGCCAGTTTTAACGGTGATAAAGTCACTATGGCGGCAGCGGATAGTTTCAGACTTGCGGTTAAAGAAGCTTCTTTGCTATCTTCGGTAAGCAATAATTTCAGTATAATTCTGCCTGCTCGCGCTATGTTAGAGCTTTCCCGTATTGTTAGTGACGATGATTCGCCGATCGAAATCAGCGTTACTGCCAATAGGAGTCAGGCTTTGTTCAAAGCGCAAGGGATTGATTTTACCAGCAGCTTGATTGAAGGGAGTTTCCCCAATTTCCAGCATATCATCCCCAAACGGTTTGATACCCGCACCTTGATTAGTACCGCCGATTTGCTCAAAGCCGTTAAGGTATCCAGCTTGTTTGCGCGGGATAGCGGCGGCAATATAATTCGGATGGCGGTTACTCCGGGCGAGGATATAACTCCCGGTAGCGTTATGCTGACGGCTAATGCGGCTGAAGTGGGCGATAACCGCAACGAGCTTGAAGCGACGGTAGAGGGACAGCCCGCCCAGATCGCTTTTAACGCCAAATATTTAACCGATGTTCTAGGAGCGATAAACACCGCGCAGGTTGCCATCGAACTCCAATCTCCTAGTAATCCGGGCGTTATCAAACCGGTAGGCAAAGAGGATTACACCCACGTAATTATGCCGATGCACCTCGCCAATCGCTAGAAATTTGCAGATATTTTCAAAGAAATAGAAAATGGTTAAGGGCGCTGTGATGCGCCCTAATTTTACGGCAACGAAAGATGAACCATACTCCAGAAAATGAAGATGCGTTATCGCGGCGGGTCGCTGAGCTAATACATCGGCTTGAATATCACAATTACCGTTACTACATACTAGATGACCCAATTATTAGCGATGTCGAATATGACGCTTTATATCGCGAACTAAAGCAAATAGAGGAATCTCACCCCGAACTGATTTCAGATGATTCGCCTACTCGCCGGGTGGGCGTTTCTACCGCTCAGACCGATTTTGCTAAAGTGCGCCACCCTTACCCCATGTTGAGCTTGAGTAATGTGTTTAGCATGGAAGATTTGGTGCGTTGGGATACTGCCGCTCGCAAATTCTTTCCCGGCAAGGTTGACTTTGAATATGTAGTAGAACCTAAAATTGACGGACTTTCGGTTGCGCTTACCTATGAGGATGGCGTGTTGGTGCGTGGCGCAACGCGGGGTGATGGCACTATTGGCGAAGATATTACACTGAATATCAAGACCATTAAGAGCGTGCCGCTCAAGTTGCGTCAATTAGAGGGTAAGCCTGTTCCCCGCCGCATTGAAGTTAGGGGCGAGGTTTATCTGGCTATAAAAGATTTTGAAACACTGAATCGTGAATTGGCAGAAAAGGGGGAGAAGCTTTTTGCCAACCCTCGCAACAGCGCTGCCGGTTCTTTACGCCAAAAAGACCCTGCCATTTCAGCTTCGCGACCGCTTAGTATCTTTCTATATAACCTCGGTTATATAGAAGATGGCTTGGAAATTCAAACCCAGACTCAAGCGCTCGAATATTTTCGGGAACTTGGCTTTCGCACCGCCAAAGATATTAAGCTATGCCGAACTCTTGAAGAAGTGGAAAACTGCGTCAGAGATTGGCTGGCACGCCGCGACTCGCTCGATTTTGAGATTGACGGCGCAGTGATTAAGCTTAACGATTTCAAGACTCAGGAATTGTTGGGCTATGTAGGGCGCGACCCGCGTTGGGCTACCGCTTATAAATTTCCGGCGCGAGAAGCTACTACCGTTTTGAAAGCTATTACCATATCGGTACGGCGCACGGGTAGTATCACCCCAAAAGCAGTACTTGAGCCGGTGCAAATCGGCGGTACTACTGTACAAAACGCTACCCTCTTTAATGAGGATGAGATTCGCCGCTTGCATTTGAAAATCGGCGATACGGTATTGGTTAAGCGCGCCGGAGATGTGATTCCCAACATTGTGAAGGTTCTCGATGAGCGGCGCACAGGCAATGAAACCGACTTCGAGATGCCCAAAAATTGCCCCAGTTGTGGCTTCCCAACCCGCCGTGACCCTGAATACGCGGTTTTATATTGTACCAACAACTCGTTTGATTGCCCTGACCGCATCCGTGACTGGATTAATCATTTTACCCAGACGATGGGTATGGAAGGGTTGGGCGTAAAAATAACCAACCGTTTCTATGATGAAGGCTTTATCCGCGACTTTGCCGATATTTACAGCCTTAAAAAAGAACAGTTGACCTCCCTTGAGCGTTTTGGCGAAAGACTTGCCGATAAGTTGTTGGCACAAATTGAGGAAAGCAAACAACGCCCGCTCTCGCAACTGCTGGCAGCTTTGGGAATTGAGGGTATCGGGCAGAAAGCGGCTGAAATGCTGGCACAGCACTTTAAGAGCCTTGCGCGTCTAAGGGCTGCTACCATAGATGAAATTGCCGAGATAAAAGGGATGGGTAAGGTTGCGGCACAGAGTATCGTTGATTTTTTTGCCAATGCTCGCAACGTTGCGTTGGTGGATAAATTGCTAGCTTTCGGGGTGCGTACTAGCGACCCGGAAGATAGCGATGAGAAAAGCAGCAAACCCTTTTCCGGTATGACCTTTGTTTTGACCGGAAAATTGCTAAACTATACTCGGCAATCGGCTGAGGAGTTGCTCAAGCGCAAAGGCGCTACCGTGGGCAGTTCGGTCAGCAAAAATACAACCTATGTGGTTGCGGGTGAGGATTCTGGAAGTAAACTCGCAAAAGCTCAGGCGCTCGGAATCAAAATTCTATCTGAGCAAGAATTTGAAAAATTGGTCAAGGATTAGGCAGTAGTAGGAAAGCGAATTTGGAGAAGCTTTGCAGTTAATTGTTTTGATTATTTGAATTCAGCTTATTCTGAACATTGTATTATATCTTGGAGAAAAAATGGCATATAGCGAACCTATAAAATCTGATAGCCCTGTGGTAAAGGTGCGGCAAATTGCCCGTCTTGCCCAATTGATTCTGGATTTACGGAATGAATACGAACAACGCTCGCGCCCCGATACTCTTCGCCAACTCAAGCAGCGCGCTGCCGAATTGAATGCGCTGGCGCAAGAACTTGAAGGCGAAACGCCCCAACCTTCCGAGAATCAGGAAAAAGGCTCAAAATAACTTTCTGCTAGCATCTTATCAATTTACCGGCTGTTTCCTCCCCGGTGTTTTCTGCTACGTTTAAACAGTTTATCCGGTATTCAAATTCTCCGATTTTTTGAAAATTGGCGTAATTCGCGTAATTTTTTTGTATAGCCTGCGTTTTATTAAGTAGAAACCTACTGATAGTGTTGGTATGAAGAGTTCGCAACAAATTAGTAAACGCAGGAGTAATCAAATGAAATCCTCAAGCTTTTTTTCTTCACATCGTCGTCTGTTTCTTTTCGGCTCAATCGCGCTGCTTGTGCTGCTGGTTGGTTCAGTGGCAATAGGTATAATGGCAAGCCCCAGAGTAGGAAATGTTTTTGATGAGGTTTCGAGCGGAATTGGCTATGCGCCGCAACCCACCGCTGCTGCCGCCGGTTCTGCCGCTAAAGCGCCCGCACAGGATTATGCTAGCGGCTCAACCTCTACAAGTTCTGGCAGCTATAATATAGGGACAAGCACGGACAAGATGATAATCCGCAATGCTACCTTAAATGTGACCGTAGAAAATATGGAAAAGACGCTGGCTGATATTCGGGCGCTGGTGGCGCAGCAACAAGGTACGATATTTAGTAGCAATACTACTGTCCGCAATGAACAAACATATGCCACTTTGGTGTTGCAGATTCCATCCGGCGCGTTTGATGAAACAATGACCCGCCTACGCGCTCTGGCTTATAAAGTGGATAGCGAAAATACTACCAGCCAGGATGTCACCGAAGAATATGTTGATTTGGACTCGCAAATGCGTAACCTTAAAGCAACCGAAGCTCAGTTGTTAGACTTGCTGAAAAAGGCTACTAACGTGAATGAAACGCTGACGGTTCAACGCGAATTAACCAACGTTCGCGGCGAAATCGAGCGTCGGCAAGGCAGAATGAACTATTTGCAGAAAAAGAGCGATTATTCGCTGGTAACTCTCAATATTTCGCCTAAAGGCGCACCCTCTACATTGAAAGTGGGCAATAACTGGGACTTCGGCTTAATCTTGTCGGATGCGTGGGAAGGTTCTCTGCGTGGTTTGCAGGGACTGGCAACCGTAACCGTAACCCTCGCGGTATATGGCATTTGGCTTGTGCCTTTGCTAGTACTGGGCTTCTACTTCGGCAGGAAATTCTACCGTCGCTTCCGCTCACTCGCTTCGCAGCAAACTAATTAAATCGAGTAAGGCTGGACTGAGTATAAATAAAATTCTTAGCCCAGCCTTAATCTTTTACTAATAAAGCTATTTATCCACAATTGACTCTCGTTTTCCACAAAATATCCCCATTTATCCACATTATGGAAAGCAGATTGCGGCTTAGGCTTAAAGCTGTTAAAATTAACCTACTTTAATAGGATAATTTAATTTATAAAGAAGCTTCAGGTTTTGAAGAGCAAAATTATCGCAATTGCGAATCAGAAAGGTGGTGTGGGTAAAACCACTACCGCCGTAAGTCTTAGTGCGGGTTTGGCTGCCGAAGGCTACCGTATATTGCTGGTAGATAGTGACCCACAGGGGAATGCTACCGGTAGTCTTGGTATTAACAAGCGCGAGTTGGAAGTATCGCTTTACGAGGTGCTGGTGGGCGAAAGTACCGCTACTCAAGCAATACTGGCTTCTGGTAGGGAAAGGCTGGAACTGTTACCCGCTTCGGTAGAATTGGCGGGCGCAGAGGTAGAGCTTACCAGTTTGACCGATGATGAGCGTGCCTTTCGTTTGAAAATGGCGTTGGAGCCTGTACGTTCTCGCTTTGACTATATCCTGATCGATTGCCCGCCTTCGCTAGGTCAAATAACTGTGAATGCGCTGACTGCTGCTGATGGTGTAATCATTCCGATCCAGTGCGAATATCTGGCGTTGGAAGGCTTGACACAGCTAAAGAATACAATTGATCTGGTAACAGCCGCGCTCAACCCTCGGCTGACCATTTTTGGCATCATTATGACGATGTATGATGGGCGTACCAACCTAGCGTTGCAAGTGGTTGAAGAAGTCAAAAAGTATTTTCCGGAGCAAATATTCAATACGGTTGTACCACGTAGTGTGCGCTTGAGTGAAGCTCCCAGTTTCGGGCAGTCTATTTTCGAATATGACCCGAATAGTCGAGGGGCACAGGCGTACAAAATTCTGACACGCGAGATGGTAGCACGCATTAAGTAGAGGGGCAAGAGATGGCTAAGGCAAGAGGCGGTCTGGGTCGCGGTCTGAATGCACTGATACCGGGGGCAATTCCTGCTCGTGAGGTGGAAGAAACAAAACCATCCCTCGACGATGAAAACGAGGAGTCCCTTAGTGCTGCTCCGATTTCTGACACTCCACCTGAAACTGCCTTGAGCAAATTGTCGGAAGTTCGCAAAATCGGTCTATTAACTGTACCGATTACTAGTATTGCGCCTAACCCATACCAGCCCCGTAAAAAAATTGATCCGGATGTGTTGGAAGAACTGGCAAATTCAATTCGGGTTCATGGTTTGGTGCAACCTCCGGTGGTAAGTTATAACCCCGATTACGACCCAAACAATCATGGGGAAGAGCCTGCAACAGTTGCTGACGGGGTTAAGAAAGAATATCGCGCCCGTTACCTGTTGATTGCCGGAGAGCGTCGCTGGCAGGCTGCAAAACTGATTGGGCTTACCACTATTCCGGTTGTAGTCAAAGAAACAACCCCGTTACAGATGCTGGAACTGGCAATAGTTGAGAATATCCAGCGTGCCGACTTGAACCCACTTGAAGAGGCATACGCCTACCGCCAACTAGTAGATGAATTTCGTCTCACTCAAGAACAGGTGTCGGAGAAAGTTGGTAAAAGTCGCACGGCTGTTACCAATTCGCTACGCTTGCTAGATTTGCCTAAAGAGATTCTTGATGCATTGAGTGATAATCTGTTCACCGAAGGTCATGCCCGTGCCTTGCTAATGGCAAAAGATAATCGCGACAGGTTGCGCTTAATGAACCTGATTATCGAGAAAGCTATGAGCGTGCGCCAAACCGAGGAAACAGCTCGTCGGATGAATACAGCCCACGCTGCCCGTGCCTATAACGATGAGGCTGAGCCTGAAATGCGCCAGAAACAACGCATTTCCGAGCTTGAAACCAGTTCTCTTGAGCAAAAATTCCGAGATGCGCTTAGCATGCAGGTCGAATTAACCCGCAGCAAGCGAGGGGGTAAATTGGTGGTTCAATTCTATAGTGAAGAAGAACTTGAATGGCTTTACCGGCGTATAACCGGTGAAGATTTTGGCATATAATCGATGTCACAAACTATCTTAACTGCGTCTCCTGATTTTATCAGTACTGCCCTTGAAGAACTGTGTGAAGCCGATCCTGCCCTTACAGTTGAAAAGCTACTTGGCGACGGTGTTTCACTGGTATCCGGTCCTATGGACTTTGAAACCCTCTCTACGCGCTTGCAAAAGCTTGAGCCGGTATTCTTAAGACATATCTGCCCTGTTTGGCTGATTCATAAAATGCGCGAGCGGGAAGAATTAGCTGCCCTTACCCAAGTTTTGGTAGAGTTGCCCGCTACCGCCCGTTTACTATCTCAGGGAGTTTCCTTTTCGGTACAGGCGCGCTTTTTAGGCGAAGACCCGCAGCATGTTTTAACCGCTTACGCCATTAAAGAGGACATATCCCAAAGCATAATAACCAAATTTGGAGCGGTTGAGAATATCAAAACGCCCGACGTAGTGGTTTCGGTGGCGGTTTACGAAGCTACTGCTTATGTTGGGATTTCAAAGGTAAGCCAGAACTTGAGCGATTGGGCAGGTGGGATGCGCCGTTTCGCCCGTGAGTCGCAACAAATCAGCCGCGCCGAGTTTAAATTGCTGGAAGCTATGGATATTTTCGGGCTAAAACTGCCGGAGTCGGGTAGTGCGCTTGACCTTGGAGCTGCGCCGGGTGGTTGGACGCGCCTTTTGCTCAAAAACGGGTTACAGGTAGTAGCGGTTGACCCGGCAGAATTAGACCCACGTCTGAACTCCTATACAAACCTACGCCATTTTCGAGGGCATGCTGCCGATTACCTGCGTTTGGCGCAAAAGCAGCGACGACGCTTTGACATAATTTTAAGCGATATGCGCGTAGATGCGCGCGTTACTGCCGAGCTTATGGGGCAATTTGCCAACCTATTACCGCCTAGAGGTCATGGACTGGCAACTCTCAAACTGCCTTTCGCTTCGCCCGAACTTGACCCGGTATTGCACATGCGCCAATCGCTAACCCTGTTGCGCCAAAGTTTCCGCCTCGTCCAAGCAAAGCATCTGTTCCACAATCGACAGGAAGTCACCGTTTTTCTGGAGAAATAAAAAATCGCCACTTCTGGCGAATCGCTGCTTGTATGCGCTGATTTAGCACAGGCACGCCCGATTCTATCGGACGTACCTGCGCTCATTACAACTTTGTGGAAAAGTTGCGTTTTACTCCATGATCCATTTATCGGTGTCGCGCTCGTAGCTTACCAATTCTTCGGGTTTGAAGAAAAGATTGATTTCTATCGCAGCGTTCTCCGGGGAGTCAGAACCATGTACTAGGTTGCGCCCAATTTCTACTGCCAAATCACCACGAATTGTACCTAGAGGGGCAGATACCGGGTTGGTGGAACCCATAGTGTTGCGGACGACTTCAATCGCTTTTTTGCCTTCGAGGACTGCTACCACTACCGGGCTGCTGGTAATGTATTTTACCAACCCCTCGAAGAAGGGCTTACCCTGATGGATTCCGTAGTGTTTATTGGCAAGTTCAGTTGAAATGTGCATCAACTTCATACCGACAAATTTTAAGCCGCGTTGCTCGAAGCGTTTGATAATTTCACCGGTCAAGCCGCGCTGTACACCATCAGGTTTAACAATAATCAGGGTTCGTTCGAGGCTCACTTGTTTAATTCTCCTTATATTGCAAAACTCAAGCCATAAAACAGCCCAAAAGCGGAACTTGGCTCCGCGTTTGGGCTACTTCAACTATTTTACAAAAGCTATATAAGGATAATACTTTTTTGGCAAAAGGGCAAACACGCTATTCCTGAAAATCGTCTCGCGCTCTGCGTGCGGCTTTTGCCATCGCCAGTCGCACTTCGCCTACATTGTAGGGGGGTTGGCAAATGACGACCAATACCAAATCTCCTGCTTCGCGCATTTGCAATGAGCCTTCTGCCGCGCCTACGATTGCATCATTTAGCTTGCCAATACCCAGCCTTTCAGTGGTACGTGCTACTGTATCGAAGGTGCTGGCTGCCATCGCACCTAAAATTTCAGCGTCTTCTTCTTCTATCATGAGGCTCTGAACTACCAAACCATCTTTTCCAACAAGGAGACCGCCAATAACTCCGTCAAGTTTAACCAATTCCTCAAAATACTTAGCCATTGCCTCTCCTTACCGCCGCGTTTCTCGGCGACAGCATTTTATGTAAGTGTTGCCGACGTAAGCTTTATTTTTTTGGACCTATAGCTTTGCTATATTCGCTCAGTGCCCAGTGATAATGTCCTTGCTTCATATATGCATCACCTAGAACACGATGGTAACGTGGCAATTCAGTGGATTGGGACGACATTTCTTGCAACTTAGCCACTATATTGTCGAGGGCGCTTTTATCTGCCAGCTTTATTGAAGTAGCGTAATATTCGAGAGCTTGTTTGTACTCTTTTTGCTGCATATAAGCGATACCAAGCTCAAAATTGGCAGAAAAATCACGCGGGTTGTTCTGTAGACGCTTCAGGTAATCTGATAAATCTGCTACGGGTGCCGGTTCTGCGGCAATTAATTCAGTTTCCTTCACCTGTAGCGTTTCAGGCTCAACCGGAGTAGCAGCCTCTTGCGTTTCCTGTATTTCTACAGGTATAGGCTGAGTTTCTGCCAGTGTTGCTGGCTCATGCAATGGCTTGTATTCTTCAACCGCCGCATGCTCTGTTTCTGGAAGATGCGGTAAGGCTTCTGCATAAGATTCTTCCACTGGCGACTCACTATGCTCAGGTGTGAAGTCAGTTAGAATGTTCTCAGCCTCGGGTTGCCTCGCCAATCCGAAATCGAAGTCAGGCAGTTCTTCCTCAAGATTTGCGGTAGGTACTTGCTCTGGTATTGTGATACCAAAGACTTTAGAAGCTTCATCAAACGACATTAAATTACCGGCAGTTTGTGGCTTTTCCGGTTCAGGATGGAACATCGCCAACCCCTCATCGGTATGTTGTTGCAAAAACTCCGGTTCATTGAAAAAGTCACCCAATAAGTCTAACTCGGCGGGCTTCTGTTCCTGCGCTTTTACTTCAGGTTCAGCAAACAGATTATCAAAGCTAAACTGCTCGGTTGGCTCTGGTTCACTATAGGAAGCGGGAATTTCTTCAGCCTTTGGTTCTTGTGCTTTTACTTCAGGTTCAGCAAACAGATTATCAAAGCTAAACGGTTCGGCTGGCTCTGGTTCTACGTAGAAGGTGGGCGTTTCTTCAATTGCCGATTCTTGCACCTTTTCAGCAGGTTCAGTAAACAGGCTATCAAAGTTGAATGGTTCGGCTGGCTCTGATTCAGCATAGGAAGCGGGAATTTCTTCGGCTGCTGGTTCTTGCGATTTTGCTTCAGGTTCAGCAAACAGATTATCAAAGCTGAACGGTTCGACTGGTTCAAAAGCGGGAATTTCTTCGGCTGCTGGTTCTTGCACCTTTTCAACAGTTTCAGTAAACAGGCTATCAAAGTTGAACGGTTCGGCTGGCTCTGGCTCAACATAGAAGGTGGGCGCTTCTTCGGCTGTAAGGAATGGAGCAAAACTAAAATCGCTTTCCGCTTTACTATCAAAAGGTTCAGCGGCAATCGGCTCGAATGGTTTTGTTTCCTCATCGAAACTAAGCGGGAACAATTCTTCTTCAGCTACCGGAGCAACCTCTTCAGTAAGAGGTTCGTCTGGTTTAAAGCTGAACGGCACGGCTTCTTTGGGCAGTTCTTGCGTTTTAAAGGTAGCAGGCGCAAATTCATTTAGGTCAAAATTATCGAAATGCAACTCTCCGAGATCAAAAGCCTCTTGCTCAACCTGTGTTTCGGCAACACCTTCGGTAAAGGCGGTTTGCATTTCGGCTTCAAGCTCTGGTTTAAAAACTGGAATCGCTTCTTCTCCAAATGGATTGGCTTGATTAGCCGCAGTTGTGAAGCTTTCAGCGATACCACTTTGCTCAGCTAATGCCGTTTCCTCTGTTTCGCCCGTTGCTGCCATTCGCTCGACTTCTTCAAATGATGGGAAAATATCGAACTCTTGCGCTACAGGTTCTTCCTGCTTAACCGATTCAGTCGGAATCTGCCCTTGCTCTTCAAGTTGGCGACGGCGGGCTGCCATTCGTTCGAACATCGAACCGCTTGCCTTCGCTTCTTCGGCTTCAGATTCTAATTCTGAGGATTTTCTCTTGCGATTTTCCAGCCAACTAAAGCGGCGCAACGGTCGTTCTTGTCCGGGTTCTACTTCCGGTTCAGGTTCACGCGGACGACGTGTAGTAGAAGGCATAAAAGGTTCGGGTTGATAATCGTTCAATTCGGGACGCAAGGCTGATTTACCTTTACCCAAACCGGGTATTGATTCGAATCCTTCTAGCGAGAATGGTTCAAGCTCCAATCCTTCCAAGTCATCTAAAGATGACTCATCAGTGAATGGGCGTTGGTGCTGTGGGTTAGAGGAAAGCCCGCCAAAACCGGGTATTCCGGTTGGGGAGTTGTCCAGAGAAGCGGCGGATGATAAATCATTCAGTTTCATTCCGCTCATATCTTGGAAGCCTTGCGATTTTAATGCTCCGGGAGGGCTACCCGCTTGGGAGTTGGGTAATTCTTCCTCAAAGGTGAATGGTTCTAGGTCATCCAGATTCTCTCCACTTTCAAAAGGTGACATTGGTGGAGTGAAACCGCGTGGCGCTCCAAAAGGACTGGTCGCCGGGGGTTGGTTGAATTGAATCGGTGGTGGAACCTGCGCTTGCGGCTTCTGGATTTTTTCGACCGCTTCTTCAAAAGGATTGAAAGGTATCAAATCCTCCATATCCCCAAAACCGGAAGGTGGGGTGAAAGCTGTAGGTGGCTGCACCGAGGTAGGTTGAACCGGTGGTTTGGTGGGCGCATTTGCTTGGGCTCCAAATCCGGGAGTTGGCGGTTGCCCGGTAATATCTTCAAAAGAGAATGGGATAAGATCATCATCATTAAAAGGTGAAATCGAGGCGGCAGGCTTGTCAAAATCCATATCATTCGGGGTAAATGCCTGCAACGGTTGGTTATTAAAGGTCGGTAGTGGCGCTTGTGGCGCTGTCGGTGGTGGTGGTGGCGTTTGCATAACCGGACCACCAAAAACTCCCGATTCTTCGAGCGAGAATGGCTGTAGTTCATCCAACCCAAAATCACCGGCGGGTGGATTGAATGAAGCACTAGGATTTACTTGACCTTCCATAGTGCTATCTACCCAATTGGGAAGATCGCTAGGAGGCATACTACTGCCTAAATCCATCATATTTGGACGGGCGGTTGTACTCTGGCGATTTGCGCCGGGGTTTAGCCAATCGGGAAGGTCACCACCGCCAAGCGTATCATCGCGAGGGCGCACGCGGGCAGGTGAGGTAGACACATCAACAATCGGAGGGTTTTCTTGTTGCGCGCCAAACTTTTCGGCTTCTTCTTCATTCATTGCAAAAGGTCGTAGATAATCCGGAAGTTCTTCTCGTTCCCAATCAAATAAATCGATTTCTTCTTCCGGTTTGCCTTTTTTGATAGGCATTTCCTCAATCTCCTTGCTAGCTGAGGAAGCTACACTATTTTCGGTTTGTAATACTTCCTCTTCCAACACGCCGGTGGGTGGAATAATTGTACTTTCGGCTAGTTCATTGGCGGCATAGGCAGGTTCTGGACCACGCTCATCACGCAGATGGAAGGCATGCTCCTGAATTTTACCGGGAGTATCAGTTTCAGCCGGAACAGCCCATTCTTCAGCAATAACTTCAACTACTTCTTCTTTTTCATTAACCGTTGCTTGTATCTGCTGCTCTACAAATAGATTCTCAAGGTATGAATTATCATATGGAGTCTCTTGTTGGTCAGGGTTGGTTGCAGCTGGTTGCTCAAAATTGCTCAGTTCATCATCAAGCTCAAAATCAAACCCTAAATCTGGCTGTTCTTGGAAAGATTCGTTAGATGTTGCCAGATTTGCAGCCAGATTTGGCGCTGGGGTAAAATCTTCTTCATCAAACAGGTCAAATAATTCGTTAGAAGTACTAACTTCCTCTTGATTGCCCGATTCAGCAATAGGGATATTTACGCCTGCTGGATAAGCTGAAGCCCCAAAATCTGTTACTTCTAAATCTTCCTGCTCTTCTTGCTCGGAATCGAAACTAAAAGGTTGTAGCCCCACAAGTTCTTCGTCAGGTACTTTCGGCGCAACAGAGGTTTGCGAAGGGGCAAGGGTTGCAGCATGCGGTATATCTATATCATCAAAGAAACTATCGAAGGAACTATCTTCATCACCTCGCCTGATTTTTTCAAGCTCGGCGATTGCTTCAGCTTCTTCCTGTGCTTTATTTTCCTGCTCTACAACTGCTTCGCTCTCGGCTAGCAAACGCTCAAACCAGTCATTTTCCCCGGAAAGCTCTTTAAGGGTGCTTTTTTCCTCTTCATCGGGGTTTACGCCTTTCAAGCCAAGTTGTAGGTCGGTTGCAGTATCGGCGGTAACCCATGCAGGTAAAAGAGGCTGATTTTCTTTTTCGGCTTCGAGTTTTGACCAGTCTGGCGGTGGCAATTGCGCAGCCCCTAACATTCCCAGATAATTTAAGGCTCCATCCGAAGCGGCAGGGTCTTCAAAGAGGCGTTCAGCTACTAGATACAACGGGTCAAGCGCTTGCGCTTTTTCCAGATAAGTGGCGGCTCTTTCCTCGCGACGGCGCACTCCATAAATATGCCACAAAATCAGGTTGCATTTGATCAGGTAGGGTTGTTCTTCCAGCAGTTCGCGGCAAAGTTGCTCTGCTCGGTAGTAATCGCGATTGCGCCAATAGGCTTCTGCCAACCCGGTTTGAATATCTAGGCGGTTGGGGGTTTCGCGAAGGATTGAGAGAAACTCGTCAATCGCTTGGCTGAAAAAACCATCGCGGATACGCTGATGAGCCAACCCGGCTTTGGTAAGTCGCAAGCGCGGACGATCCATGCCTTGATGTTCGCGGTATAGGCGTAGTAGCTCCACCCGCAATTGTTCTATATTGGGGTCAAGCTCTAGCGCACGCTCATAATAAACGATGGCGTTGTCGATATCGCCTCGTTCATACGCGATAAAACCTCTATCTACATAGCCAAGCACGTCATGTGGGTCTGCTGCTAGAACGTAGGTGAACAGTTTATCCGCTTCGTCTAATAGACGTTTCTCGGTATAAGCTTCACCTAGTTCGCGTGTAGCTTCAAGACAACGAGGGTAATAACGGAAAACATGCTGGCATAACAAAACTGCCTTATCAGGCTCCCCATTCTCCATGAGTTGCTTAGCCTGATTAATAATTTCATCGAGTTTAACTCGTTCGCCCGCCATTGGAGTTATCCCTGCAAATTTAATTGTGTCCCATTATTTACATAAAATTAGTTATGTAGCGTAATTATAAGGTAAACAATATAGAATGGCAATACTTTAGTCGGAAAAATTTATTGGGAACCCATGGGGTTGATAATATCGCGGGCGTGTTTGAGCAAAATTTCGATGCGGCGCGAGTCAACCTGCTTGCTTTGTAGGTATTTTTCAAGCAGTTGAAGTGGCGTTAATTCTTCTACTTCCAATCCGGCGAGGCGAGTCCTGCGTGGTTTATCTACTTCACGACTGATAGCAGCAACTAGGTAAACTTTCATTTCATGCAAGACGCGCCTTATTTCATCTTCGCGCACTTGCCCTTCCTGTTCCGGTCGCAATTTGATTTTAACTCGAACGATTGCCTCGTTCAAGCCGTTTTCCCAACGAATAGCTTCGCGCTGTAGCGCTTGTATAATCGCGGTAGTGGGATTTACCAGCCCATCACTTTCAACCTGCTTTATATCCAGTTCCAGCGTGTGAAAAGGGCGCGTCCGGTGGTCGGCATTGAATGACCAAACCGTGTTGCGTGAGGCAAGCCCACCGCCCGGATCATTAATATCCACAATTACGAAGCCTTTATCTTCTTTTTCTTCTCCAAAATCTATTCGTTCGATACTGCCGGGATAAACAATCGAAACACCATCCACTTCAAAATGCTGGTGCTTGTGGATATGCCCAACCGCTACGTAATCAAAGCGAGCGGCGCTAAGCATACTTTTCTGGATTACCAAATCTTGACCTAACATTATAGAACGCTCGCTACTCCAAACTGACCCGGCGATGGTGGCATGTGCTGCCAGCACTGCCGGTATTTGTGGATCGAGCTTGGTGATAAAGGCGTTTAAGGCGTTGGTAATCTTTACGGTCATTAATTCATTTAGCTCATCCATACTTTTGCCGCGATATTCTTCTCTGGCAATTAATCCGGCGCGGGTAACCCATGGGAGTGCTACTACCTGAAGTGGTCCACTTTTGGTTTGGATAACGGTCAGCCCGATTTCGCGCGCAACATACACATTGGGCACATACAAGGTCTGAAAAATTTCAATAGCATGGGCGCGATTGCTCATGCTTGGCAAGTCATGGTTTCCGGTCAAGAGATAAACCGGAATTCCGTTTGAGGCAAGACGCTGAATTCGTTTGGCAAATTCGCGTTGCACGGTAGGGTTGGGGTCGCGACTTTTATAGGCATCGCCCGTGAACAAAACTGCATCCACGCCCATTTCCATTGCCGCTTCGATGGCACGGTCAAAGGCGTACATGAAATCGAGTAGGCGCGTAGGGTAGCCCGTTTGCGGGTCTACCCTCGAATAGGTTTCGATGCCAAAATGTATGTCAGAGATATGCAGGAGGCGCATTTAATTTTACCGCTACTGGAGCGCTCCATCGAGTAATTTTATAGCTGCTTCGTACAGATCCAATTCGTGCTGCTCAATCCGTTCAAGCAACTCGTTCAGACCACCGGGCGCATTTTCGGATTTTAGCAACCGCGTCAATATTTCCTCGCTTATACGTGCGATCATCTCATCACGCAGGCGAAGTTTTTCGCGCTTGCCGTATTCACCGCTGGTTTTCAAATAAGCTAGATGGGCTTCCGCTTGATCTACCAGTTCGCAAATACCAGAACCTTCCGCCGCTATGGTTTTAAGAACAGGTATTTCCCAGTTGCGCTTTTTGGGAGCGAGACTCATCATTGCACGTAGGTGCAATTGCAAGCGTTCGACCCCCTCGCGATCAGCTTTATTAATTACAATCAGGTCGGCAATTTCCAGCACACCAGCCTTGATTGCCTGAATATCATCGCCCATGCCCGGTACTTCTACCAATATTGTGGTGTGCGCTGCTTTGGCAATATCAACTTCATCTTGCCCGACACCGACAGTTTCAAGGATGATGATTTCTTTGCCGAAAGCGTCCATCGCTCGCACCACATCGCTGGTGGCAGAAGCCAATCCGCCCAATTGCCCGCGTGTTGCCATGCTACGAATAAATACTTCCTTATCGTTGTAATTTTCGAGCATGCGAATGCGATCGCCCAATACTGCGCCTCCGGTTAGGGTGCTGGTAGGGTCTATCGCTATCACTCCCACCGAGTAGTTGCGCTTTCGGAATTCCTTGATTAGCTGATTGGTCAAGGTGCTTTTACCTGCACCGGGTGCGCCGGTAATTCCGATGATATGGGCGCGCCCGGTTAGCGGGTAAAGTTGTTTAAGAAGCATGGAGGCTTCGGTAGTACGGTTCTCCACGATGGTGATGGCGCGGGCAAGGGCGCGCCGATCACCTCCCTTACCACGTTCTACTAATCCCAGAATTGCTGGAGTAGGTTGCGGGATCGAACTTGAAGACATTTAGCTTTTTTCACTCCCGGTAGCCGCGCTTGCCGTTGGGCGCACGTTCTGGCGTATGAAGTTGGCGGTTTCTTCAATGGTAGTGCCGGGACCAAAAACAGCTTGTATGCCCAGCTTTTTGATTTCTTCCACTTCTTCCGGTGGAATGATGCCTCCGGCGAACACCAGTACATCTTCCATATTATTTTCAGCTAGCAACTTCATGACGCGCGGAAACAGGACAGTATGAGCGCCGCTGAGAATACTCAATCCAATGGCATCAACATCTTCTTGGAGCGCTGCTTCTAGTATCATTTCTGGGGTCTGGTGCAACCCGGTATAGATTACTTCCATACCGGCATCTCGTAAGCCGCGTGTTACTACCTTCGCACCCCGATCATGCCCATCTAAACCGGGTTTTGCGATTAATACTCTGATTTTGTGTTGTACTTCATTCTGCTGGGTCATAGCATTTCCCTTTCTCAGCATCCGCATTGATTGTAGAATGGTGCCGAATAATGTTAAATTTTATCATGCCTATCAACTCGCTTCAAATTGAACTGGCTAGAGCAGTTTGACTAGCTGACTTTGCTTCTTTATCATTACTATACCGCACTATATTCTCTAATTTGACCTATATTTAGGGGAATCGATTAATCAAATGCAAGAAGATGCAAAATCTGAAGATTTAAAAGAATCCGAACCCCGGATTCTTCCGCCGTCCAAACTGGATTATAAATCGTTACCTCGCCTTCTAAAATTACAAATAATGGTTAGCGGGGTATTTCTGTTTGTAGTCGCCTTTTTTCTGGGGATTATTTTTACTATTTTTATGCAGAACACCCCTTTCGATGACGGGTTTTTGAACCTGATTCAAAAACCAATCCTAAGCGCTAGTAATATCCCTACCGATGCCCATCGCCAATGGCTGAATTTAAGCCAGACTTTTACGCTAATTGACCGTTATTATTACGAGCGTGATAAAATCAAGCATAAGGATATGACCTATGCGGCGGCTCAAGCGGTAGCTAATTCGTTAGGTGATCCCTTTACCCAATTCGTGCCACCCGAACGTAGCGCCGAACTGAGCCAAAACCTATCGGGGCAACAAGTCGGGGTCGGTATTATTACCCAATATAACCAAGATAAATCAATTACAATAAAAGAGGTATTTGAGGGTACTCCTGCCGAGAAAGCGGGCTTAAAGGAAGGCGATATTTTCCTTAAAGTGGCTGGACAAGAGTTAACGCAGACAGGTGACTCCAACAAAGACCTAACACAGTTATCAACTTTGCTGCGAGGCGATAAAGGTTCAAAAGTAACGGTTACTTTACGCCGCCCTTCTGAAAATAATCGTGAACTGGATATTGAAATTATCCGCGATTCGTTTATCCGTCCCTCTGTTACTGTAAAATTACTGCCGGATAAAATCGGTTATATCAATGTTTCAGTGTTTGGCTCTAATACTGTTAAGGAATTTGACCAGAAGGTGAAACGTCTTACCGACGCTGGCGCTATCGGCTTGGTGTTGGACTTGCGCAACAATGGGGGCGGGTTAGTAGATACTGCTAAAGATTTGTTAGCACGTTTTATGAATGGTGGTGTGGCATACTATGCCGATATCCCTTCCGAGAATGAAAAATTTCGTACCGAAAATGTAGCCGAAAATAAAAGTGGTTTGGCATTGTATGATATCCCGCTGACGGTGTTGGTCAACAAGGATTCTGCCAGCGCCAGCGAGATTACTGCCGGTGCGCTGCGTGACCGAAACCGCGCTCCCCTAATCGGACAACGCACTTATGGCAAAGGTGTAGCACAATATGTAGTGCCGCTCTTTGATGGTTCAACTGCCCGTATTACATTTGAAAAATGGTACACTCCTGCTAAAATTGATATTTCTAAGCAGGGCTTGCAACCTAATATCGTTGTAAATCAGACTCAGGATGACATTACTGCCGGACGCGACCCACAATTGGATCGCGCCGTGAAGTTTTTATTAGATAAAGAACAGATACCACCCCTTTAGCAGACAGGAGTGCAAATGGCAGCAGGATTTGTTGGTCGTGCCTTTGGAGAACTTCGGCGCGCCTCGCTTTTCGACAAAATTTTGATAGTATTTTATGTATTTGTACCACTCGCTTTTGTAGCACGCTTTGCCGACTTGTCCCCTTTCGCCACTTTCTTCATCTCTGCTTTGGCAATCGTGCCACTTGCCAAGCTACTGGGAGAGGCTACCGAATCAATTGCCTCCAAAATAGGCGCAACTCTGGGTGGTTTACTCAATGCTACTTTTGGAAACGCGGTGGAATTAATTATTTCCATTATTGCGCTTTCAAAGGGCATACCGGAGGTTGTAAAGGCTTCGATTACAGGTTCAATCATCGGTAACATACTATTTGTATTAGGCTTGTCGATGTTTTTAGGGGGACTAGGTTACAAAAGCCAACGCTTTAACCGCTATATTGCCAGTTCTTCGGCTAGCCAAATGACCCTAGCCTGTATTGCGCTAATCGTGCCTTCAGTATTTGTAGCCACTTCGGGGCAAACTGCTAATCTGCCTTCACTGGTTGAAAACCTAAGCTTGCTGGTGTCGGTTATTTTACTCGTATCCTATGCTGCGCAACTTTTCTTTACCTTACGTACTCACAGCAAAGAAACTGCCGATGAAGAATTGCCGGAGGGTTTGCAGGAATATGAAAATGAGCTAGCTAAAGCCGATGAGGTTATACATGGTTCAGCGTGGGGTGTGCGCCGTTCGTTGATTACACTGGTGTTAGCTACCGTCATTATTGGGTTGGTATCCGAAACGCTGGTGGGGAGTATAGAGCCACTAACCAAAGAACTAGGCTGGACAGAGCTATTTGTGGGGGTAATTCTGGTGGCGATTATCGGTAATGCTGCCGAACACCTTACTGCCGTTACAGTAGCGATGAAGAATAAGATGACGCTGGCGTTAAGTATCTCAATCGGTAGCGCGGCGCAGATTGCTCTTTTTGTAGCTCCGGTACTGGTGTTTGTAGGCTTTTTTATGGGCGGCAATAGCCAACTTGATCTTTATTTCGGAGAGTTTGAGTTGATCGCGATTGTAGTCTCGGTGGTAATTATGAATCTGGTTACACAGGATAACGAAAGTAACTGGTTTGAAGGCGTACAATTGCTGGCGGCATATGCCATTCTGGGAATCGCCTTTTATCTGCACCCGCCTGTTGTTTTCCCAACCCTGAAATAGGCATTGCCTATTAAGAATCCTTGTCAAATTTTACTTGAAAAGGGTTATTGTCGGGTCTTGCATATTAGGTGATAATTTGACATAATTATATTATAAATATCTAGAAATCTTATAAATCCTGCTAAGTTAAGGACTGAATACTTGATTAAAGGGAGGCTGACGGATGGCGGCGTTACGCGACGTGTTAAACAAGTTTAAAGCGGTAAAAGACGTAGAGATGGCGGCAATAGTCAGCTTGGATGGCATGCAGTTGGACAGCTTTAGCAAGGGTAATTTGGATGTCGATTCCATCTGTGCCATCGCTACTACCGGTTTACAAATGAGTGTGGCGCTCGGTCATGAAACGGAACGTGGCGATGCCAAACAGACTGTACTGGAGTATTCGGGCGGTGCAATAGTGCTAGAGCCTTTGACTGAAGAAACTATGATGCTGGTGGTCTCTAGCGATCCCAATAGCATTGGCAAGATACGATATTTAGGTAAAAAATACCGTCAATTATTAATCGATGCCCTAGGTGAATAAATTAATTGACTATTGGTTTTACAAATACTATATTGTATAATCAACTCTGAAGCTCCGGGTGCTTTTTTACGCCTTGGTAAAGCACGCCTTAAATTATCCTTATAGTATTATTCAGCTATTACCAACCTGACAAGCCTATTAGGATAGTTTGGTCCTAAAATTGCCGCAAGCTGTAGCACAACTCCCGCCTGGCATAACGGGAATTGACAGGAGAAATTATGGATCCTCAACTAACTAGCATAATAGTTTCTCAGACTGAAACCTCCAATATTGAGGAATGCCTTGAGCGTCTTGTGGCTGAAACTGGAGCGAACTATTCGATGTTGCTCGACAAGAGCGGGCAAGTTATCGCTTCTCAAGGTGATACCGATCGCCAAGATATAACGGCGTTAGGCGCGTTGTTAGCAGGTACATTTGCCAGCAGCCGGGAAGTAGCGCGTTTATTAAAAGAAAAAGACTTTAGGGTATTATTCCAGCAGGGCGTTCGTGAGAATATTTTTACCGAACTGATTCAGGAACAATGGATGCTGGTAGTTATGTTTGATAAGCGCACCCATATAGGTTTGGTAAAAGTGTTAAGCAAACGTGCCACTGATGAGCTTGGGGCTGTTTTGGAAAGAGTAAAGGTTGAGAGCCGCGCAAAAGATGCTGTAATTAGCACCAGTTTCCGCACCAGCGTGGAAGATACAATTGATCTACTCTTTAAGGACTAATTTATACTTGCGGTGAATAAAAAATGGCTCTGATAAATGTTGCGGCTCGCGAAATACACTGCAAAATTGTTTATTACGGACCCGGCTTATGCGGCAAAACTACAAATTTAAAGTATATCCATTCTGCGGTACCCGGTCATGCCAAAGGTGATTTGCTTTCGATTGCTACCGAAACCGAGCGCACCTTGTTTTTTGACTTTCTTCCGCTAGATTTGGGTCAGGTTCACGGATTCCAAACCCGCTTCCACTTATATACTGTCCCGGGTCAGGTGCTGTATGAGCGAACTCGCGTGGCGGTGTTGAACGGGGCGGATGGGGTAGTTTTTGTAGCAGACAGTCAGCAAAACAAGTTACGCGAGAATATTCAAAGCTTACAGGAATTAGCCCGAAATATTCAAGCGCAGGGTAAGAAGTTTCTAGAATTTCCACTGGTATTGCAATATAATAAGCGCGATATGCCCAACGCCGTACCGGTTGAAATCTTGGATCATTATCTAAATTCTTCCATAAAAGTCCCGCGCTTTGAGGCGATTGCCAGCAAGGGCGATGGAGTTTTTGATACTCTTAAGTCAATCAGTAAACTGGTTATTAGTAAGTTATAATTAAGAACAGGGATTAAAGATAGCAGCCATAACAAACTTGTATAGTTTGGTTGCCCTAATCCTCCGGACACAATCTACAGCTAACGTGAAGGAAACAGCATGGCTCTGGAAGGTTCGCTACGCGAATTTCCAGTAACAGACATTATTCAGATGGTAAGCCTGACTAAGCAGACAGGTGCCGCTGAAATTAAAGCCGCCTATCGCGGGCAACCCACGGTGGGTCGTATTTATTTTAGAGGCGGGAACGTAGTGTTCGCCGAACTCGATAATTTGCCTACCATGGAAGCCCTTCTTTCTTTTTTCTCAATTGACGACGGCGAATTCACATTTATTACCGGTGAGCCTGCTCCTCGCGAAGAAATCCATAGTAGCAGCGAGATGATTATGATGCAGGGCATCAATCGCTCTGATGAGGTCAAACTCATTCGGGAAGTATTGCCCAGTGATGACATTGTGCCACGCCTTGCTGATAACCCTCAAACCGTGAATGGTGGTAGCATAAACCTGCGCCCTGAAGAGTGGAAGTTACTTACCCTTATCAATGGTCAAGATGATATTGCCACTATTTCCCGCAAAGGTAATATCAGCCTGCATAATACCGAGAAAGTAATTGTGCATCTGCTGCAACTTGGTCTGGTGGAGAAACAGCAGCGCAATGTCAAATATATCCTTTATGCAGAGTTAAGCGAACTAGCTATTGGTGTGCTTGGCACTACCGCTAAAAACCTGATAGATCAATCCTACCAGCGTGCGCATATTTATATCGAAACCGATATAACGCCGGATCAGGCTTATGAGGTGGTGGTTAACTTTCAAAAACTTTCACGCTTGCTGGTAGGTCCAAAAAAATCTGATATGCTGGCAGATCAAATGCGCGACCGTGTTAATAAGCTTTTCAACATCAGGTAATAGCTGTTATAAATCTCTACGGTGGCTTTTGATTAGAGGGTTGACGAGGCAGATGTATATGAAACATAAAAAGCGGTTACCTTACATCATTGCTATGTTGATGGTTCTGGTGATGGGGTTAGCTGCATGTGGCGAACTAACGCCCAGCGGGAATACGACCGGTTTTTTGTTGAATGAAGTATATTCCGGTTCTGCGGCAGGCGGCTTGCAATGGGTGGAAATTCTCGCGAATGCTTCAGGTAAGGATGGAGAAAATAGCCTAGACCTCACCGGCTTGACCCTTAGAACTGCTAAAGGCTCGCTGGATTTGAGTAAACAAAAGGCAACCGCGCTAATCCCCACAAAATCAGACTTACTAGAGGTAGGACAAGGAAAACCAGTTCCGGGCGGCGCTTACCTATTGGTGGTATCAAGCGTTTCGAACTTCAAAGCCGCCTTTCCCTCTTCTAAAGCTGTACCCTTTGATGGTTCAAGTGTTCTGGGTGATCTTGACCCCAAAGATGATGCCATTACTTTGTTGCAGGGAGGTCAGTTGCTTGATCAAGTCGGGTGGGGTAACCCTTCGCAAAGCTTATTGAATAAAATTGGCGTTTCCGGTTCGGTAAATCTTTCGCTTTCTTCTATTGGGGGTGATAATCCCAAAAGTCTAGGGAGAACTCCACCGACCGGCGCGCGCGATGTAAATAAACCGGGTATCTTTACCATTCACGAATCGGTTTCGCCGGGCGGCGCAGTGCCACAACCTCGTGAAAAATATAATTTCTTGCTGAATGAAGCTACCAATGTTATTACTATCGTTGGCGGTTTGATACTTTTTCTGGTATTCGTGATGATAGCGGTAATTGCCCGCCGCTTTGAGACTTTGGCTCAACAACGCACCTACTGGCAGTTGTTGTTGCTAGCCCCAATCGGAATTATGGTTTATAACGTTGTTACAATTCTAGCTTTCATTTCCAGAGGCAGTTTAAACGATCAAGATCGCTGGATTGGTTTTACCTCGTTATTCATCTCCGGTATAGCCTGTGCTGCGGTTATCAATGTATTTCGCAATATTGCCAAAGATATACTGGCGGCTGAGTAAAGGGAGGCATAGGCGATGACCGTATTCGGCAATGTTATAGAGTTATTCCAGCAACAACAACTCCAGGCTTTACTGCTGGATATAGGCTTTATTATATTGGCTCTGGCGCTCTTCTGGTTTGCTCGTATTCTGGGAGAATTGTTAGAAATTATCCAAAAACCCCCGGTAGAAGGACTTACTCGCATTGCGGGTTGGTTGTTGATTTTGACTTTCTCCATACCGCACTATGTCGCGAATATTTACTTGTATCCGAACCTAACCGGAGATAGTAATATGTGGGTAGCGCTTTGGATTTTCCGTACTATCTCAAATGTGGGTTTGCTGGTTGCCTCAATTCTGGCATTAATCCCGGTAGTCTTGTATTGGCGTTGGACTAGAGAATAGTTTTTAACCTGACTGTAATAATTTTTTATTGACAAAACCCCGCTTTACCACTATTTTGGAAATAGTGGTTTTTTTACTATTTATCGGAGGATTAATTGTGTTAAAGGGTCTTGAAAACTGGCTGATCGACTTCCTGACAACTTTTTACCATAGTGTTGGCTGGTGGGGCGTAATAGCGATGATGGCAATTGAAAGCATGATGATTCCGCTACCCAGCGAAATTATTATGCCGCTGGCAGGGTGGTTGCTGGTGACCAATATTGCCGGTGATACTCCCGTGTGGCTGCAACTGGTCTGGGCTGGTGTAATCGGTGGTGTAGGCTGCACAATCGGCTCTATAATCGGCTACTATATCGGACTCTTTGGCGGCAGACCTCTGGTAGTTAAATACGGCAAGTATGTGCTGATTAACGTTGGGCATCTGGAAATTGCCGAACGATGGCTCGATCGTTGGGGCGCCCTTGCCACTTTTATTTCTCGTTTGCTACCGGTGGTACGCACATTTGTAAGTTTGCCTGCCGGTGTGGTACGCACGCATCTTGCCATATTTTTACCTTTAACCTTTATAGGTTCATTTATTTGGTCGCTGGCTTTAGCTTGGGTAGGGTTTGTGTTGGGGGCACAATTTGAGTCGGTTCGCAACTCAATCGGCTGGTTAGATTACCCCATCATTGCTGTAATTCTACTTCTAGTAGTTTGGTTTGTGTACAATTCGCTGAAAAAGCGCAAGCAAGAACGCCTTGCTGCTTCGGTTGTAGGCGGCAAAGGCAAGGAATAAGCCTCCGCTTTCATTGAAATTTGACATATCCTTTTTGCCGCTCACCTGTCGAGAGCTTTGTTGTTAAGCTTAACCATCGACTACAAGGGATGGTGAACGGTTTTTTGTGGGAAAATTTAATAAATATAACCGAGAAGGAGTTTGCGGGATTTGGAACTGACAATTTTTCTTGACTATGATGTAATTGCAGCAACAGACGTTGTTGCCAAAGAAGGCGGCTTCTTCCTCGATCCTGTTTATCTTATCAAAACCCTAGGCTTGTTCGGCATAGTGCTGATTGTTTTCGCCGAGTCGGGTTTGCTGTTCGGCTTTTTCTTTCCGGGTGACAGTTTGCTCTTTACTGCCGGGTTTTTTGCTTCTCAGGGTTGGTTTGATATCTGGTTACTGGTTCCCCTATGTTTTATTGCCGCTGTTTTGGGCGATAGTGTAGGTTACTGGACAGGCAGCAAGTTTGGTCCGAAGTTATTTAACAAGGAAGATTCATTTTTCTTCCATAAGGATCATATTATTCGCGCTCAAAAATTTTACGATAAATACGGTGGCAAAACAGTTCTGCTGGCGCGTTTCGTGCCGATTGTGCGCACCTTCGCGCCGATTGTAGCGGGCATGGGCAAAATGCGCTATGCCACATTTCTAGCTTACAATGTGGTGGGCGCTTTCGTATTTGCAGTTTGTATCACTCTCGCTGGCTATTTCTTGGGTCAGGTGATACCGGATATAGATAAATTCCTGTTGCCAATTATTTTCTTGATTATTTTAGTTTCAGTTGCGCCGGGGATATACCATATTTTCAAGGAAAAAGATAACCGGATGCGCTTTACGAATAGCCTCAAGAAGTTGCTCAAACGTGATGGTAAGGTGGAATCTGCCGCTCAACTTAATAAAAAAGACTAAAATCGCGGTTAATTTATGGCTAGTACCGGAGTTTCCCCCTGCTATGCCGGAGGGGGATTTTTTATTTCGGCTGTGTTTTTTGCTGCTTCATAAATTTCACGGAATGGTCTCTTGGTGCGGCGTGCGATTGCCGCTACATCTTCGTATTCCGGCACGGCTTCTACCGCTATGCCGTTGAGAAACTTGAGCTTGAGCCGTACTTTTGAGCCTGCCACTTCCACTTCTCGGAAATTGCGCCCGGCTTTGTAACGGCGATATTGGCTTACTCGCACGCCAAAGGCGCTGGTTTCTTTCAAGATAAGCTCGGCAATACGCGCTTCATCGCTGGTATTTGCCAGCACGCCTAGCATTACACCGGGGCGGTTTTTTTTCATCTGGATAGGGCTGAAGTAAACATCTAGTGCGCCTTCTGCCAGCAATTTATCCATCAGATAACCCAAGCCTTCCGCGCTCATATCGTCAAGATTGGTTTCTAGTCCGCAAATTTCGTCATGTTCAAAAGGGTCGCTAGTAAGCGATTCCTGTGTTAACTGTATTGTTTTATGAGTCTCAGTTTCTGGCAGAGGTTCTCCTAGCCACAGGCGCAGCGCATTTAGCCAATCAAATTCGCGACTCCCGAAGCCATAGCCGATTTTTTCCAGTTGCATAGCGGGTTGGGTGAAGCGGCACAAGGTTGTTACAATTGCCGCTCCTGTAGGCGTTACCATTTCGCTGCGGGCAGGGTATTGGCTACCATTGGATAGGGTTACTTGGGGCGACAAAATAGCCCCGGCGTTTGCCAGCAATTGCAGGGTGGCAGGGGCAGGCACAGGCAGAATTCCGTGCGCCGTATTTACAAAGCCGCTACCCAGCGGTAATGCGCTGCAATAAAAATGCTCTATTTCGAAATATTCGAAGCCTAGGCACGTCCCTACAATATCCACGATAGCATCTACTGCCCCGACCTCGTGAAAATGCACCTGTTCAAGCGGTACTCCATGAACCTGCGCTTCGGCTTCTGCCAACGCCCGGAAAATGCGAGAGGCTCTATCCTTGACTCTATCAATCAATGCGCTGTTTTCGATAATAGCGAGTATCTCGCGGAGATGGCGCTGCGTTTCCAGTTCCGGTTGCTCTAAAATTACATCTAGCTTTATCCCGCTGATGCCATGCTGCTCGACTCGATTCATTTCAAGATGGTAATTAGCTACACCGAGTTTTGCCAGTTCAGCTTTGAGGTAATCAAGCGGCATTCCGGCATGCAGCAATGCGCCGAGTGTCATGTCACCGCTTACACCGGAAAATGCGTCAAAATAAATCAGTTTGCCCATTGCTTATATTTTCTGAAAGTACCTTGTGGGTTATTGACTCAAACGGCTGTGTTTACCGTCTTGCGCTACCTTTAGCTGTCCGCAAGCCGCCTGAATATCGCGTCCCATCTCCACCCGCACCGAGTTAGGAATACCATAACGAGTCAATTCTGCTTGGAAAACCTTAACTCGATTTATATCAGAACCGCGCTGGCTACTACCGGGAACGGGATTCATCGGAATCAGGTTTACGTGGCATAACATTCCTTTGATGAGTTTGCCCAGTTCTCGCGCACAAGCCACCGTATCATTAACCTCTTCTACCAGTGTATATTCAAAACTGAGGCGGCGATTGGTATTGGCGATATAATCCCGGCAAGCCTCGATTAGCTCGGCGATGGGATAACGGCGACTGATAGGCATCATCTGGCTGCGTAGCGTATCATTTGGGGCGTGCAGCGAAAGAGCTAGATTCACCGGCAGTTCTTCTTGCCCGAAGCGTTTTATCATTTGGGGTAAACCCACCGTGGAAACGGTCATTTTACGGGCGCTCAGGTTGATACCATCCGGGTCATGCAAGCGTCGAATCGCTTTCCAGAGGTTCAGGTAATTTGCCAACGGTTCGCCCATTCCCATAAACACAAGGTTGGAAACCCGCTTATGCCCCAAAGTCAATTTTTGATCTTCGGTGTTTATCAGGAAACGCTCGTAGTGCAAGATCTGTTGCAAGATTTCCCCCGCCGTCAGGTTACGATTCAAACCCATCAAGCCGGTAGCACAAAAAGAGCAAGCCATCGCGCAGCCAGCCTGCGTTGAAACGCATACAGTAGCGCGATCGGAGTAAAGCATTAATACCGTTTCGATTTCCGCGCCGTCCCATAGCCGGAAAAGAGCTTTACGGGTTTGTCCGTCATGCGCAACTTTTTCAGCTATCACTTCCAGCGGGGCAAGGCGATAATTTCCCTGCAATTTTTCCAACAAAGGGCGAGGCAAGTTGCCCAACTCGCTGTACTCTGCGGCGAATTTCCGATATAGCCAGTCCCAAATCTGGTTAGCGCGAAAGGCAGGTTGCCCGAAGCTCAAAACAACATTTTTCAATTCATCCCGCTCAAGCGCAAGCAAATCAGGCAGCGGTTTGCTTGTCTGGGTAAGCGGTATAGAAGCGGTGGCAATATTTATATTTTCTATTTCGGCTAGATCTGCCTGAAAATCCTGCGGTAGCATTTATACATCCAATCAATAAAAAATCCCGTAGCCTCACTGGTTACGGGAGAAATTTTACCATTACTGCTAGGATAAGCAAAGTGGTTAAGGTTTATTCGAAAACTTATAGCCGACTCCCCGAATAGTCTGCACATAGCGAGGGTTGGAAGGGTCTTCCTCTAGCTTTTTACGCAGACGCGCTAGGTGTACATCTACTACGCGCCCATCGCCAAAGTAATCATAATTCCAGATTTGCTCTAATAATTGGTCGCGGCTGAAAACCAATCCGGGATGATCATGTAGGTATTTTAGTAGGTCAAATTCCAATTTGGTCAAATCCAGTTCCTGCCCGTTCTTCCAAACCTGCCTTCGCTCTGAATCTATAATCAACCCGGTTTGAGAAGGAGCTTCGGTGGCTTTAGGTACTGAGATTATTTCAGCCTGGATTTTGTTGCGCCGCATCATTGCGTTTACACGTGCTACCAGTTCGCGTCCACTGAAGGGTTTAGTAACATAATCGTCTGCGCCCGCTTCTAGACCGAGAATTTTCTGATCCTCCGTGTCCAAGGCAGTGAGCATCATAATAAACATGCTCGGATTAATCTGGCGTAACTGGCGACAGACTTCTACCCCGTCCATTTCTGGCATCATTCGATCCAACAAGGCAACCACCGGGTTTTCTTTGCGCGCAATCTCAATTGCTTGTTTACCACCTTCTGCCACCAGTACATTGTATCCGGCGCGTTTAAGATGATATTCAACCAAAACCCTTATATCGGACTCATCGTCAACTACTAGTACTTTATCGGCAATTGCGGTATTTGCCGATTCTGCGTTTGAGTTGGTTTTTTCTGTCATAAAATAGATACCACTATGTTCCTTTTTATTGATTAACTACTCTATTTTAACAGGAAAACCTAACAATTAACATAACGATCAAGGACAAATTTGCTACCGTACAGATATAAAGGAGAGGAAAAGGAGGAGAAGGTTGAGGCAGAGTGGTAAACTGTAGTTTTCTTACCGACCAAAGTAGAAAGCAAAAGGATACCAAAATGAGTGACAACCTTCGCCGACATCGTGCCATAAAACAGCAATTGTTGCAACTCCACCCACAAGCGCAGGGGCGCGAATTACAATATTTAACAATTCTAGCGATGGTGATCAGTGGGATTGTAGGTAGTCGGCATAGTGCGTTGCCTAATATCGCCGCCAAAGTGCCAGATAAAACTAAACGGGAAAGCCGCATCATCCGAATGCGCCGATTGCTCAAAAATGATAACTTTAACCAAAAAGTGGTGTATGCTCCTTTCGCCAAACAATTGCTGAGTAGCCTGTGTCATTGTCCACTGGTACTGGTGATAGATGGCAGTCAGGTTGGTGCTGGTGGAATGGGCTTAGTAATCAGTGTAGTATATCAGGGGCGGGCTTTACCTTTGGGTTGGTTGGTGGTTAAGGCTAAAAAGGGACATTTAGCTCAAGCTTTGCACATCAGATTGTTAAAGCAAGTTCACTCGTTGGTTCCGTCTGGTAGCCAAGTAGTCTTTTTGGGTGATGGTGAATTCGATGGCTGTCGTTTGTTAAGACGGTTAGATTATTACGGTTGGCAGTATGTCTGTCGTACTGCTAAAAATAGCCAGGTCTGGTTGGATGAACAAGCTCATTATGCCATCAGTAAGTTAGGGGTTCAGCCTGGTCAGGTAGTGAGTCAGAGCGGCGTAGCATTCAGCAAACACGAGTACGGACCAGTACTGGTCATAGCGGTCTGGCAAAAGCCTTACCGTGAGCCACTTTATCTGGTGAGTAATTTGGCTCTAGCCCAGGAAGCAATCCGGTACTACAAAAAGAGGTTTAGGATTGAAACCTTCTTTTCCGATAGCAAGAGCCGAGGGTTTCGGCTGGACAAGAGCCATTTGGATGACCCTAAACGGCTAGAAAGGTTATTGTTAGCGGCTTGTCTGGCTTATCTTTGGATTGTACATCTGGGTACGATAGCTTTAGCTGAAGGCTGGAACCGGGTCATTCATCGCACCGAACGACTGGATTTGAGCCTGTTCAATTTAGGTTTGAACCTGCTTGAGCATTTTTTGAATGAACATTTACCCTTACCAGTCGCCTTTATCCCTTTTCTTTTAGAGGATTTCTAATTGTGTACGGTAGCAAAAGGACAAATAACTATATTAAATAGAGTTTATTCGTTTTTCAGGGATTTTTGTTGCAATTCATAAAGTTTGTTTATAGCCTCTATTGGCGATAACTCCATTATATTCAATTCTCGCAATTCTGCCAGTAGTGGATTCTCAGTTTCAACTTGCATTATCGGGGCTGAAAATAAGCTCATTTGGGTGGATTCTTCATACCCATTGGGCTGTCGGGCGGCTTTACGTGAGCGTCCGCGTTTCATTTCGTTTTCGTTTATCCCTTCCAATTGTGCCAGCAACTCTTCAGCGCGATGGATTACGCTGCGCGGCAAGCCTGCCAGTTGCGCCACATGGATGCCATAACTGCGATCTGCGCCTCCCGGTATTAACTTGCGTAGAAATAAAACCTTGCCCCCTTCCTCGGTAACAGCCACATTGTAATTAACCACTCGCGGTAATACATTCGCCAGTTCGATTAATTCGTGGTAATGAGTGGCAAAGAGGGTTTTTGCGCCACATTTGGGGTTGTTATGGATATATTCTACTACGGCGTGGGCGATTGCCAATCCATCATAAGTGCTAGTTCCACGCCCCACCTCATCCAGCAGAATTAGGCTGCGGGGGGTGCTGTGTGACAAGATATAGCTGGTTTCGGTCATTTCTACCATAAAGGTGCTTTGTCCGCCAGAAATGTCGTCCTGCGCCCCTACGCGGGTGAAGATTCGATCAACCAACCCGATAGTTGCTGAATCGGCAGGCACGAAAGAACCAATTTGCGCTATCAACACAATTAATGCAACCTGACGCATAAAGGTGCTTTTACCCGCCATATTAGGTCCGGTGATTATAATAACTTGCTCGTGCTCGGTGTTGAGCGTCACATCGTTGGGTACAAAGACCGAATCGGGGTTTGCCGCTTCTACCACCGGATGTCGCCCCGCCACAATTTTTATCAGCGAACCGTTATTGATTTGTGGGCGCACGAAGTTATTGCGTTCGGCTACTTCTGCCAGCCCTACAAAAGCATCAATATGTGCCACTGCCGAGGCGGTTTCCAGCAGTCGCGCGGTAAATGTACCCGTAAACTCAAGCAACTCCTTATAAAGGCGGGTTTCCAGCGCATCTATTTTGTCCTGCGCCGTGACAATTAGGCTCTCTTTCTCCTTCAATTCGCTGGTGAAGAAGCGTTCGCCGTTGGCAATCGTCTGCTTGCGTATATAATCGGGTGGCACTAGCGAAAGATAAGATTTGCTAATCTCGATGTAATAGCCAAAAACCTGATTGTAACTTACCTTCAGGTTGGGGATTCCGGTTCGGGTGCGCTCCCGCTCTTCTAGCTTTGCAACCCACTCTTTTGCTTCCCGCACTCCGATTTTGATGGAGTCCATTTCTTCGGAGTAGCCTTCGCGGATGACATATTTCGCCTTGTTTACCGCGCCACGTCCTGCGAATTGCGCCAACAAATCGGGGTCGTCAATTACTGCTTCGGTAATGCGTCCGGTTACATCGGTGCAAGGGTCAAGTCGTTTGATAATAGAGGCTAACGCGCTCTGCACTTCTGGTTGGGCGGTTTTAAGCAGTTCGGCGAGAGGTTCTACCCGTTCCAGCGAAGCCTTAAAAGATAATAGCTCTTTGGGAACAGCCACGCCCTGCGATATACGCTGCGTAGTGCGCTCTATATCGCGAATATTCTTGAGATGGTCTATTAAAGCATCGCGCAAGGTGGCGTTGCGATAAAGGGCTTCTACCGCATCGAGACGCGCTTGAATGCGAGGTACTTCCAACAGTGGTTGCCCAATCCAGCGGCGTAACAAACGCGCTCCCATGTCGGTATGGGTGCGATCCAGTACGGCGGTAAGCGAGTTTTTTTTCAGCCCTGTGCGAGTCGACTCTTCCAGTTCGAGGTTGCGGCGGGTTTGTGGGTCAAGCGCCATAAATTGCTTAAGGCTGTAAGTAACCAGTGTATTGAGGCGTGCCGCGATGGATTTTTGCGTTTCCTTGAGATAGGCGACCAGTGCACCTGAAGCCCGAATTACCAAAGGCATCTTCGCGCAACCAAAACCCTCCAGCGAGGCTACTTCAAAATGTTCCAGCAGGGCGTGACGGGCATTATCTTCTTGCCAGCGAAAATTTTCAAACTGGGTGAGCATCGTTTTTTCGCAAGCGGTGGTAAGGGCGCGATAAGGCAGCAAGGGGTCATCTTCGTCCGCTTCGGTCTGGAACAGCATTTCAGGGCGAATGCGGCGTTGTTCGTTTCGGCGTGGCGCGACCAATTCAGCCGGGTTGATGCGCACAATCTCCTGCCGCACCGCATTGAGCAATTCCGCCCGGTTTTGTTCATTAAATTCGGTGGCGCGAAACTCCCCGGTGGTTATGTCGGTATAAGCCAACCCTGCGCTTTTCTCTTCCAGCCACAGCGCCACGATAAAATTGTTGCGGCGCGGTTCTAGCAAGTGCGGTTCTACCAGCGTGCCGGGCGTTACCACGCGGATTACCTCGCGCTGCACCAACGAACCCGGTTTTGGCTCAGTCATTTGCTCGCAAATGGCGACCTTATAGCCCAAATCCACCAGTTTTTTGAGATGTGGTTCTAGGGCGTGAAAGGGAATACCCGCCATCGGCAAGCTGTCATTCTTGTTGAAGCCTCGTTTGGTGAGATACAAGCCTAACTTTTCGGAAGCGGTAATAGCATCCTGCTCGAAAGTCTCGTAGAAATCGCCCAACCGAAATAACAATATCGCGTCGGGGTATTGTGCCTTGATTTTCTTATATTGTTGTATTAGCCCGTTCTCGTTGCTCATTTTTTGTCAGCTTTAGTTTCCTGAATCTTCACCTGTGCCACTGCCAGCGCCATAAATAACCAGAAGAGCGCCGCCATATGCGAGAATTCAATATTGAAAAAGTAGTGATCTAGCACTCCAACCGCCAACGCTCCCACAATGCCGCCCGCAAAGCCCAACAAATATGCCTGCTGGCGTGGGTCAGGTAAGCGCCCCATTCCTTTAAGGCAGAAAGCGAAAAATAAAACTATTACCAGTAGGAAGGAAACCAAACCAAACAAGCCCATGCGTTGGGCGATGGTCAGGTAAATCATGGAAACGCCTGTCGTGAGGTCAACCGAAGGGGCGTTGCCAAAACCTACCCCAAACCATGGGTAACGTTGGATAATTTCAAGGGCGTTTTGGTATTCGGCAAGGCGCATCAAGGTGGCAGGGTCTTGCAGGGCAAAGCCCTCGGCGAAGCGCGTTTTGATATTACCCGGCAACACCAGCCAGCCAGCGATAGCTGCCGGGATAGCGTATAACCAGATTTTGCGGTACTTCACCGTTGCCACGAAAGCGACTACTACCAGCGTACCCAATTGCGCCCCACGCCCATAGGTCAGCACCAGCGCAGCAGCAGGACCAAGCATTAACAATGCCAGCACCCAACGTTTGAAAATGGGTTTGGGCGAAACCAGTTGTACAAAAAGTAGTGCAATTACCAGTACCAGCAAACCGCCGTAGCTATTCGGGTCAACGCTGGTTCCGGTGGCGCGTTGTCCTTTGGCGGGGTCGTCCTCCACATAGCGCAACACCCGATTGGTGGGGTAGCCGATGGTCTGCAACGCCAGTAAAAGCCGCTCTTGCAATGTTTGCGGCAATACATATAGCCCTAGTCCGATATAACCTGCCCCAGAACCTGCCAATGCCAGCAATTTCACCACTTTATCCAGCACCGTTTGGGTACGCACAATATTTATTATGGCGAAAAAACTCACGATGGAAAGCATCAACTTGAAGAAATTGTGCATCACATCGGTGCTGTTCACGTAGCCAAAGCCGAGAATAAAAGCGAATAGGCATACGCCCAAGAACAGTAATACTGCCCAATCGAAGGGTGAAGAAACCAGCTTTTGATCCTCGTCGTCACTGCGGAGCGCCAAGCGGAATAACCAGACCGTGAATAGCGCCAGTTGAGCTGCTTCTAATAGAGTGAGTGTAATGCCAAGCTTTACCGGGATAACGGCAAAAGGTAATAGCAACGCTATGCTTATTCCTACCATCAGGGTAAAGATGGGGCGACCAAGCATGAAATAAGCTACTACCAGCCCTGCTACCGCGCCAAAGCCGAAAAGAGGGTTGGGTAGCGCCACCGCCATAAAGCCGCCCGCCACGCCCAACAACAACGCGCTTCCTACCAGCATTATCAGTTTGCGGGTTTCGGGAGTTAGTATCAGGGATTTGGAAGTAGCTTTTTGATAGTTCAAGATGCTTTAGCTGTTTTCAAGAAAATGTTCTAACTTTTCAATGATTCATTCCGCTTATCGGGCTAGACCTCTCGTAGCAATTCCTGATGTCCTTTTACTTCCAACCGCACGATAAAGCGCAGGCGCGGCGTATGCTCTATCTCTACCACATCGCCTACTTGCAATTCATCAAATAGAAAATTGCTTATCTCAAATTTCCGCACCCCGTCGCTGCCTGACTCCAGACCACCGTCTGCTACCACAATCTGGCGGCGGGTATCGTTCGTGCCGCCATTCACGCGCCACTTGCTCAACACCGGACCTATTGTAATCTTTTTGGGCGCTTTCAGGTCTTTGAGTTTACGCAAAAAGTTAACGCTGAAAAGCAAGCCCATACAAAACAGAAAAATAGCTGTACCCGGCAAAAGAAAACGCTCGGCAGTAGCGCCGTAGTTGCTGAAATTAGAATCCAGCCAACTTGGAATCGAGTTGAATAAACAAAGCGCACCACCAGAAAATAATGCTGTAGCGATTATACCATCAGATAGCAGGGCTAATTTTTGCTGCCAGCCCGGCATATAGCGCAAATTTATCGCCTTGCGCTGTTCCTGCTCCAACACCAGTAGTTGCTCTAGCTCAAAATCATCTCGCCGTAGTATTTTTACTTCTCTTACAAACTGGAATAGAGGCGTGTAGCAGACTTCGACAAAATCCACCCCATCGGTTGACAGAAAATCCTTTTCATTTAATTCAAAGCGCAAATTTTTCCGGGCTTTTGGCGCGGGCAAACTGCGTAACAGCAAGCCATAGCCTGCCGCGTTGAAATCGGCTTGCTCAATCCGCGCCACTACTATTCCACGTTTACGATAAGGCGGCAACAACCAATCTGCAAGCTTAACCAGTGCATAGATAAGAATAAACACTATTAATATAATAATGCATGCCACTGTCCAGAATGCGGGAGCCTGATATTCCTGAAAAAGCACCCCTGCTACCCACTCATCTTGTACCAATTCTCCTAAGTTCTCGACATTGAGCGAATATATATGGTGGATGTGGGGAGACATAGAAATTAACACATTTTGCCCGTTTTGAATTTGCCGAATCATTTCTGAGCGCAGTTCAAAGTGCGAAATTAATGAGCCTGTATTACTCTCTATCAGGTCAAAGCTGCCGTTATTGTTGCGAGGGTATGAGCGGGGGCTTTTGTTAGCAATTTTGCCTTCAACTACAACCGGTGGGTTGCTGCCATCGCTCCAGTAATCCTCGCCAATTATGTATGCGACCCCAAGTCCAAGCCCCAAAATTAACGCAAGGCTGAAGCCGAAAATGAAGCGAGTTAAGGGATGTTTTTTCCACATGGCGCAGTTAGCGGTAAAGGAATTGCAAAACCGGACAATTTTGTGGGGTTATTATACCTTTTTTTTACATAAATTAAAGCATTATGCTTTTTGCAGTAACCATCAAAAAGACCTGTGTGTCTATTCTCAAGCTTTCGGTTTAGAGTATAATTTCGCTATTACTTTATTCAACCTGTATCCTGTAAATAGTGGTGGGAAAGAATGACAGCCTCAACTGAGATACCCGTAAAATTGGAAACTATTCTGGAAGCAGCCGGGCGCATCTCCGGTGTGGTACGCCGCACCGATTTGATGGAATCTCAGGCTTTTAGCAAGGAGTGCGGTGCGACAGTATTTCTAAAATTTGAAAATATGCAACGCACCGGTTCTTTTAAAATCCGGGGCGCTTATAATAAAATCTCTCGCTTAGCAGAAATGCGCGGTGACGAGCGCCCTTTAGGGATTATCTGTGTCAGCGCGGGAAACCATGCTCAGGGCGTTGCCAGCGCCGCCCTATTTAGCGGGTTTGCGGCTACAGTAGTAATGCCGTTAGGGGCATCCTTGACTAAAGTAATGGCGTGTCGCGACTTGAAAGCAGAAGTCATCCAGCATGGAAATACATTGGAAGAAGCCTTCACCTTTGCCAATGAGTTGGCAAAAGCGCGTGAATTAATGATGGTGCATCCCTATGATGATTGGGATGTGATTGCCGGGCAGGGTACAATCGGTCTGGAAGTGCTTCAGGATTTACACGATGTCAATACTGTAGTAGCGCCTTTGGGTGGTGGCGGGTTGCTTTCTGGAATTGCGCTGGCGATTAAATTACAAAAACCCGAAGTCCGGGTTATCGGGGTACAAACCGAGGCGGTTTCGCCCTACTACGGCTTTATCCAGAGTGGGAAGTATAGCGCAATTAACCCGGATGCCACTACTATAGCCGATGGTATCCGGGTGAAGTTGCCGGGAGAGCGTCCTTCGTTGGTGTTGCGCCGCTATGTGGACGATGTGGTGACGGTGGATGACGGTAAAATTTCGGAAGCGATTGTTTCAGTTTTAGAACGTACTCGAACGTTGGTAGAAGGGGCGGGGGCAATTGGGCTTGCTGCACTAATGGCTGGTAAAATCCCGCTTAAACAGGACGAACGGGTGGCAGTAATTCTCAGCGGGGGCAATATTGATACGCCATTGGTCGGAAACATCATTGATTATGGTTTGTCCAGCAGTGGCAGGCTATTTGCGGTTTCTATACTCTTAACCGATAAGCCCGGACAACTCCATAACTTGCTTAGATTGGTAGCCGAAATGGGTATGAATTTGCGACAGGTGCAGCATCGGCGTGGCGAACTTAACGTTCCGGTGGGGCGCACCGAAGTAGTATTGCAAATCGAGTGTCGCGCGCGTGAGCAGCATAGCCAACTGGTGGAGCATCTCAGGAATAATGGGCTTGAGGCAAGAATCATTAACTGATCGCCGGATTAAAAACAATTTGATTGTTGCTCACCTGCGCTATATAATAGCGGCGAAACAAGATAAAAGGGAGTAGTTTTCGGGCTTTAAGCCCGTTGCGGTGGTTTCGACATACTGGCTAAAAAAGCCTGGAACCGTCGGTCAGTATAGATTTATTGGCAAACGAGACTTTTACCTTACAGCAACCCCCCCTATTTGGGTGTTGGGTTTTGCGGTAGGGTGAAAAGGCTCGTTTTTTTGTTAAGGAGGAGAAAGTGTCTGCTATTCTGGCAAGTTTTTTCTTTATCTTCGCAGCAGAGATGGGTGACAAGACACAACTGGTGGCGTTGGCGTTTGCCACTCGTTACCGCCCAAAGCTGGTACTGATTGGCATAACGATAGCAACCTTGTTGGTGCATTTGTTTTCGGTGACTATCGGCGAAGTGTTAGGGGCAAGCCTGCCCTCTTTCTGGATAAGCATCGCGGCAGGGTTGGCGTTTATCGGTTTTGGTATCTGGACTCTGCGCGGTGATGAACTGGATGATGAAGGCGAAGTTAAGGAACATGCGCTTGGACCGCTTTTCACAGTAGGTATTACCTTTTTTCTGGCAGAACTGGGCGACAAAACTATGCTCGCCACTGTTACCCTGAGCAGCGAATATCGCGACTTTGTGCCAGTCTGGATAGGTTCAACTTTAGGAATGGTGCTGGCAGACGGGCTAGCAGTAATTGTGGGGATTGTAGCGGGCAAACGCTTGCCGGAAAAAACTATACAAATCGTGGCGGCTCTAATATTTATCGGTACGGGGATTTTTACGCTGGTAGAGACGATTTTCTTATAAAAAAAATTAAACCCCAGTTGCTCACAAACCGGGGTTTTGCTTGTACTGCCATTCTAATTGTGGGGTCGGCAGACTCGCGTTTGAAAAAGGTTTGCTCGTCCACTTGTCGGGAGGAGGGCGGCTTACCGTAATTTCCAAACTCAAGCGCATTATAACCTACTTCATGAACCATGTCAAGGGGTGCGCGACTCATCCCCACCAGATTACTAATCCCACATGTAAAATTTAGTATTTAAAGATTGTGCAAAAAAGCGCCTTGCAAGCGTTTATCACCCCTGCTTGATGAGTTCTTGAATAGATTGGGTTATCAGTTCAGGTTGTCTTAAAGGTATTGAATGATCGCTTTTTTCGGCAATAACCTGCTTTCCTTTGGGCGATAATTTCACTAGATCAGCTTGCAATTCCCTCCAGATATTCTCGAGTTCTGGAAAAGGGTCTCCTAGTGAGGTCGGCCAATATGATTCTGGTGGTTTGACCATACCTACCCACCCTCTGGTCAAAACGATCAAGGGCACAGGCGGAAACTTTGCTGCCGTTCGCGCCTGTTCAACGCTCTCCTTGAAATTCTCATAAGTCATTTTTTCAGGGTTACCGGTAAAATCATTAATTATCGCCGCTTGTTCTTTAGTCAGCGCTTTGTCAAAACGGGCAAATTGGTCAACATGCATGGATTCTACCAGCACCACACCCGCTATCTCATTTGGATACTGGCTGGCGTAAAGTTGCATATTTAGCCCACCAAGAGAATGCCCTACTATCAGGTAAGGACCTTTGACTTGACTGTTTGTGAGTAGAGTTTTTAACTCTTTGACCATTTGTTGAGAGGTACGCGGGGTAGTTGCTTGTTCGCTCTTACCCAAATTGCCTCGGTCATAGCGACATACACGGGTAAATTGGGCAACTTGCGACTGAACTGCCGACCAAACCGATGAATCGTCTGCCGCACCTGTATCTAGAATCACCGTTGGACTACCTACGCCGGTACAGGAAATAAACAGTTTGAAACCTCCTACATCTACCAAGCCCGCTATATCCTGAGCAGTTGGAGTGGCTGTTGTAGCCGCAGTGGTTGAAACGGGTGCGGTGGGAGATGGTGTTATAACAGGCGCGGTTGTAACAGGCACAGTTGTCGCAGCCACTGTAGTAGGCGAATTGGTGGTAGTTGCACTACTTGTAGCGCTTGGTGATGGGTCACCACAAGCTGCAAGGAGCATACTAAAAAACAATCCTAATACGACCAGACGGATACCTAAAATACGTTTCATCTTTGCCTCTTTTCTTTTTTTGTTCAACAGAAAGCTAAAAGAGTATGCCGTTTATGATCTGGTAACCTCATTTTATCTGGTATATTGACAGATTTGATATTAATTTTGGAAAAACCAAATGAAACTATTTAATTGGGCATAGTTATATTAACATGAAAAATAGTATTATAATAGTATTAAAGTAACTATTCTAGGATTTATTTCAGGATCAAATTAAAACAAAACGAGGATTATGGTTTCCAAACCATTTGGTGCAAAGAGCCTTGAGTTATCATTTTTATTAAATATTGTATCTCTATGAGGTTTTGGCAAAGTGTGATAGTTTATTTTCCTAACATTTAACCACGCTATATTCCCAGATACGGACGAGATTACGAAGTAAGGTTGTTTTAAACTTTCCAGATTCGCAGTGTCCCATCCTCCGATGCGCTTAAACCATAGTTCTCATCCAGCACGAAGGCAAAGCCACTGACGCTATCTTGATGACCCTGTAGGTTAAGCGGAGTTTGATTCGGCAATTGCCAGATCATAATATTATTGCCCGGTAGTGAAGCCGCAAGTCGCTTTCCTGAAGAATCAAAAGTCAATTGCCGCACCCCGTAATCTTTTGTATCCAGCAAGAGCCTTTCCTTGCCGCTTGGTAGGTCGTACATGCGCACCTTGCCGCTGATAGCTACCGCAAGGAATTTTTTATCCGGTGAAATCGCCAGAGTAGCGATATTATCATCTTCTTGGGTCAGCAATTTTGGTTGTTCGTTGCCATTTATATTCCAAAGATAGGTATTTTTATTGCCCCATACCAGCGCCAGAGTTTGGTTATCTGCAAATGCTAGGCTGGTAGCGCTGATTTCTTCCTGCGTGTTCGGCTTTAATTCTTTGCCAATGCGGTAGTTGCTTGTATCATAAAGATAAACCTGTTTGTACGAACCAACCGCCAGCTTTTTACCATCAGGTGAAAACGCAATCCCTCCGATAGCATTATCGAATTGTTCAATCTCCGCCCGTTTGCCGGATTCTGTATCCCACAACATTAGCTCATTGTAAGAGGTTGAGACAAGCCGCTTGCCATCTAGCGAGAAAGCCAGATTATAGGGCGTATTTTTATGACCCTCTAACTGATAACGGATAGTACCTTTTGCAAGGTCGAATAGCACGATTTTTTTATTCTGGGTAAAAGCAACCTGCCGCCCGTCAGGAGAAAGCGTCAAAGTTCTCAACGCTGAGGATGCCGAGCCTATGCTTTTATCCAGCTTTAGTCCGTCCAATGTGCTGATGGCAACCGTGTTATCGTTTGAAGCAGTTACTACTTGTTTAGAGCCGGGCATAAACTTAAGGCGAGTAATGCCCCGCTCGTGGGGGTTGGTTGATGAGATTTGCTTGCCCGAATCCGCCTCCCATACTCCTAACCTTCCCTCGGTACTGCCACTAATAAGAAATTTCCCATCGGGGGTATAAAGTAACGCTGAGAGCGATTCCGAATCGGGTAGCGCTAGTTTTATTAAAGGGTTGAAGATCAGCATATTTTGCTTGGCAGTAATATTCCAGAAGCGTAGAGAACCATCGTCAATCGCAGTAACCAGTATATTGAGGGAAGGGTGGAACGCAACCGCCGTAATATTTTCGTTAGTTTGTAGGGTAATTCGTCCCGCTTCACTAAAGGTAGTAAGGTTAGTAACGGAAAGATTTTGCGGCTTGTCAATCACTGCCACGAATTTGCCATCGGGCGAAAAAGCTACCAGATTCGATTCGAGCCTTTGCCCGGACTGTACGTTAGCGGGAGTATTACCGGAGTTGTTAAGCTCCCACTGACGGCGTGAGTTATCTTCGGCGATTGAATACACTGTCCTGCCGTCATTTATAAAATCACAAGCCAGCGCATTTACGGTTTGACCCTCTAAGGTACGCAGAATTTTACCATCGGGCATATTCCAAATAAGCAAGGAGTTATCTGAACCGCAGCCAAGTAATCGCTTTCCATCTTGTGAAAAACTTAACCCGTGTACTGTGCCGTTAAAACCCGACAGGCGGGTTAACTCTTTTCCGGTTTCAGTACGCCAAGTAATCAGCGTTGCATTGCTATAGCCAGCCGCAATCACACTTCCATCCGGTGAAACATCCATTGCCGTTACGCTGTTTTGAGCAACTCCCGCCAAGATTCTGGATTCGCCGATTTGCGTTGGCAAGGGATAAGAAGCTGTTACAGGACGAAATGCCCCGATAGTGCCATTGGAATTGCTGCTTGAATTGCTTGAAACTATCAGCACCAGAATTGTGGCAACGGTAGCCAGAATTAAGATTACACTGGCGATAATCACTAATAACGGCATTTTTTTCATTTTTTCCGATGCGGGTTCAATTGCAGGCGGGGGTGTTTGGCTCGACCCGTTAGGCAATTTCAGATCAGGGGGCGTATTTGCTCCGGAAATATGCGCCGGATTTGGGGTGATACCTGTCGGTGGGGTTTGAGGATTCTGATACATACCAAAGGTGCTGGGACCCGGCAAAGGGGCGACCCTACCAAGCGGGGTAGTCTTTTCACCCTGATTAGGGCTGCTGATATGAAGGGCATGCTGATAAGCCATGTAAAATTCGGTAGCGTTTTGAAAACGGTCTTCGGGGTTTTTGGCTAGGGCGCGTAGAATCACATTTTGCACTTCAACCGGAACGGTGGGGTTAAATTCTCTCAAAGCTGGCGGTGGCGTGGTGACATGTTGCACAATTATAGAAGTAGTAACCCCAATGAAAGGTGGTCGCCCTGCCAGCATCTCATAAACCATTGCGCCCAGCGAATAAATGTCGCTGCGTTTGTCGGCATTACCATGCGCCTGTTCAGGAGCCATATAAAAGGGTGTACCCATATATTGACCCGTTGCGGTCAAGCCACTATCACCATCCGCCTCAAGGTTTTTGACCAGCCCGAAATCGGTAAGTTTGGCAATATTTCCGTTTTTCTCGTCAATCAGAACGTTGGCGGGTTTAATATCTCGGTGAATCATCCCTTGTCGGTGGGCGGCTTCCAGTCCGGAGGCAATTTGTCGTAGGATTTCTGCGGTTTCAAAGAGGGACATCGGTTTACGCAGATTCATGAGGTCGCGTAGGCTTACACCTTCTACATATTCCATAACCATGTAAGGCATATTTTCATGCTGGCTAAGTTCGTAAACCCTCACAATATTGGGATGTCGTTCCAACCGCAGCGCGTTACGGGCTTCGCCTCGCACAAACCTATCTCGCAACTGGGTGTTTTCAGCAAGCTCACCCAATACAATCTTGATTGCACGCGACTCATCAAGGAGGTTATGGTGTGCCAGCCAAACTTCGCCCATACCGCCTTTTCCCAATCTGCGTACTAGACGATAGGTTCCGCTGATTACGTCTCCAGCCTGCAACATATTTTCAATATTCCTTCCAGCTTATGAAACGGGGAAACTCCAATTCATTATAACCGATATTTTGAGCATAAAAAATCCGCACCAAACGCGGTGCGGAGTGAAAGTGACGCTGCTATTTCTTTTTGGCTTTAGCCACTTCCAATACTCGGTCATATTCTGTTTTGAAGGCTTTAGCCAGCCCTTCATCATCAATAATTAGCAAGTTTTCATCATTGGATTTGTCGGCGTTGTCGCTGAAGTTGAAGGAGCCAAAGATTGTAATATGTTCATCTAGAATGATGACCTTGTGGTGCATAACCCAAGGATTACCATCGGTATAAACGTCTAGCTTTTGCTCCAGCATCTTTTTGTACTGCGAGTAAACGGTTTGTGAACCGGTGGTTTCGAAAACGCCACCGACTTTCACCCCTGCTTTTGCTTTATCCATAATGGCTTTGCCGATTCCGTTGTGAGTAAAGGAGAAAGCCATAAAATAAATGCTGGATTTAGCAGTGCCGATTTTATCTACAATCTTTTGGGCAACCCCATCTTCGGCAGCAAAATAATTCTCAATTTTGGTATTCCCGATAAGCAGCGAGGGATAGGGTACGCCTTTATCCTTGTTTGGTCCAAAATCTTTCTTAATAAACATCTTCTCGAATTCGGTAGTATAGTTCTGTGCCAACTGCGGATTCTTGATAAAAATCACATTATTATTCAGATGATAAGTATCGCCATCGGTGTAATTCCAGCTTCCGGTAGAGACTGCCTTATTGTCCACCACCGTGAACTTGTTATGCATAATCGGGCTGCGTTGGTCATCGACAATGGTTATACTAGCTTTTTTCAGTTTGTCGAAAGCCGCTTGAATATTTTTGTCTTTGTTGGTGATGGTATCGGTATCTGTAACCATGCGCACCCTTACGCCCCGCTTTGTGGCAGCAACCATTGCGTCCGCCACGTTTGCCAAATCAAAGTCATAATCTGCCACGTCAACGGTGCGTTCGGCAGTATTGATGAAATTGGTTAAGTATTGATCAAGGCTGCCTTTGTGGTTTTCAGGCTTATCCGGGTAAACAGGCGCAGTAAAGTACAACTCGTACCAATCGGTTTTATAGTGACCCCCTGAGCCAAGCGCGCCTTCAACCACAGTGCCTTCGATAGCCTTGGGGGTTGTATCCAAAACGCTGCTAACTTCCTGCTGTGGGTCTTCGGTAGCTTCCGCTGTTATTACGGCGACAGTGGTTTGGCTGCCACCCATCATCAGCAAGCCAACAATGGCGATAGCTGCTACCACAATTAGTGCGATACCTGAGATTAGTAACGTTCTGATAGTGCGTTCTCGTTGCGGCACATAGTTTTCAGGATCGTTTTTTTTATTTTGATTACCAGCCATCCGATGTGGACTCCTCTCTGTAAAAGGAATAGATTATAAAACAGCCTGTAAAACAACCTGCGCCAAATCGTGCGCTGCGTTAGGGCGTGCCAGCGTGCGCGCGGCTTTGCCCATCGTTTCAAGTTGTTCGGTATTCTTTAGAAGCTTCTTGATTTCGTCCAGCAAACGCACCCCGTTTAATTCTGCTTGCGGGATAATAACCGCTGCGCCCGCTTCCACGCTACGCTTTGCATTGCGTGTTTGCTCATCGCCGCCGGTTGGTACAAGGGGAATGAAAATCGTAGGTTTACCCAATGCCGAAACCTCAGTAACCGTTCCTGCTCCGGCGCGACTGATTACGAGGTCGGTAAGAGCGAAAACATCTCCGATTTCATCGCCCACAAAACGGGTCAGCCAGTAACGGTGGCGCAACTGTTCTGGCAAACTACTTTCTACTTTTGCCAAACGGTCGTAATCCTGTTCATCTCCGGCGGGTTGCTGTCCACATTGGTGCATAATCCGGCAAAGTGGCAACAACTCCCCTAAAACTGCTTCTATTGCCCGGTTGATGATACGCGCCCCTTGCGCCCCTCCGGTTACATACAGGGTTGGTAAGTGATTATCAATAGGGTCAAAGCCACTACGGGCTATTGCTTTTTCTCTGTCACCTTTAAAAATTATAGAACGTACCGGGTTGCCTGTTACTCTAGTTTTGCGCCGCAAGCGTGGCGATAGTTCCTGCGCTGCCCCTTCAAAGGTCAGGGCGATAGTGCGGGCAAAACGCGCCGTTATCCGGTTGGCAAGACCCATTTGGACGGTTTGTTCGTGGGTGATAACCGGGACTCGCAATAACCAAGCCGCTATAACAGGCGGTACACTGACATAACCCCCGGTACTTAAGACCACATGCGGATGAAACTGCCATACTTTCCAGAGCGCTTGCACAATACCCACCGGGATTCGGAAAGCATCGGCGATATTCTCGCTGGTAAAGTAACCGCGTAAGTTAAAGGCGCGGCGCAACTTACCGCTTTCTACGCCTTCAAACTCAATATCCGCTTCTACTGCCAGTTTACTTTCGATACCACGTTTATTGCCAAGATAGCGGAATACAGGCTTCCAATCTGTATTTTGCGCTTGCTCACGGATGGCACGGACTACCGCTATTGCCGGAGTTACATGTCCGCCAGTACCACCGCCCGTAACCAATATGCGGATTTCTCTGCTCAAAATTCCCGTTCCTTTAATATTGGTTTATGCGCCATCGGCACACTGTAGTAATGCGCGAATCGGGGCAAAACTGCGGCGATGATGCGGCGTAATTCCAAGACGGTTTAGCCCTGCTATGTGTTCGGGCGTACCGTATCCAACATTATTTTCCCAGCCGTAGCCGGGATAACGCGCTGCCAGTTTGTACATCAGCCCATCGCGGCAAACTTTAGCGATTACCGATGCACAGGCAATGGAGAGGCACAGCGCATCGCCCTTCACAATGGCAGTTTGCTGTTCCAAACCCAGTTCTTTTACCCGCAAGCCATCTACCAGCAAATGATCGTATGTGCCGATTCTACGCAAGGCGCGTTTCATTGCCAGTGCGGTAGCCCCTCGGATATTGAAGCGTTCGATTTCGGCAGGGGAGGCTGCTCCTATACCGTAGGCAACCGCTGTTTGGCGAATGCTCGAAACAAGGCGCACACGCGCTTCACGCGATAGCATTTTGCTGTCACGTACACCGGCTAACCGGGACAGGGCTTTTTCATCATTGGGCAAGATTACCGCTGCTGCTACTACACTGGCAGTATATGCGCCACGCCCAACTTCATCCAAGCCTACCAGTCGGGTTTTTCCCTCTAGCCAAAGGGCTTGTTCAAATTCAAGATTTGGAAATATTGGCATTAGTAAGAATTCTTTGTTGACATCAATCTAAGCAAAGTTTACACTTTGCCTGTCCGTTTCGCAACCTAGAGAGCGTATAATTATGGATATGCACCTACCAGACTCAAAAGCCCGCAAAAAATTAGGCGACTTGGGAGAGCGTTTGGCTTCCGAGAAATTAGCGGCGGTGGGTTACAAAATTATAGAGGCAAACTGGCGCTGCCGTTATGGTGAATTTGACCTAGTGGCGTGGCATGGAAAGTGCCTTGTTTTCGTGGAAGTGCGAACAAGGCGCGGTGATCAATCCGGTAGCCCTGAAGAGTCGTTGACACCCCGGAAGTTGCGAACCCTACACCTGTTGGGTGATTTATATCTACAAGCTCATCCTGAATTATATGATGAACATGGTGAGCCACCGGAATGTCGCTACGATTTGGTAGCGGTACAATTCAACCGGAGTGGCTTACTTGAACGGCTTGAAGTGGTTGAGAACATTCTGGAGGGTTGATTTGGGTTTAGTGCTGTGCTAACCTGAATAATATATATGTTTTTAATACTGCCTTTTGCCTAATACCAATCAGGAATATAAATAAAATGACTATAGATTTTGCTAATAATAGAATAATTAATTCTTTTGGTGAGCTTGAATCTGCGCTCGCCGAAAAAGCCGCACATTTGCAAAGTATCTTGCTTGCAATGGAGTCGGTACTGGTCGCTTATAGCGGTGGCGTTGACAGTGCGCTCTTGCTCAAAGTTGCCGACCTGACGCTAGGTTCTGAGAATGCGGCAGGTTGCCTTGCAATTTCGCCAAGCATTCCACCTCGTGAGATTGAGCTTGCCCGCAAGCATGCCGAAGAAATGGGGGTGCGGCTGATTATCACGCAGACCAACGAAATGGAGCGCGCCGGATATGTAGAAAACAGCCCACAACGCTGTTATTTCTGCAAAAACACGCTTTTTTCGGAATTGGGTGAAATAGCGGCGAGTGGCAGATTTAAATTTATCGCCGATGGGTTTAACCTGGACGATATGGGCGATTATCGCCCCGGCATGCGGGCTGCCAAAGAGTTGCAAGTGCGTAGCCCCTTGCAAGAAGCGAGTTTGAGTAAAGCAGATATTCGCGTTCTATCCAAGGCGCTAGGTTTGCCCACTTGGAACAAACCGGCAGCGGCATGCCTCAGTTCACGTATTCCCTACGGCACTGCTGTTACGGTTGAGGCTCTGGAGATGATAGGTAAAGCGGAAGAACTGCTACAGGATTTGGGCTTTAGCGGGGTGCGCGTGCGCCACTACGATAAAATGGCACGCCTCGAAGTTTCGCCCGCCGATTTGCCTCTTTTTGTGCAAGAACCCATCCGTACTCAGGTAACTGAGGGTTTGCACCGACTCGGTTATAGTTATGTAGCGCTTGACCTAGATGGCTATCGCACCGGAAGCCTGAACGAAGTAATTCAGATTAAGCGAAAGACGACGACACAGTCGTGAATTTCTTTATCAAGCGCGCAGCACTGGCGAACATCGAGCAACTGGCGCGAGAAGGCTTTCCTTATGAGATTTGCGGTTTTCTGGGCGGTAGTGTGCTGGGTCAGGCAATTGAGCTAAAGCCCACCCGCAATATCTCAGGGCAACCGCAAGTAGAATACAATATAGCGCCAGAGCAAACGCTGGAAACTTTACTGGCGTTTGAGGTGCGTGGCATGAAATTGACCGGGGTTTACCATTCGCACCCGCGCTATCCTGCCCGTCCTAGCCAAACCGATATACGGCTGGCAGATTTACCGGGTGTGATGTACCTGATTACCTCGGTTTATGAAAACAATAACGGCACTTTAGACTGTGAGACGCGCGCTTATCGAATTGAGAAGGGACGCGCTCACGAAACTAAACTTGAAGTGATTTAAAATGGCGAAACAAACTGTAGAAAAACAAGCCGCTAAAAAGCCTCAGCGCAACGCTTTTAGCGACCGCAATTGGGAAGTCCTGTTTATTACCTTTGTATTCTTTCTATCGGTGGTGGCAACAGGGGTAATGGTATTAGTTTCGGTGCAGCAAGAAGTATTCCGCATCATCCCTGCCGCTGCACTACTGGCAATGGTTGAGTTGTGGCTCTTGTTCACAATTCCTTTATATAGCCGACTCTCATTTTGGGGGTCGCTAATATTTATTGCTACATTTCTTTTCTTTGCAGTTCCGGCGGCGGTTCTGAATCTTTTACCGGACATCTGGATCGTGATTACTTGGCTATTTGTTGTCGTTTCAGGGGTGTGTTTTGTACTAATGTTCCGGCAAAAAGCGCTTTTCTTGCCGCCTCCCCCGGTACGGAATCACTCGAAAAAGACTCCTGAACAGCCGCATAGTTCAAAACAATGATAAAAATGGATTAATAAATATTTAGACATGTAGTACGTTGTAGCTATTGAATATTAACATCTAATGTTTTACAATATAATTAGTAAAGAAAAAATAGAAATAATTTATATGAACTTAATCTCTCCTCCTCTCAAAGAGGCTCACCAATGGTAGCGGGTGAGCCTTTTTGAGTTTTAAAGGCTTTTTAGTGTAATATAAGCTTTGAAGTTTTACTCTAAGGGTCATACTTTTCAAAATGAGCAGGGAATCCATATATGTTTGACAGACGAGAGAGGGATTATTTGCGACCCAAAGGTCCTACTATGGGTTGCGCCGATGTTACCATTATCTCTATTGCCGCTATCACTGCTTTTGTAATTCTAATCATGGTGTTAAGCCGAGCAGATTTTTCTAATCTAGTAGAGAATTTTGGGCGCAATAGTTCCCCGATAGTAGTTACACCTGTAACCACGACAGTTAGCCGCACTACTATTGCGATAATAGCGCCCTCGCCCACTTCAGTACCAAAACCAGTATCTACCGCAACTCCTACTCCTGCTCTTAAAAAACTGGCGTTGTTAACGAATTGTAATCTGCGCCCTGAACCTTCCACTACCAAAGGGACAAAGGGAGAATATCGTCCCGGCATTGTCTTTATAATTCTGGGGAATCTCACCCAAGCGGAAGGAATACGTTGGGTAAATGTAGAAGTGGATGATGGCTCTAAAAATCAGGGCTGGATGTGGGATATTTGCTTTAATTTGGGTTAAGCGGATGTAGTCACAAAATCACCTGATATTTCTACTATTTGTGAAATGATAGCGCAGTCATATGTCCAGAAGCCTACTGCACTATACCACCTAACTTTTTTTCAATTTGAAAGGAACTTTTATAAATGGCAACCCAACCCTCGCAACACGGCATTCAAACCCGCCTTATCCATGCGCCTCGTATAGCCGATGATACCACTGCCGTTAGTCCTCCCATTTACCAAACCAGCACTTTTCGAGTCAATAGCCCAGAAGAGGGTGCGGAATTATCAAATGTGATTGCGCCTGCCACGCTTTATGGGCGTTACGGTACGCCCAATACCAAACAAGTGGAAGCGGCGTTAGCTGATTTGGAGGGTTCGGAAGCGGCGCTGGCGGTTGGCTCAGGTATGGCGGCGGTCACCATCGCTTTGATGTCCAACCTGAAAGCGGGCGACCACCTGATTGCCCAAAATACCCATTACACCGCTACGCTAACACTCTTTACCCACACCTTGCCTTCTTACGGAGTAGCAGTGACGCTGGTGGATCAGCGCGACCCTGAAGCCTTTGCCCGTGCTGTTCGTCCAAATACAAAAATTATCTATACCGAATCGCCTACCAATCCCACTATGGATTTGACCGATCTGCAAATTACCGCCGAAATAGCGCATGCGGCGGGTGCGCTGGCTATTACCGATAACACTTTCGCCTCGACATGGAATCAGCGTCCGCTAGAGCTTGGCTATGATGTGGTGATACATAGCGCCACCAAGTATCTCAACGGGCATGCTGATGTGACGGCGGGGGTTATTCTGGGTAAGCAGGCTTTGATAGAGCGGGCGTGGGATTATGCGCGCGTGATGGGTCCGGTTTTGCACCCTTTCGAGGCGTGGCTATTGCAGCGCGGTCTGCGAACCTACGGTTTGCGAATGGCAGCGCACAACCGCAATGCGCTGGAAGTGGCGCATTATCTGGAAAAGCATCCGGCGGTAGCGCAAGTCTTTTATCCGGGCTTGCCCTCGCACCCGCAGCACGAATTAGCAAAACGCCAGATGAAGGGCGGTTTCGGCGGGATGCTTGCTTTTGATATGAAAGGTGGCTTTGACGCAGCCTATCGCCTAATCGGGCGCACCAAAATTTGTGTGCTGGCGGTCAGTTTGGGTGGCGTGGAGACGCTTATTACGCATCCTGCCTCGATGGTACATTCGCGCCAGACTGAGGAAGAATTGCGCGCTGCCGGGATTCTGCCGGGACTTATTCGGCTCTCGGTGGGGGTAGAAGATGTAGCGGATATTATCGCCGACCTTGAGCAAGCGCTGGCAAACTGAAAATCGGATGCGTAGGTAACTCAGACAAGGGGCTTAAACCCCTTGTTACCAGATTTATGGAGGATGAGGGGTTATTTTGTTTTAACCAACTCCAGCAAGGTTTGTTCGAGATTATCCAGTCCAGTTATCGCCACATTCCCCAACGTCTGTCTCAATTTCTGGCACTCTTCTATGCTTTTATCTGCCGCTACTACCAACAGAAATTTATTTTCAAGACCCAACGGTTTGACCCGTTTAACCCATTCCTCCAACTCTTCCTTGTCTGGCTTCAGCTTCGCCTCCACACAATAAACTTTCTTCCCCAATGCAAACAGCACATCCAGTTCGCGTTTAGCCCCATCCTTGCAGGTAATTTCCACGTTTGACCATATCTTGAACTGTTGCTTGCTATTTTCGCCATAAGGTTCCACAATGCGGACTATCTCATGTCTTACAGAGCTTTCCAGCCACGCCCCATTTATAAACTTTTTCTCCGTGCCACTGGCTTTTATCTGCACCTTGAAATCAGGCGAACCATGATAGCTGTATTCCTCTAATAGTCCGGCAACTTTGAGCAGATGGCAAAACTGGCGGATTATTTTCTTATGCGCTGGTACAATTTCCTTGAGGCTGTAACTGAAAGCTTCTTGAGGCGCATTTAGATTGCGCTTGAGCAAATTGTAGAGTTCCTCGCAAGCCGCGTAATTATGTCCTAGATATACCGCTAATCGTTCCAATTTGGGATCAGTTTCTGTTTTTGATTTATCCAGCGTTATATTGTGTTTCTCCAGATACTGACGCAGCACAATCGGTTCGGCGAGTATCGGTGCGGGCTTAGCTGCTGGATTTTGCTGCGTGGTGGCAACCTTGGTCGCTGGAGAAATTGCTCCATTCTTTGGTGGGTTTGTGATATTTTGCTGAGTTGTAACAACTTTGGTCTCGGTCTTGACTGTACCGTTTTGTAATGGTGCGGTAGGAGAAACCGGAGCGAGTTTTTCCAAGGAGGCAGCGATACGCTCCAAGGCGTTGGCTATGCGCTTGAGTTCAGGGGTAAGGGTAGGTGTTTCTGGTTCGTTTGCCAGGCTTTCCTCAAGGAAAGCTACCAGCAAGGGCAGGATTGATTTTTTTGTCACTCATACGCCTTTCATTCATTACCCCTTGAAAAGGCAATTAGGCTGGAATTGTTGGTTGTTTAAACTGTTACTAAACTATCTCAATTATAACCAACAGGTTAGGCTGGCACAAGCTTGAACCTAAAAATCGGTTTTTGAGGAAATTGGCTGGAAAAGCCGCATGCCTATTGACAACGAACAAATATTCGTATATGATTAGAACATAAAATCTGAAAGATACATAAAAGCGTATCCTCTTCCCGACACAATCTTAGCCCACCTGCTCACAAGGTGGGCTTTCACTTTTTTTGCAGGAATATGATATAATAGACACGAATCTTGAACATTAATTCTCATGTTGAGGTTTCATATGACTGCTGCCCCTGCCCACCTAGATAATTCTACTCCCACCCCGCGCTTTAGCGTGCTGAGTGGCGTGGTTGAGCGCATCACTTTTCAGAACGAAGATAACGGCTGGACTGTCGCTAAAGTTCAACCTGACAAAGGGCGCAAAGACGAACTGGTGACGATTGTCGGCAATTTGCCTTCGCTAGCGCCGGGCGAGAGCCTCGAAATGGAAGGCTTCTGGATTTCCAACCCCACTTACGGCAAACAATTCAAAATCGAGCAATACCGGGTGCTTTTACCCGCCACTATAACGGGCATTCAGAAATATCTGGGTAGCGGGCTTATTAAGGGCGTAGGACCTAAAACCAGCGAGAAGATTGTCAACAAGTTTGGGATGGAAACGCTGAACATTCTGGAAATTCAACCGGAGCGTTTGGCGGAAGTGCCGGGTTTGGGCATGAAAAAAGCCGAGATTATCAGGAAAGCATGGGATGAGCAGAAAGCCATTAAGGAAGTAATGGTTTTTTTGCAAGGACACGGTATCAGCGCCGCGCTGGCAGTAAAAATATACCGCGAGTACAAAGATGCCTCTATCGTGGTGGTCAAGAATGAGCCTTACCGTTTGGCGCGTGACGTTTTCGGCATTGGCTTCAAAACCGCCGATAAAATCGCTTCGGGCATGGGTGTGGCGAAGGACGACCCCGAACGCTTGAAAGCGGGCTTGCTCTACACCCTCAGCGAAGCCAGCGACGATGGGCATGTGTTCCTGCCCCGCGAGGAATTGCTCAAGAACGGCACAGAACTGCTGGAAGCTGCCTCTGAACAGGTTGAGCAGGCGCTTGAAGCGTTGGTGGAGGAGCAGGGCGTTGCCAATGAGCGCATTTACAATCTCAAGGAAATCCCCACCCTCAAACCTGATTCGCCCGCTTTAGCCGATGTGGACGAGTGGGAGCGCAGTTTGCATGAAGAACGCGCCCCCTATGTTGTTGCAACGCCTGAGCCACAGAACGCGGAAATTCCCCTCGAAGCAATTTACTTGCCACCTTTTCGCAATGCCGAGATGGGTATCAGCGCAGGAGTTTTGCGATTGCGTGGCGCAACCCATGACCGCCTCACCTCTTTCAAATCCGCTGCTTTCGATGTGGTTTTTTCCTACCTGTCGGATAAAGATGGGCTGGTGTTGAATGAGAAGCAGAAAGAAGCGGTGCAACTGGCGTTAACCGAGAAGGTAAGCGTGTTGACAGGTGGACCCGGCACAGGCAAAACCACTTCGATGCGTGCACTTTTGCGAGTTTTGCAGGTGAAGCGCAAGAAGGTGGTTTTGGCTGCACCCACCGGACGCGCCGCTAAGCGTCTTTCCGAAACCACCGGGGCAAGCGCGACCACTATTCACCGCCTGCTGGAATTGCGTCCGGGTGGGAAAGCGGCTTTTGACCGCGAACGCCCGTTGGATGCGGATATGGTTATCGTGGATGAAGCCAGCATGCTGGATGTACTGCTCATGAATAACCTGCTCAAGGCTGTGCCAAGTGGGGCGCATTTGCTGCTGGTGGGCGACACCGACCAATTGCCGAGCGTGGGCGCGGGTAATGTGCTGGGTGATATTGTAAATAGCGGGGTTGTGCCGGTGGTGCGCCTCGACCAGATTTTCAGGCAAGGCGCAGACAGTGCGATAGTCACCAACGCGCACCGCATCAACAGTGGTCAGATGCCGCAAGTCGGACGCGATATAGCCGATTTCTTTTTCTTCGTGGAGGACGACACCGAGAAAGCCGCCGACCTGATTGTGGAACTGGTTTCAAAGCGCATTCCCGCGCGTTTCGGCGTAAATTCGGTACGCGATATTCAGGTACTTGCGCCAATGCATCGCTCTCGCGCCGGAGTGGGCGAGCTTAATAATTTGCTGCAAGAAACGCTCAATCCCGCTTCCGAACGCAAACGCGAGCGGCGTTGGGGTGGTCGCCTGTTCCGCGAGGGCGACAAGGTGATGCAACTCAAGAATAATTACGAGAAGTTGGTGTTTAACGGTGACGGCGGCTATATCACCCTCATCAACCATGAAGACCAGTTTGTGAGAGTTGCGCTGGAAGACGGACGCGAGGTGGAGTACGATTTCGCCGAACTGGACGAGCTTTCGCTGGCTTACTGCGTTTCGGTACATAAGAGTCAGGGTTCAGAATACCCGGTGGTGGTGATGCCGCTGCTAACCAGCCATTACCCCATGCTACAGCGCAACCTTGTCTATACCGCCATAACCCGCGCCAAAAAGGTGGTGGTGTTGGTGGGTAGCAAACGTGCCCTCGCTATGGCTATCAAGAACGACCGCACCGGGCGACGCTATACCGGACTCGCCCCTCGCCTCAAGGATTTCGCGCCAAATAAGCAATTATAATATTAGAGTAGTAATTTCATGACAACCGTTGAAACTTGTCCAAATTGTAAGAAACCCTTTAATCAAGATTCTACTAGCTCCCATGCTCCTATTTTAGTATGCTCGAATTGTGGAGCTAGCTTATTTAAGCAAAGCATCACTGCAAATATTATTTCAAAACCTAAAATAGTTTTAAAAGCAAAAAATGGCGGTAAGGGTAAACCCTTTATTGAAATCATAGTTGGTTATGATTGGTCTCAGGCACTAAAGCGCTTTGTTAATAAATATAGGCTTGTTGATCGTCACAGTAATAAATATAAAGAAGTCATTAGTGATGGTGAAACTGATAATGTAATTCACTTTTGCGAAGAACCCTTAAACGAGCATCAAGATCGGGGTACCGCTAAACTTAAAAAAAGTCCTGATTAATATACTCTTTTTGAGTTGAAAACTGAATCAAAAAAGCAGGACTTTCTCAAGCCCTGCCGTTTCTACGTGTTCAGTTATGCTGAAATTAGCCCAGAACCGCGATGAGTTGCTCAATCGCGAAATCGAGGTCGGCTTTCTCGATGACCAGCGGTGGAAGCAGACGCAATACGTTCGGTCCGGCGGGTAACGCCAGCACGCTCCTTTCCAACAAGGCTTTCAGGTAAGGCACGACCTTCTGCTTTAACTCGATGCCGGTAATCAGCCCACGTCCGCGAATTTCACGCACCACATCGCCCTTTTCCGCAAGCGGCTCAAGGCGAGAGCGCAGATAATCGCCCATCTCGGTGGCGCGTTCCTCCAGTTTGTTATCCTGCATAAACTGGATGGCGGCGATAGCGGCGGCGCAAGCCAATGGGTTACCGCCAAAGGTTGTGCCATGCGTACTTTTTTGCAGTTCGCCGAACTTCTCGTCAATTAGCACCGCGCCCATCGGCATGCCGCCCCCGATGGCTTTCGCCAGCGCCATGATGTCGCCCCGCACGCCCTCATGGTCGCCACCCCAAAACTTGCCGGTTCGGCAGAAGCCGGTCTGAATCTCATCCAAAATCAGCAGCACTCCCGTTTCGTCGCAAAGCTGGCGCAACTCGCGCAGGTATCCGGCGGGCGGTATATGCACCCCACCCTCACCTTGAATCGGCTCAACCAGAATTGCGGCGGTATTTTCAGTAATGGCGTTGCGCAACGGCTCGATTTTGCCGTAAGGTACGTGGCTGAAGCCCGGCACTAACGGCATGAAAGGCTCGCGATACTTTTTCTCCCACGTTGCGCTCAGCGCACCCATCGAGCGACCGTGAAAGCTGCGTACAGTGGCGATGATATCGGTTTTGCTTGTAATGAGGCGGGCAAACTTGATGGAAGCCTCTATCGCCTCTGTACCGCTGTTGCACAGGAACACTCGGCGTAATCCGGCGGGGGCAACCTCGACCAATTTTCGCAAAAGTTCGGCACGCTTATCGTTGTAGAAAATCTCAGGGCAAGTAATCAAACGTTTAGCCTGTTCCTCGATGGCTTTCACCACCAATGGGTTGCAGTGACCTACGTTTGCCACGCCCTGACCACCCACGCAATCCACATAGCGATTGCCTTTATCGTCCCACAGTATAGCCCCTTCCCCTCGCACGATATTTACTTCGCGCTTGGGATATACGCCCACTTCAAGGCTATCTTCGGTGGCTCTGATTTGATCTACAACATCAAGCGTTTCGGACATTTTTCCCTCCATCAAACTCAGGGGATAGTAACCCGTTTCAGAAAACAGGTCATCCAGAATGATTAACTGATCACTGTGCCATTGTGCGCTATTGCGGCGGAAATGGGTTTATCTACCCGCGCATCGGCGAAAATTACCTCTTTTACGCCTTCTTGCAACGCTTCCGATGCGCCCATTACCTTTTTCTTGAAGCGCCCTTCGGCAAAGCTCATGCTCTCTTCCACAAAGGCTTTTTCAATATGGGTGATGAGCGAGCTTTCGTCCTTCACGTCACGCAACAAGCCCGGCACGTTGCTCAAAATGATAAGCTGGTCAACTCCCAGTGAAGAAGCAATAATAGCGGCGGCGCGATCTCCATCTACGTTGATTGCCTCGCCCGCGTAGCTAATAGCGGGAGGCGTTACTACCGGCAAATAGCCGTTATCCAGCAGCAGGGTGAGCAACCCGGTATTGACCTTTTCCACTTTGCCGGTGAAATCGTCCCGCAAAATGCGCTTGCGCCCCTCGCTGTCGATGATTTTAATGGCATCCTTGCGCGTGCCTTCCAGCAACCGCCCGTCAATCCCGCTCAAGCCTACCGCGTTTACGCCCTTTGCCTGTAGCATTTCCACGATGCGCTTGTTGACCTTACCGCAATAAACCATCTCGAAGATTTCGAGGGTCTCGCGATCGGTATAGCGGCTTTCGTAGCCCGAAACGCTGGTTACAAACTTGGGCGGGTGTCCCAGTTTTTCGCTGAGGACGTTGGTTTCGTAAGAACCTCCATGTACCAGCACAATTTTCTGCCCGGCAGCATGCAATTCGGCTAAATCTGCGGTCACCGCCTCGTAATTAATTCCTTTTCCGCCCCCAACTTTTACGACTATCATTTGTCTTTTCTCTTAGGCTAAAAATTTATTCAACATTACCAGCGCGGTGAGATACCGCGCCGTTTGCTCAATTCCACCGAGAGTAGGTAGGTAGCTTTGCGTTCGCCAATATCCTCAGCCTTCTTGGTGTAATAGTAAATAGCCCCATCGGGCGTGTCCACTCTTCCTGCCAATGCCATATCAGTTTGTACCTGCCAAAGATATTCTTCGGCGGGTCGCATCGCGATACGATAGATAATCTGGCAAATGGTGCGTTTATCCAATTGTAAGAGCGAGTCTATCAAATCGTGTTTCTCGATATAATCGAAAGCCTGCTCGACATAGCTTACTGCCTCGTCTCTGGAGAACAACAAATTTTCGGCAGCGTTTGCGAACTGCTTGATAATCCAGTTTTCGATATTTTGTCGCCCTAGGTATTCTATCCAGTCCATATGCCAGTCTTTCTGTTACAATCGCTCTTCAAAAAATCAGCTATCAGGCAGGGTGTAGCCCGGTAAATTCAAGACTCAGCGTCTCGTCCCACCCAAACATGAGGTTCATCGCCTGTACGCAGTTACCCGCCGCCCCTTTAACGAGGTTATCAATTGCTGAGATAACCACCAGCGCATTGCTGTTCTCGTCTTTTTCGAACCCTATGTCGCAGTAATTTGAGCCGCTCAGAATCTTGGGCTGTGGGTAGCGATAAATCCCCTCTTTGGTTTTGACGATGCGTATAAATGGTTCACTGCCGTATGCCTGACGATACACCTTCCAAATGTCTTTCTCTTGCAAATTTTCTTTCAGGAAAACGTGACAGGTGGCAAGGATGCCGCGCACCGCCTCGACTGAGGTAACGGTGAGGTGGATATTGGGTTTTGCGCCGAAGCTAAGCTCCTGAATAATTTCGGCGCTGTGGCGGTGTCCGGTAGCTTGATAAATTCGGCTTACTCCGCTACGTTCCGGGTGATGTCCCGAAAGGCTTGGTTTGTTACCCGCCGCGCTAGAGCCGATTTTAGTTTCAGCCACTATAATATTGGTATCTACCAGCCCGTGTTTAAATAAGGGCATCAAGCCCAACGCCACCGCGGTAGCGGAACAACCCGCCCCGGTAACGTAATTGCTCTCCCGGATTTGCTCACGATGCAATTCGGGGATACCGTACACGAATTTGGAGAGCCATTCCTTGTTGGGGTGTTCATGCTCATACCATTTCGGGTAATCGGTGGGGTCGCGTAGGCGAAAATCGGCGGAAAGGTCGATAATGCGCGGCGCAAGTTGGGCGAACTTGTCAATTTTGCCCATCGCCGAGCCATGTGGAAGCGCCAAAAACAACACATCACATTCCTCAAGCTGAGTCATGGAGATGAATTTGAGTTCGGTGCGTTTGCGTAGGTTAGGGTGAATGATGTGAACAAACTTGCCGCTGTTGGTTTCGCTGGTAATCTGCGTCACTTCCACATGGGGATGTCCAAGCAGAATTCGCAACAACTCGCCCCCAGTGTAACCGCTACCGCCAACTATGCCTACTCTAATCTTGCTGCCAGACAATTTTTCTATCTCCTGATTTCAAGAATAACGGGAATCAGGCTAACTTCATCCCGTTTCCCTCATTCTATATTTATGAATGCTTACCTGCTCCTACTTCCAACACATAATCCACCACTCTGGCAGGGATATTGACCCCGGTGGTGTCGATGCTGTTGCGGAATTCCATTGTGTAATTGACTTCGATTACTAGGAAGCCTCGGTTTTTGTCTTCTACCACGTCGATTGCTACTACGCCACCACCTACTGCTTTGGCAGCACGCACGCAAATATCGTTAAGCTCCGGCGTTATGGGGCAATTAGTAGCTTCCCCGCCCCGCGCCGTATTGGTAATCCAGTGAGGGCTGCGGCGATAAATAGCGCAGATGGTTTCACCGCCTACCACGAAGGCGCGAATATCGCGTTCGGGTTTGGCAATATACTCTTGCACATAGAAAATGCTATGTTCGTAATGACCCAGCGTTTCCTTGTGTTCCAGAACAGCTTCGGCGGCTTCGCGATCGTTGAGTTTTGCTAACAAGCGTCCCCATGAACCCACCGGTGGTTTGATTACTACCGGATAGCCCAGTTCTTCAATCGCTTGCAAAGCCGACTCGGGGGTAAAAGCCAGTTTGGTGACAGGGCTTGCCACACCAGCGTGAATCAATGCTTGGGTGGTAAGAAATTTATTGCCGCAAACGTTCGCCACGTGATAGGTGTTGACGGTGGGAATACCCCAGTCGTTCAATATTTTGAGAGCGTAGAGGGCGCGGCTGTGGTTAATACAGCGTTCCACTACCACATCATATTCAAAAGGTTTTTTCTCAAGGTCAAAAACCAGTTCCGGATCGTAGAGACGATCAAACCCAATGCCGCGCTTTTCAAACTCGGCAAAAAGTAATTTTTCTTCCACTCTGACCCGCGAAAGCAGCATGCCGATCTTCATGGTTTATTCGCCCCAATCCTCTTCTTCTTCGGGCGCTACCGCCAGTTCTATCGGGTTGACACTGACTACTTCCAGTTCTGCGCCACAATCGGGGCATTGTACGATTTCCCCTTTTTCTACATTCGCAGCGAGAGTCAAGGTTGCGCCGCATTCAGGACATTCAGCTGGCATTTTCACATCTCCTTTTACAATGAATTTAGAGCTATTTTGACCATGATAATATAACAAAAAAACGACACTTTCGCCCATTTTTATAAGGACGAATGTGTCGCACAAAGCAATCACCTAATTCGTGTTACCACCTTACTTCGCTGCGCACCTTACGGTAAGCAGCCTCGCCCGGTTTATACCAACCGGCGCTCTATAACGGGAGCATCCCGAACGGTTCTACTTTCTGGCGGCATTACTCCGCAAAATTTCTTCCGTTAGCTCGGCGGTCTTTCTCGAAGCGACATGCTGACCACCCTTACAGCGCTTGGGGTGGCTCTCTGGTAGCTATGCCACAGCTTCTAACTATCCGCGTCTTGGCTTTGTTAGCCTGTGAAAATTCGATTTTTGAGATTTTACATCACTGCCGCAGGTGAGTCAAACCTAAAAAAGTTTTTACAAATCCGAATTTTATGCTATTTACTTTTCCACAAGCCTGTTCTAAAATGTAAATATAGCTGTGTGGGGAGCAGCTCACGTTTGTAGTATGAGTCTCAGCAAAGCCCCGTATTGTTTTAGTTCTCCTTAGCAATGCCGGTCAACCATATACTTAAAACTTTGAGCCCCCCTGCTCTCACAGTCTTTTCAATCTGACAGACAGATTGAACGCGCTCCACTCCTTTGTGGGGCTTTTGGTCATATAATCGACCAAACCTTATCCTAACGGGATGGTGAAGCCATGAAGAAGTATGAAAAAGAGATACGCGAAATTCTGGAGAAGATGGATACTTTTATTCCTGAAACTCCTTCTCAAGAAAAAGAGCGTGAGCGTGAGCCTAAAAAGAAACCAACCAATATTGGCGTTTTACAGCCTATGCCACCGCGCCCGATACGCGCAAAGCAATCTTTCGGGGCGGGCTTTAGCAAATGGCTGCGTGATAATAAAATTACCGGTAGTTTAGCCTATCTTATTTCTGGATTCTTCTTTATTATTCTCGGTTTGATGGTGCGCGAGAATTTCAGTAGTATCCAAATCGTGGCGCAATTGTTGGTGCTAACCGGCTTTGTGTTTTACATCGCACCTATTTTCATTCGATTTTTCGGTGGAAACCCTGATAAAGACTCTTCAACTCAATACTGGCGCGGTGATTTGGTTGAGCATGATTCGGTCTTTACTTGGCAAAAGCTAAAGAGTTTGATCAGCGGGGGACGTAAACGGGGGGGAAATGATCCCTGGAATCGTCGCAACCGCTGGTAAAGGACTTTCCGGATTTTTATCCCCTTCCTGTGAAAACCGGAAGGGTTTTTTTATCCCCTTGACCAATGTAGCAAGTTGGCACGTACCAAATCTTCGGCTATCAAATCTTCGTTGAGTTGCAACAGATGAGGCATGGTGATGTAAATATGGCTTTTGTAGCGTGGTAGTTCATGCTCTGCTCTGCCTTCCGCTACTTGTCGGTCATGTTCAAGTTTGGCGTAGCGACTGAAGCCGTAGCGATTGTTGATTTCAGCGTGAAAAGCAGTCGGTTTTAGCGGATTCATGCCGGATTTAATCAGCAGGTAACAGGCACGGCTGACAGTTTCAAAAACCCGATCACTCTGCGGCATAGGCAGATACATCAACTGTGGGTCTAGTTGGAAAGCTACCATCCCATAACTGGAAGAACCGCCCGAAACATACCCCATCAAGCTGAGCGTGCGTCCGCTCACCACCTGTTCAATCTGGTCAACCACATAATTCTCATCCAGTTGTCCCAGTATTTCGCGGGCGTGGTGTTCGAGCGCACCGTGTTGCTCAAGGGTAGTGCCGGGCAATATACCTGCCACTGTGTTGTAGGTGAACTTGCCAAGCATCAGGTTATTGTTTTGATCGCGTGTATCCCAAAGATTGCCGGTAGGGCTATGCAGTGAGCCGAAGTATTCAATCGCCCTCTGCAAAGCCGCCCGTACAATTTCAGAATTCAAGCCTGAACCCGCTTCAAGATTCAGTTCAAGGCTATCCAACGTTATTTGCATCAGAGAATCAAGCGCAATCTGAAAGTGTGTTAACCACGCTAAACAGTTTCAACCGTGACGCTTGTCATTTTGTCGCCGCGCCGGATTTTTTGCACTTCATCCATTCCTTCGGTTACTTGACCAAACACGGTGTATTGTCGGTCGAGGAAAGGTGCGGGAGCAAGGCAGATGTAGAACTGGCTACCGGCGCTATTGGGGTCGCTGGCGCGTGCCATTGCCAGAGTTCCGGTAACATGTTTGCGCTCGTTGAATTCTGCCTTGATTTTGTAGCCGGGACCGCCAGTGCCATCTCCGTTCGGGTCGCCACCCTGCACCACAAAGCCCGGTTCTACCCGGTGGAAATTCAAGCCGTTGTAAAAGCCGGAATTTGAGAGTTTCTCGAAGTTAGCTACTGTGGCTGGGGCGCTATCGGGATAAAGCTCAATTTTAATCGTACTACCGTTTGCTAGCTGGATAGTAGCAATTTTTGTCGCCATCGTGTTTTATCTCCTATTCTTAAAAAAATAAGCAACTGGGACAACTCCTTACGCAGGAATTGTAACAGCCGCTTAAGAGAGGGTCAATGGTTAATTTATTTAACCTCTATTTTGATACTCTTGATTTTGTCACCCTTCTGGATTTTGACTACCAGATCCATACCCTGCGTGACTTTGCCAAAAACGGTATATTTACCGTTCAAGCTTGCTACGCTGGCATCGGTTTCCTGCCCGGTCACGATATAGAACTGGCTACCGGCGCTGTTCAGGTCAGTAGAACGTGCCATTGCCAAAGAACCATAAACGTGTTTTGCCTTATCTTTAAGGGTTGCCGGTAAGGTGTAAACGCCGGTATTGGTTTCAAACTCGCCCGGTATAGTGTAGCCGGGACCGCCTGTGCCATCACCTTTCGGATCACCGCCCTGTACCACGAAACCCGGCTCTACCCGGTGAAAGGTCAGACCATTGTAAAAACCACCACTGGAAAGCTTTTCAAAGTTCTCCACTGAAATAGGCGCAAGATCGGGATAAAGCTCTCCGGTAATAGTGCCGCCTTTATCCAGTTCGATAGTGAAGATTTTCTTCTGCCCCGCGCCGATGGTAGCAATAGGCGTACCGGGAATAACCAACGGGGTAGGGGGCGGGTCAGTGGGGACACCAGTTGCCACAAGAATCAGGCTATCGTTCTGTTTTAGCTGGCTTTTCATTTCCTGTGGGAAACTGTCGAGGCTGCTAAGCTGGCTAATATTAATTACCAGTTTGGTTCCGGCTTTCTGGTACACCAAGATAGTGCTTACATCATCTCCTTGGCGGTTGAAAGCACCCCAATTAGAGCTAATCATAAGCTTGCGATAGTATTCCTCAATCTTGTCCTTGGAGTCAGTTGAAGAATAAATGGTAATTTTGTCACCGTTGAATTTGCCCACCAGCGAGGCAGCGGAACCAAGATTAGTGATAACTTGCTTGGAAATGGTATCGCTGACCTTTATTTCTTTACTATTGCTGCTGTAAACCAAATTAGGAATGGTATCGGCAGTTGCAGAAGCCACCGGAGTCGCTACAGGGGTTATCGGTGCATTAAATGGGTTTATAGTGGCGGCGGGCACGGAAGTAGCGGTGGTGGTGCCGCAAGCCGCTAGAAGCGCCCCAATCATAGTGCTAACCGCTAATAGCGCCAGCAATCTGGAAAACTTGAATTTGCGTCCCAAAAGTTTCTCCTCAAAAAAGAATTATATCCTAGTCTATTAAAACGTTAAAAATTTTAACCCCAAAGTTCGATAACGTCAAACTCTGAGGCTGGAAGCCAATAATAATTGCTGTGCATAGTGTTACCCAAGCTCATAAACGCTGTACTGCCCTTTTTCCTCATATAGCAAGGTCAGATAACGGGTTTTCAAGCCCCCCAGCAATTTAACCGCCGCTTGCGCCCGTTCAGGTTTTGCATAGTCGGGATTATCCTGAATAAATTTCAAGCCTGCTTCCCAGATTAGTAGATGAGTTACGCCCCTCCGTTTCAAATCAGCCAACATTTTTTCAGGCGTAGGTTGATTATCTACAAAATAAAAGATTTCGCCACCGTTCAAATCCGGTGCTACCTTCCGATCAAAATAATAACTGCGTGGCTCGAATAGGAAAAAGGTGTAGCTATCTTGTGGCAGAGTATTTACAAAGTGTGCCGCTCTTATTTGCGAACCCAGAATATCGTTCAAAAAAGCCTCTTTGGTTTGTAACCCTGCCAGATAAGGCGCAGTATCGGCAGCAGCAAACCACAATCCTAGATTTAATAGATTTCCAAGCAAGAAGATTCCGAGTAAAAAGGCTGCAAAGGTTTTTAACATCGCGGCTTTAAGTGAGGGTAAAATCGCCAGCCCATAGCCCGTAGCCAATGCCAACAACGGGAAGGTGGGTAGCAGAATGCGGCTATGATCAAGTTGTGCAGTTGAAACGATTATGGCAATCCAGCAGAAATATTGTACTCCGACATTGAGTAGCAACGCTGCTACTACTTTTTCGCGCCAAGCCGCCCACACTGTCAGCGGTAAAAAAGCCAAGTATAAAGGCGAAATGGTGGCATCCATTGCACCTCCGGCGGAGCCAAAAATAGCCGCTTTGAATGGTCGTCCCAAAACCATTTCCAGACTCAAAGATTGTCCCAGACCTTTACCAACTATTGGGGCAATTTCGTCAGGCTGCCAGCCATTTACACCCCAGAAAATAGGAGCAACCGGGTTGCCGGTAAAGAACCAGTTACGGAGAAGCCAAGGCAACACTACAGCAAATGCTATTCCTCCGTAAAGGAAACCCCATCCAACATAACGGCTCAGCTTAAATCGACCTGTGACTAGGGCAAAATAAAGCCCGGTGGCTACTATCGCGATTGCTACAGTAACGGCGGTGTACTTGCCGCTAAACGCTAAACCCGCAAATACTGCGGCTATAGCTACATATCCCCAAGAAGGTTTATCATCACTATTAATAGCAACAAGCAGGGCGTGAACCCCAATCAAGGAGTAGAATGCAATCAGCAAGTCGGTATAAGACCAACTTGCCAGCAACTGTACGTGCGGCACTGAAAAATATAGGGTAACTGCGAGAAGCGCTGCTCTTTGTCGGTTATGCTCATCTAGCCCGGTAAAAAAGCGTTTGGCAAAAGCCCAAATTGCGGCTCCTCCTAGCGGCATAAATAACCAGTGAATGGTTTGTGCCAACTCATCCCCTTGCAGGGTCAGCGCCCACGTGTACAACATTTCTATTCCAAAAGGATAACTGGCGGGGGGCATTTCAAAAATGTTATAAATCCTACCCGCTTGTACATATAATTTTGGCGCAGCCAGATGATACATAATTGCGTCCCAGCTAAAAACCGGAGCAAGTCCAATCGTCAGGGGAATAGCCAGTGCAATACCAAGATAAAGGGCAAGGGCGCGTTCCCACCACTTTGCGCCCAGAAACCAACCCCAAATTTTAAGAATCAGCTTTTGATAGCCTTTTATTACTTGCAAGCTCTGGCGCGGGTTGAGCAGAATTAAAGCCAGCAGTAACAGATACATAACAGGCTTGTTCAAGCCTCCCAATAGCCCTAAACCCAATATCGTGAAGATTTCAACGCCAAGCCCAAGCCCAAAGGCATACAACGCCAATTCTAGCCCGGTTGCGCCTTCTTTAATTTTCAGCCACGCTAGCAGCCTAAAACCGCTTGCTCCTGCTCCCGTTGCTATAGCTGCTAGCAGCAACAAGTCGGACAGAGTTCGTCCTACCCCTGCCGCAATATCGGTGGTAGCGGAAATTCCGAGCGCATCTACAGAAAAGGGACGATGTACCGCAAACCACGCCGCTACTATTATCGCTGCCCAGAATGTGATAAGCGTTCCGGCTAAGCGCCGACCCTTAAATGCCCGTTTCTTTTTTTCAAGGGATGGTGGTTTATTTTGAGGTTCAATTTGCATTTGCGTTAAGCTCAGACAACGCTTTTCTGAAGTTGAAAAACAAAAGTATTGCTACTACTACAGGCGGAATGATTATTACTGCCCCATATGCCACGTTGTAAAATAGAAAGTAGATTAACCATGAAATAACAATAATTCCGAGCGCAAGACTCCAGAATCCACGCCCGCTTGCTCGGCTCATCAGCAGCCCAATAGGTATTACTAGTAATACGGGATTGCTGATATTGGTTTGGGGCGGTAGCAGCAGTGTAAGAATGAGGGCACTTGAAAAAGCCAAGTCATAAGCCAAACCCGGTTTTACCCCATCAGACTCTACTTGTGTAAAACGCCACCACAGCCATAATCCGGCGCATGCCAGCAGCAACCAGCAAAGCCATCCTAGAATTGTACCTACTGCCCCGTCTAGCCACACAAATGCAAAAGCCGGAGCGGTGAGAGAAGGCTTGTAACTAGGATAGCGCGTTGCAACCGCTATAAATTCGCTTAGCCAAGCGGGAAACAATATAAATGAAATTCCTGCCAGCGAACCCATTGTAATGAAAAAGGCGATAATGAAACGCCATTCACGTCTCCACAACGCTCTTATCAGCAATAAAGGAATTAGCACCAGCGTTAGTTGAGGTTTGACCGTAGCCAACGCCAGTAAAACGCCCGCAGTTCCGGTTGCGCCTTTTTTGAGAAAGTAATAAACCCCACCGATAAACGCCGTTACCAGCAAAGCCGCTTGTCCCAACATCAGAGAGGAAAAAGCAGGGAAGGCAAATATAAAAGCTATATAGTAGAAAGCGTTTTTGGCAGGGGACTTTGGCTTCCAATTCAGCCCACGCTGTAGTAAATATAAAGCCCCACAATATAGTGTCAGCAGAAAACCCAACCAAGCGGCTGAAGCCAAATCATAAGATAAAAAAGCGATGGGCGCGTTAAAAAGGATTCTCCAGTACGGGTAAACAAAAGCCAGTTGATCTTCTCCGGGATCAACCAACCTGCCTTTACTGCCCAACTGAATCAAACGTGTCGTTTCATTGCTGTAAGGGTTTCCGCCCTCCAGCGCAACCTGTGTTCCCTTCCACTCGATATAAAAATCGGCAACTGCATTTCGTTGGGAGGTATAAGAAAAATAAAAAGAAATAGAAGCAACTATAAATAAACAGAGCAGTGCAAAACTAAAGGTTGGTGAAACAATACTAGAATTCAAATTCAAGTTCGGGTGGTTTCCCAAAGGGGCTGAATTATTTTTCATAGTAATAAAGTGTACGCAATTTGATAGCCGTATAGTACTAGCAGAGTACTATTTAATTAAACCGGAACAAACTGATAACATGCTATCATAAAAGGTAATACAAAAATAGTGTATTCCTTTATCCTACATGAGGATTTATGAATGTAGGAGAAAAATTAACATAAGGGGACAAGTGTAATTCCACAACAAATATTGCTTGTCAAAATTTGATGGTAGTGGGATAATTTCATCGTAAAAGGAAATGATTCGACGTCCTAACAACGTCTACACAATTATGCAAACTACAACATCCGCACCTTCACTAGTACAGGATACGAGGGCAGTAGACCTGATTAACCAATCTCGCAAACTTATGTCCCAACGCACGCTTGATATAGATAACTTATTCGGTATCAGGCTTTCTTATGCGCGCTGGTTGCTAATCTTAGCTCTGGGAATATATTATTTTCTAGGACAATCGCTAAACGGTGGCATACTCACCTTTACTAATCCTGCCTTGTTGCTTACTGGTGGCTATATTGTGTTTAATATGGTAGTTTGGTTGCTGACTTTATCGTTCAGCAAACAAGCTAGTTTGTTAATCAAGGTATCCCTCGTTTTTGATCTTATCTTTGTTTGTATGATTTCGCATTTCCTTCAAGCTTCTATATATTCTTTTGCAGTTATTCCTGTTTTCCTCACCTTGCTACTAGTGGGCTTATCCCCTGCAATATTTTCCATTATCGTGGTAGTGGTTGTGAATTTTACAGACCTGTATCTTACCAACTTCGGGGTTGCTAACACGAAAGATATAATGCTGCTTGAGTTTTATTCTATATCTGGGGCACTATTGCTTTTGTTGGTTTGTTACTACATCATCACGCAAACACCAGAGGCGCTTATCCGCATTTCGAATACTATGGTGGAAGATGCGTTGGCACGTGCCGGTGAAAGCCATCTGTTGGATATGCAAAACCGTACCCGCGCCGTTTATCATGTAGCTAACACGCTGAGTGGTACTTTGGATTATCAAGAAGTCATCAAAGCGATTTTGCACGAAATGGAATCGGTCTTTGATATGCACTGTGGCGCAGTGCTACTTTTTGATAGTAGCTTGAATAATGTAAAAGTGGTCGATTCGCTCAGATTTTCCCCTGAAGAATCACACCGCAGCATTTTACTGCAAAAAGGTCTTTTCAAAGATGCCCTAAATGGTGGGCAACCTCGTTTGCTGGTAGTTCCTACCGAACTCGAAGAAATCCGAGCATTCTTTCCTTCCCTTCGCAACTGCCAGACTACTATGCTGATTCCATTACGCGCAGGTATGGAAGTTTTTGGTTTGCTGTTGATCGCTAGTAAGAATGAAAATGCCTATAATACCAGCGATACCGAACTGATGATCAGTATGGGTGCGCATACTGTGTTGGCGATGCAAAATGCTACTCTCTATCATAACTTGCTGGAAGATCGCAACAAGCTGTTGACTCAGGAAGAAGAAGTTAGGCACGAACTAGCTCGTAACCTTCACGATGGTCCTGCACAGGCTGTAGCCGCTATCTCGATGCAAACCGAATTTATCCGAAAACTTTTCAGAACCGAGCCAGACCGCGCTCTGGAAGAACTGGCAAATTTGGGTAAGCAGGCGCTACAAACTTCCCGCGAGATTCGCACCTTGCTTTATGAACTGCGCCCGTTGGTACTTGAGACTCAAGGGTTGATTCCGGCTTTGGGACAATACGCCAAACGGTTTCCGCATAACCCTAGCGACCCAACTGCCCATTTCTCTACTGCTAATTTTGATCTTAGGCTTGCACCACAAGTCGAAACAATGGTCTTTACTATTATTCAGGAAGCCGTCAATAATGCTCGTAAGCATGCGCGCGCCCGTAATATCTGGATACATCTTGAAACCCGTGATGGCTTTATTATTGCGATGGCTCAAGACGATGGACGCGGTTTTGACGTATCTCAGGTTGAGCGAAACTATGAGCAGCGCGGTAGCCTTGGTTTGACCAATATGCGCGAGCGCGCCGGGTTCGTGGGTGGGCAAGTAGATATTCATTCGGTAATAGGACAAGGCACTGCTGTAATCATGCGTATTCCAATCAACGAAAATACGGTGCTTCAACCTGGTAGTACCGTTAGTCAAGAAACCTTTTAATTTATATAAATCCTCTTAAAAAGTTCTCGAAACTATAGATTATTTATAAAAATAATTATATTCTTTTGCGCTAGCATTACTATTGCGTTATGTCAATGCTGATGTTATACTTTTCTTTAATAGCCATAAAGTACTTAAAGTAGTGTTATTTGATGATCTACTTATAACTTGCTATTAAGAACTGGTAATTGCAAAGGCTATTAAGACAAGGTCGTTTGGCTAAATGCAATCAGGTGATCCGGGCTTGAAAATGCCTGAAGGTGCCAATAATACCCCAAACGCTTCTGGCAAGGCTACCAATAATGCAGTAGATGCGCTTGTAGAAAATTCGTCCGTAGCTAGAAGCTTCCAAAGCGAGGTTGGAGATACTCTTCTGAGCCGGGCATCAGACCTCGTTTCAATCCAGCTAAAGCAACTACGAGAATTGAGCGGTGCCGCCCGGCAACTGGTTGAAGATACTGCAAAAGAACGTCAAAATCTTTACCAGATACGTGAAGAAATTAATTACCGGATTCGGTATCTCGATACTACTGACCAGTTAGAAAAAAAGAAACCGCGTACACATTCGCGCAAGGCAGAAAAACCACCGATAGGTAATCTATCCGCGGCAGAAAAAGAGAGCCGCCGCCGAGTACTTAATGAAAAACAGGCAAAATTGGAAGTTCGTGAGTCGGAACTCTCAATGGCGCAAAATGATCTCGAAGATGCTTCTAGGCGCATTGAATTATTGGTAAGGCAACTGGAAATTGCCGGAAGCCACTTGATAAGAACCAGCAATTCTTCGGTTACTGCAATAGTAGATCCAAATTCTGACCCTTTGGAAATCGCCTTGCGTGCCCAAATGGTGCAGGGTCAGGAAGATGAACGTGGCAGACTGGCACGTGAGATGCATGATGGTCCTGCGCAGGTGCTTTCAAATGCGGTGATGCGCTTGGAACATAGCACTAACCTCTTGCGCAATAACCGCTCTGAAGTTCAAAAAGAGTTGGAAAACCTGACCGGAGTGATGCGCGAGTCGCTTTATGAGATGCGGCGTTTTATGTTTAACCTTCAACCCCGCACCTTGTTGCAACACGGTTTATCTCGCACTTTGCAGGAATATTGCACCGATTTTGCCAATATATATGCGCTAGAAATTGATTTGGATTTGCCCGATTTCAGTGGCTTGTTAGATGTTAATCAAGAAATGGCAGTGTTCCGTATTGTGCAAGAAACCTTGCAAAATATCCGAAAGCATGCCGAAGCACGCAAGGTACATATCTACGGAACGCGAGATGGTGACGGCTTGATTTCGGTAATCATCCGTGATGATGGCAAAGGTTTTCAGTACCAGTTAGTACAGCCTAGTTTGAGTAAAGGCGCAGGCATTCCCGGTATGCGGGAACGCGCAGAGTTTGCGGGAGGTTTTTTGAAAATCATAAGCGCTGCCGGAGCTGGCACTCAGGTTGTTTTAAGAGTAAAGCCTACTGGTAGTGGCAAAAAACCCGCCGGAACTCATTAAATTATTGAATTAAAATCTTCCGCCAAAATTAGTTCCTAATCCGGCATGATTGACCGATTCATTAAAGAAAAGAAAGAGGGTAGCGTTACGGGTAACGATTGGAGACAAGACAGACGTAGCCAAAAAGAAAAGCCTCGTTTGCTAATAGTAGATGATCACCCGCTTTTTTTGCGTGGTGTAAAAACAACCCTTGAAGATTCTGGTGAGTTTCAGGTAGTTGGTGAAGCTCCTGATGGGCAACGCGCCATAATGTTGGCTGAGCAACTTTTGCCGGATGTAATTCTAATAGATATTAATCTGCCCGGAATGAATGGTCTTGAAGTTAGTAGGGTAATTAAACGCCGCCAACCACAATCAAATATCATAATTCTAAGCGTTTACGAAGACGATGAACAGTTGTTTAATGCCATTAAAGCGGGTGCCGCGGCTTATTCCCCTAAAGATATAAGCCCTGAACGGTTGGTAGATATTGTGCGTCAGGTAGCGCGTGGTAACTATATTATTAATGATAATGTGCTTAGTAAACCCACCGTTGCCAGTCGTGTACTCAATCAATTCCGGGAACTAAGTACTACCGAAAATGAAAACGAGCCGATTTTTGCGCCGCTTACTCCACGCGAAGTTGAAATTCTTGACTGTATCGCGCGTGGTAATTCCAATAAAGAAATAGCACGTAGTCTAAGCATTAGCGATCAAACAGTAAAGAATCATATCACCAGCATACTCAAGAAATTGAACGCTAATGACCGTACTCAGGCGGTGATAACTGCGCTGCGGCACGGCTGGATTAAAATGTCTAGTGATATTAGCGGCTCAGGGCATTCTTAGAATTGCTGATTTAAACTTCGGTGAAAGGCGCGATACAATCGCGCCTTTTTGTTTAGATTCGTTGAAACAGTGACACACTTTCCATGTGGTAGGTTTGCGGGAATAAATCAACTGCCCGCGAACTAAGCAGTCGATAGCCTGTTGCCAATATTTTGGCATCCCGTGCTAGAGTACTGGGATCGCAAGAAACATAAACTAGCGTTTGTGGACGAGTTTTGAGCAGGCTATCCAACAAAGCCGGGTCACAACCACGCCGGGGCGGGTCAACCAATACCCCATCAAATGGTTCGTCAAGGCTAAGAATATATTCTTCCGCTTTAGCGGCTACGAATCGGGCATTACCCTCTAGCCCGTTCAAACTGGCGTTATCACGGGCATACTCAATTGCCCCTTCATATTCTTCCACGCCCAGCACTTGCGCACCTTTACGCGCCATTTGCAGCGCAAAAGTACCGACTCCACAATATAAGTCCAACAACTTTGCCTCTTTCCAATGCAAGCCCACCGAATCAAAGGCAGCAAGCGCCTCATTTATCAGCATCTGCGCCATTACCGGATTGCTCTGGAAAAAGCCTAACGGCGGAATTCGGTATGTTATGCCTTCAAGCGTTTCTTCAAGGTAGGGTTGCCCGCAAATCAAATCCATCCGCCGCTTTTTACCCTCTCCTAGCACGGTAATTGGCACGAACCGATCTAGCGCTGCTTCTAGTTCCTGCGCGAAGGGGCGCACATCCTCAACCGTCCATTGTCCTAGCATACGCAAAACGAACATGAGGGTGGTTTGAGGAATATTTAGCGCCCCAGCGAGTGGTTCACGAGCGGCAAACTTTTCAAGCGCCGCCAATTGTTCCGCTTTGTCCTGTCCCAAACTTGAGAGCGCAAAAATTTCGTTGGCTTCTACCGGAGCGGCATTTGCAACCGGTCCTACTCTTATCGTAACCTGATGCACTTTACCGGGCAAATGCTTTTTTAGAGCGAGTCCTAATGGCTCTAATGCCAGCGTAATGAAGGGATGCGCAATTTGGCAAGAAGCTATTGGCACTAGGCGAATGCTATTTTGGCGATGGTAGCAGGGTCTATTTTCTTCATTCACCTGAAATTCGACATTGTTGCGGTAGCCCCACTGGCTTAATGCCCCGCTTGGCGCTTGCAACGGAGGTTCGGCAATTCCCCCCAACCGCACAAACTGGTCGCGCAGAATATGTTCTTTGGCTCCAAGCTGGCGTGCATAGTTGATATGTTGCCACTGGCAGCCGCCACAATTGGGGAATTTCTCTATGCCGAAATAAGGGCAAGGGGATTCGCGCCTATCTTTTGAAGGTTCGATAACCCGAATCACGTTGCCGCGCAGATAGCTTTTCTTACGTCGGTACAGTTCTACATCTACTACTTCACCCGGTACGCCACCCGCGACAAAAACTACCGCTTCTGTGCCCGAATCATCCTCGGCGCTACCAGTTAGTCGCGCCACCGTTTCGCCGCCATACGCTATATCCTGAAGTTGCAATCCGCTGGCGATTTCCGGTTCTCGTGCTTCTCTGACCTTCTTGTTCATTTTCTCTTCTGCTTTTGCTTGGTTAGATATCAGGGTTTGAATTATACCATAAGCTCATTTTATAAAGCCGTGCTATAATTTGCCCGGATTTTCAGAGAGGAGAAAATAAATTGAGTGAATCCAATTCGGTATTGGAAGGCAAAAAGCTGGCTTTTGTCGGTAGTGGTGTCATGGCAGAGTCGATGATCAGCGGTGTGTTGGAGAAAAAGTTGATACTGCCTCAGCATATATTTGCCAGCCACCCACGTACCAAACGCGCCGAGGAATTGCAAGCGCAATTAGGCGTGTGTGCCTCTACTTCTAACCGCGAAGCCGCCCAAGCCGCCGATATCGTTGTTATCTGTGTGAAGCCCCAACGTTTGCGCGCAGTTTTTCATGAACTGGCGGGAGTGGTGACGAGTTCCCAATTGGTAATTTCTATCGTAGCGGGCGCAAATTCCAGTTCAATTGCGCAGCAACTCCGACATGCAGCGGTGGTACGGGTCATGCCCAATACTCCGGCGCAGATCGGTCATGGCATTTCCGTTTGGACTTGTACCCCGGAAGTAAATGAAGAGCAAAGGGTACAGGTTCGCGCTATCTTGAGCGCGTTAGGCAAAGAACTATTCTTTGAAGAAGAAAAATTCGTAGATATGGCGACCGCTATCAGCGGTAGCGGTCCAGCCTATGTATTTCTGGTGATGGAAGCTTTGATTGATGCGGCGGTTCATTTGGGTTTTTCCCGCCAAGATGCGCGTGAGTTGGTTACTGAAACCTTGCTTGGTTCGGTACTGTTCGCGCAAGAATCGCATCGCCATCCCGCTGAACTGCGCAATATGGTAACATCGCCTGCCGGAACCAGCGCCGAGGCGTTATACCAACTTGAAAAAGGTGGCTTGCGAACTATTCTTTCTAAAGCGGTTCATGCCGCCTATCAAAAGACGGCGACGCTGAGCGATATTATCAACAAGGGCTGACAAGTACGAGAGCAAGAGATGGCTTTGGGACTTATTCATCTCGCTCGATAGTGCAGGTTAGCCCGAAACTGAGCAAACGCGCTTGGTACAACTCGGCTGGCTCTTTTGGGCATACTGTGACCACTGCCGTGCCTTTCTCGTGCGCCGTCATCATAATTTTGACTGCGGCTTGTTTTTTTAATTGTGGCACCGATTTGACCAAGGCTTTGACCACATAATCCATGCTGTGGTGGTCATCATTGTGCAAAATTACTTTGTAGGGCGGTAGAAGCTTCCGCAACAAAGCTTCATCTATTTCGGGGACAGTTTTTGAACCCATTTGTGCTACTTGTTTCATCTCCGAATAACTCACTCTACTTGCTTACAATTTTACTGTTTATTTTCCGTTATTTATGGGCTAAATTATAACAAAACTTATTCTGGGTTGCACCGCTTGAACGAATATGATATACCAACCCCGGCATATTCTAATCAATTTCTGAGGAAAACCAATGGCTGAAAGTGAAAAAAAATCCTTCCGTCTGACCTGCCCGATTTGCCAGACTCGCTTGAAAGTAGCGGAAGGAATAAATCTGTTTGCCTGCTTGAATTGTGGCAACGAGCTTGAAGTAGTAATGGTGGATGGGGAAGCACGCCTTGAACCAAGTGCTGCTACCCAAGCGGAACTTTCCCCCGCTGAACTTGAATTAGTTGAAGTAAATCGGAAACTTAAAGAAAAAGACGATATTTATGGCTCAGGTTGTGCGATTGCTACTCTGGGAATTACTCTGATTGCCTGCATCTCGATTCTGGTGGCTAATCTAGTATCGAGTAGCTTGCTTTTCTGGGTTGCTCTGATAATCCCTTTGCTATTGCTTTTGCTGGTTATGGCTGTTTTTATCAATAGTAGCAACCGTACCACTGCCCCTTTGATTCGTCAGCGCGACAAATTGCAAGACGAAATTGAGCAGGTTAAAGATGCTGCCGATGGAGATGTGGAGGAGAGCTAATGGAACATACGGCGACTAATGGCAAATGCGAGGTTTGTGGCGGTACTACCCCTCCCGGTCACCGTTTTTGCGATAGCTGCTGGCCTGATTCGGCGATAGCGGCGGGGTTAGCGGCGCTTTGTGCAGTTTGCGGTGCGCCTAAAGTGCTGGAAAAATTGCGAAAGGATGCGAAGGGTCGCATGCTCTGTGCCACTCATTCTGAATTATAATTCTAAAGACTTATTTCTTTTATCCGTTCCTAATCAGCTTGCCAAAACAAAGCTATACTCACTACTGGTCACTAATAATACCCTCAAATAGGGTAGCTAAAATAACATGTTGACATGGTATAGCCTGCACCTTAAACTTAAGGGGTAGCCATCCTATATTTTTAGCTTACAATCGCACTAGGGATAAAACGCGATGGAGCAAATTCCACTTTGGGCGATGTTATTAGCCCAAGTAGTTATAACCGCATTGGTGGGTTTTATAGTTGCGCTACTGGTGATAAGACGCAACAAAACTTTCGGGCAGGGGCGCGAGGAAGCCACTTTCCAGACACTTCATCTTGCCCACCGCACGTTACCTTTCTTGCGGCAAGGTTTGAATAAAACTACTGCCGAGAAAACGGCTGAAATTATCTACCGCTATATGCAAGCGGAAGCCATCTCTATTAGCAACGGAGACGAAATTCTCAGTTACATTGGGGTGGGGCATAACCATCACTCGCAAAGTACCGCCCATAACTTGCAAGTGAATCGGGAAGTGCTAAAAACCGGACGCACCCGGGTAGCTCATGGTAAAAGTGACATCGGTTGTAAATTCCCGCTGTGGGATTGCCAACTAATCTCATCGGTCAGCGCGCCGCTTAAAATCCAGAAGAACACCGTAGGCGTTTTAACGCTTTTATACAGCGATAACCCTAGCCTGACTGCCGGGAAAATTAAAATTGCCACCGGTTTGGCACAACTTATGAGTACCCAGATGGAATTGAGTGAGCTTGATCGTAAAACCGAACGGCTCGCCAAAGCCGAATTGCAGGCTTTGCAAAGTCAGATTTCCCCTCACTTTGTATACAATACGCTTAATACCATCGCCTCTTTCATTCGCACGCGCCCTGAAACCGCCCGCGAGTTAATCGTGCAGTTTGCCGAATTCACCCGCCGCACCTTCAAAAAACATGGTGAGTACAGCACTTTTGCCGAAGAGCTTGAATATGTGCACCAATATCTCAGCTTTGAGAAAGCGCGCTTTGGTGATAGGCTTACGGTGGTTTACCGGGTTGACCCAGAGGTGTTGCCTACGGTTGTTCCGGTGCTAATCCTACAACCGTTGGTAGAAAATGCGGTGCGGCATGGTATTGGCAAGAAAGTCGGTCCCGGCAAGGTAATTGTCTCTGCCGAAGATCATGGCGCAGAATGTATTATCAGTGTAATCGATGATGGTATAGGAATGACCCAGGAAGAGTTGAGAGAGGCTATCAAGCGGCGTACTGGTATTAATTACGGTGTAGGGTTGAGCAATGTTAACGAGCGCGTGAAAAGTATTTACGGCTTGGAGAATGCGCTGCAAATTGAGACGAAACCGGGCGAAGGAACGAAAATAACTTTCCGTGTACCCAAATATAAATCAGGAATTGTGGTTTCATGACGCAGATTACACAGAATATACCTTCCACCAAGCCGGGTTTTCGCGCACTGGTGGTAGATGATGAGCGTCCTGCTCTGGAAGAATTGAGCTATATGCTGGATCAGAGCGGTTACTGCTCTAGGATAGATACTACCAGTGAAGTGCTAGAGGCTTTAAAATTTCTCAAAGAGAAGAAATACGACCTGATTTTTGTTGATGTGCAAATGCCGGGCTTAACCGGACTGGAATTGGTACATGTGTTGCGCCAGTTTGCTTCACCGCCCAAAGTGGTTTTCGTTACCGCCTTTGACGATTATGCCGTACAAGCTTTTGAACTGGATGCGGTTGATTACTTGCTCAAACCCTTTTCCAAAGAACGGTTAGAACAGGCTTTGCAACGTGCTGCACGACGACCCGGCGATTCCGCTACGATCGAAAGTGAGGACGAGACTTACTCACGCAGGAAAGTTGATGCTCAACCCGGCGAGAAATTGTTGGATAAACTTCCTGTTGACAAAGAAGGCAAAACCATTCTGATTGACCTTGCCGATATTCGCTTTGCGGTGGCACGGGGCGATTATGTTTATATCAAAACGCTTGAGCAGGAGTATCTGACCCGTTATTCAATCTCGGAATTGGAAAGACGCTTGCCTTCACCTCCATTTTTGCGCACACATCGGGCTTTTCTGGTAAATTTAAAGAACGTCATCGAAATTTACCCCTTTTTTAACGGCGCTTATGTGCTTAAGGTGAACGACCGCGAGAACAGTGAAGTTCAGGTAAGCAGAGGCAATGCCAAGAACCTGCGCGCTTTATTAGGAATGTAGCTTAATGGAAGAAGTATTAAAAATAGCCGTACAAAGAAAAGTTTTGGCTGTTGCTCGTTCAAGGGTGAAATATTTCTACGGGGGCGTAGCTTGCCATGCTGTAAAATTACTGCGTACTGGCTACACTGAACAGCACCGTCTTGCTCTGCGAGAACTGGCTATGTCGCATCGTGGCGAATTAATTTTTACTGAAGCGGGCTGGCAGAGTGTCTGGGTAGGGGCAGGTGAGGAGAAATCGGTTTATCTGGTGATTGACCCGCACTCGCAAGCTTTTGCGCTTGAACTGGTAGGGCGTGATGGTTATAAAGATGGCAGACTTGTGGACGGACATTATTTCGATGAGCTTTATATACCACGTCTCAGCGGTCACCAATGGCATCCTGATTCGATTTTTGGGCATACTTTCAGTGGTCAATGCTACGTGCGTGAGTTTATCTACGGCGAGACTCTTGCCGGGGATCTCTCACGCTTCTATACCGAAGAATATCGCGCTATGCTACGTCGCAACATTCTTGGACGTACTGTAACTTTTATATCTAGGCGCCTTGCCCATTTTATTGTGGACAATGCCTATCAGCGCATCAAACAAAATTACCGAGATACCCACGAAGCCAATGTGATGATTGAACGTCTGCCTCTGCACAACCCTGAAAACAAGAGTCACTTCCCTTTACCCTTGCTATGGCTGGAAGAAGACGGACAATTAGTCTGGTGCTATGTACGCCTGACCGCCATAGATGTTCGGGTTAATCCATGAGTTTGTAAAATTTACCCTTTTCCTACCCCTACTCTCCCGTTTCTTCTCACCCGTTTTTATTGAATAGTCACCCATAGTATGTTAAGCTTATTTGCCTTAACACGCTAATTAAACTTTATGGAGATATTTAAAACAAATGTCCTTTACCTCAATAGATTTCCGCCGCACTATGGGTCACTTTGCCACTGGTATAAATGTTGTGACCACTGTTCTAGACGGCACATATTATGGTATTACCGTTAACGCTTTTTGTTCGGTTTCGCTGGAACCACCACAAGCGTTGATTTGTATAGATAAAACCACTTATACTCACGAAGTTCTTAAAAAAAGTAAGGTTTTTGCGGTAAGTATGCTTTCTGGTGAGCAGCAATACCTGTCAGAACGTTTTGCACAGCACGATTCCACAGGCGGCAAAACCTTTGATGATCTAAATTTGCGAGCGTTGGAAACCGGTTCTCCGGTTTTCGAAAAGGCATTGGCTTATTTGGATTGCAAGATTGTAGCTGAGTACGAGGGGGGCGACCACACTATTTTTCTGGGCGAAGTGCTAGCATTGGGTTATAGTGAGGCGCAAAATCCCGCTCCTCTTTTATACTACTGCTCTGAATACCGCATCTTGGACGAGAAATAAGAAAGAGCATTGAAGCGACAGGTATGATAAACGTATCTGCCGCTTTATTATTCCCCGCGATACACCGCCACATTGTTTTCAGTTTCCCAGAGCTTGACCTCATGTAAAATACCACCTTTGAGACGTTGTTCTAGTAATTTCCAGAATACCACCACCATGTTTTCGGCGGTTGGATTAATCTCACGGAAAATCGGTACATCCAGATTCAAGTGCTTGTGGTCAACCTCATCGATCACCGCTTCTTCCATCGCTTTCTTGAGTTCAGTCAGATTTAGTACCATCCCGGTAACAGGGTTTATTTCACCTCGCACTGTAACTTCCAGCGTATAGTTATGCCCATGTCCGTTGGGGTTATTACATTTACCGAAGATAATGCGGTTTTCTTCTGCGCTCAGTTCCGGGCTATGGAGGCGATGGGCGCTACTGAAATTGGCGCGTCGCGTCAGATATACAACTGCCATCTATATCTCCTGTTACTCGTTACTGAATATCTCAATTAATGCTCCGGTCATGTGGCGCGTTTGACTCTCATCGGCGAGAAATAGAATGGTTCGCGCTACATCTTCTGGGGTGGTGCTAGTTTTCAAGAAGGGTGCGGCTTTTCTCAACATGGCTGTTTCCACTGCGCCGGGCGCAACACAATTCACCCGTATTCCCAGCGGTTTACCTTCCACTGCAAGACTCTCGGTTAAGCCCGTTACAGCATATTTGCTGACCACATAGCTGCTCATGCCGGGGAATTTCTCAGGTCCTCGCACTCCCGATAACGAACTGAGGTTCACGATACAGCCGCCCCGACCCGCCTTTTCTATTTGCCGGAAAGCCTCACGGCTACACAGAAACGATCCGCGTATGTTTACCGCCATTATGCTATCCCATGTTTCAGCGTCAAAATCTATAAAATCGCGCTTCTCGATTACTGCGGCGTTATTTACCAATATATCTAGTGTTCCAAAGGTAGCGAGGCATTCTCCAAAGAGTTGTTGCACCTCTTCTTCTCGACTTACGTCTGCCACTACCGCTAACGCTTTGCCCTTTCCGCTCTCGTCCTCTATCTGTGCGATAATTCCCTGCAATTCGTGCTGGGTGCGGCTGGCAATTACCACTTGCGCCCCTTCTCTGGCAAAAAGACGGGCGGTTGCTGCACCTATCCCGCGCCCACCTCCGGTAATTATGGCAACCTTACCTTTTAATGATTCCCCCAAGTGTAATTTTGCTCCTTGCTATTTACCAATTCTTTACTCATTCAAGTTTAACCTAACAAGCGGGTTAATACTATATAGTTTGTCAGAGAACTCGGTTAACAAGCTCAAAAAACTGCCCACCCATGCTATAATCCCCGCGAGGTTCAAAGAATGAGTAATAGAAAAAAGCTAAACATCGCGTTGCTCGCTCCGTTGGTTTCCCCCATTGCTCAACCCTTTATTGGGGGAGCGCAAGCCATGCTGCATGATATGGCGCTGGAGTTAGCGCGGCGTGGTCATAAGGTTACGCTTTTTGCTGCTCCCGGTTCTAAAATAGAAGCAACCAACCCTGTAGATGCTGCTTTAGCTCGGCAAGTTACATTGGCAGAAGTGCCGGTTAAACCGGGTGAACTCATCCCTGCCGATTTCAGTAAAGCGGACGGCTACCGTGAAAGTGACGAAGCTTTCTTTCGGCAGAGTGAGCTTTTCCTGCAAACCTACTTGCGGATAAATCGGGCTGTCCCTACTTTTGATATAGCTCACGCGATGGCTTACGATTTGCCCGCCTTTGCTTTCGCCCCTCTTTCCGGCGTGCCTACCGTTCATACCTTACATATCGGTGCGCTAGATGCGCGTATAAACTCTATCTTGCGCACCACCTATCTTGAAACGGGAAAAAGTCGCGCTACCACCGTTTCAAAAGCTTGCGCCGCTACTTACGCCCCTTATTTTGAAATAGACCGGGTGATTTATAACGCGATTGACACCGCTGCCATTCCTTTTGGGGAGAAGGGCGAGGGCTTTTTGCTTTTTGCCGGGCGTATCACCCCTGAAAAAGGTCCCGACCTTGCTATTGAAATCGCGCGTATGGCAGGAAAAAAGCTGGTGTTGGCAGGTGGCATTTACGATTCTGGCTTTTATGAAAGCAAGATTCGTCCTCAACTTGAGGCAGACTCGAACCTGCAATATGTGGGGCAGTTGCATCGTGCTGACCTTTTTGCTTTGATGAGTCGCGCCGATGGGCTGTTGTTCACCAGCCGTTGGGAAGAACCTTTTGGGCTGGTAATGGCGGAAAGCATGGCGGCGGGTACTCCGGTTATCACTTGGCGGCGTGGGGCGGCTCCTGAAATAATAACGCATGTCAAAACCGGATTTTTGTTACCCTACGAAGATATGGTAGCAGCGGCAGCGGTAGTGCCTAATTTAGAGGAAATTGACCGGGCAACCTGCCGCCGTCACATCGAGGATAACTTTAGCTGGGCGCGTATTATCGAGGAGTATGAAGATTATTATTATTCGATGCTCTAAGCCTTGCCATAAACCGGGATTGCTGCGCCGTTGATAAGCTCGGCATCTGGCGAGGTTAGAAACATCACTACTCGCGCAATTTGCTCCGGCTTCGGCCATTTGGTAGTATCTGCCTCCGGCATTGCGCTCCGGTTGGCGGGTGTATCAATGATGCTAGGCATAATGGCGTTGATAGTCAGGCTTTTGCCTTTGAGTTCAGCGGCGGTTGCTTCCACCAATCGCAAAACTCCTTGCTTGCTCATGCTGTAGGCGAAAGAGTTTTTCCCTCTATCCACAGCGGCGCGGCTGGAAGCATGCACAATACTGCCGCCCTTTTGCTCCATTGTTTGTACGGCATATTTGGTAATCAGGAAAGCCGATTTCAGATTGAGGTCAAATTGCTCTTGCAAATCCGCCAGCGTCAGTTTTGAAACCGGGTCACCTGCTTTGTAACCGCCCACCACATTTACCAACGCATCGGGCACACCGTATTTTTGCGTTACCTCATCAAAAAAGTGGCGCACGCTTTCCTCATTCAGCACATCTAGCTTGAAATACGTGACGTTTTCGATACTGCCAGAGTTGTTCGGTATTGAGCGATTAGCTACCAACACCTGCGCCCCCGCTTCGGCATATGCCTGCACCACTGCCCCTCCCAATGCTCCGCTTCCACCTGTTACAACTACTACCTTGCCTTTATAATCATAGCCCATAATACATATCCCCTATAATTATAACTTACCGCTTAAAGACTGGATTTCTTTTCGGAGGTTAGTCCGCGCTTGCACTTCATATCGTTCATACATAGGGTGTGTATAGTACAGGCGCGCTCTTTGCAGAAATTTTTCCAGCACTTGTATGCGTCCTGTTTGGTATTGTTCTTCGGTAACCCATGCGTATTCCAGCCTGATTTTATGACGGTAGGTTTCGTATTCTTCGGCAGGGCTACCCAGAATAGATAGGTCGGCATCTAGAAGAATCTGGCAGTCGGTGTCGGTGTCGTTGGCTTGATGCGTTTTGGTGGCTAAAATTAATCGCTCGGTTTGTTCTATTATTGCTAAGGCTACACCTGCCGCGCCTAATACTTTGCGCATATAGGCGGCGCTTTGCTCCTCGTTGTCCTTCGCTTTCGCGTCGTAGATGACATCGTGGAACCATGCAGCCAACTTCAACGCCACAGGGTTTTGCGCCTTGTCTTGCAAACTCTCAATTACGCTAAGCGTAGCGACAATATGCTCTAGCGTATGATAATATCTGTCTGCTTCCGAATAACGATTCCCCACCTCACCTGCTATTTGAGCGGCTTTTTCGACTACAACGCCGCTTTGTACCAATAGCTCAGCAAGATTCATTACGACTCCATTGCTAGGCGTACTGCCCCTTCTGCGGGTTCGGAAACCAGCACCGGTTCGGCGCAAAGAGGTTCTAGACGTTCGGTAAGGCGACGACGTAACTCGCCCGGATTGCTCAATAACAAAGAGCCTGTGTACACTAATGGGGCTTTTTCGCTTACAGTAGTTACCTGTAGCACCTGCTTGGCAAGTTGGAGAGCATTTGTTTCAGCACCCATCCCAACCCGAGTTAGGGCAGCGCGTGCCGCAGATTCGAGATGGTCGGCTGCACGCTCTAGTATCGAAATAGCTACCGCATCGCCTTTGACGGCAGCGCGTTCCACTAAGGGGCTGAGCGAACCCACCTGCCGCCGGAAGTTATCCAGCGTATCTTCCATTTGCGCCTTGTTGCCTCCGGTGCCTAGCGCGGCGGCGTGGCGATAGAATTGCTGCGATAACGAGTCGGGGCGTTTAGCTGAGATTTTCCATTCCAGCGCGACCGTTTCGGTTAAAGCTGTTTCAGGTGCGCGCCCGTCTGCCGCTGCCAGCACCGCTTTTACCGCTTCGACTCCAACCCAGTAGGCGCTGCCTTCTTCTCCTAACAAAAAGCCCCAACCGCCTGCCCTTGCTCTGCTGCCGTTCTCGCCCATTGCAAATGCCAAACCGCTCTCACCCGCTAGTACGGCAACGCCATAGCCGCTTTCCGAGCCTGCCAATAACGCTATGTGCGCATCTGAGGTTACTTTAATATTATCGGTGAAATTGTATTCTTGCAGAATACGGCGTATTGTCGATTCCTCTTTGGGCTTCTCTATGCCGGGCATGCCTATCGCGATTGCTTCCACTTCGGGGAGGGGCAAACCGCTGGTCAATAGGTCGCGAGCATTAATTCCGGCTACACCAAAAGCGGCGAACAGCGCACTCCAGATAGTCTGGCTGCAACGATCTTGCCCTACAATCGAGTAAGTAGACATGGTAGCCGCTCCACGTCCCACGATGTTTCCTTCATTATCTGCTAACAGGGCGATAGTGCGGCTGCCCGCTTCTATCCCGATGTAATAACTTGTTCCCATTGTTTTATGTTGTTGCTTTCCCACCCATTTGTAAGGTTTGATTCAGTGTTACATCACACCGAACCCTCTAGATTTTGCTGTCAAAATGGTGCTATATGAAGGCAAAGCCTTCCAAAAATTCTTTCATACTAAAACCAATGCCAGCCCGGTTGCTACGAGCGTCTTGATTTCAAGAACCGCCAGATTTAGCGCGGCGCGAACATTTTCGGCTGCTGCCTTCAAATTGAGCTTGCCGGATTTTACGGGTACAATCTTCTCGCGCCTCTCGTAAATAACTTCAGGAGTGGCTTCTTTTAATGACTCAGGAATTGGCTCTGGCTGTGATTCAGGCATTTGAACTTTGTTTCTTTTTGCCTTGATAATTCTGAAAGCAGCATAGCCTCCGGTAAGTGCAGCAGCAGCGATGCCCAAACCCACTTTCTCGTTGAACATTGAAAGGTACTCCTGTCGATCACATTCAAGGTACTAAGCTCTCTGCCGGAACGGCGAGTTGTTCGGTCTGACAATTTTATGTGTTAAAGTATATTCTAACTATGCTCTTAAGTCCATATAGTTAGAATAACCTTTTCTAGCTGGATAATAGTATGGTAACATGCCTATGTAAAGCAATTATAAATTACCGTATTGTTTATTGAAGGAGTGCTTATGCGCGACCTTGCAAATATAGCTTTAGATGCCGCTCTCTTGAGAGGGGCTACTTATGCGGATATTCGCTTTGTAACCGATAAAACCCAAAATGTTCAGGTAAAAAATGGCGTGGTGGAATCGCTATCTCTCAACGAAAGCGCCGGGTTTGGGGTGAGGGTTGTGGCAGATGGTGCATGGGGCTTTAGCAGCAGCAGTTTGGTTACAAGGTCTGAAATAGAGCGTGTTACCGCCGAAGCAGTGGCAATTGCTAAAGCCTCTGCCAGCGTTCACCGCCGCCCGGTACAATTAGGCAATCCGGTTTCAGTGGTGGCTAAATACAGCACCCCGGTTGAGATTCCGGTTTTCAGTGTGCCGATAGAACAGCAGATTGAGCTTTTGCTACAAGCGGATGCGACTATGCGTAGCGTCAAGGGTATCCACGTGGCGAAAGGTTTTATCAGCGTATTGAATACCAGCAAGATTTTCGCCAGCAGCGAAGGCAGTTATATTGAGCAGGAATTGAGTGAAGCAGGCGCAGGTATCGAGTGTTATGCGGTAGGCGAAGGCAGTTTCCAAAGGCGCAGTTACCCGAACTCGGAAGGGGGGCAATGGGAAACCGGGGGCTATGAAGTTATACCACGGTTGGTTCTGCCTGAGCATGCGAACCGCATAGCGGAACAGGCAATACAATTGCTCACCGCGCCTATCTGTCCTAATAAAGTTACCACGTTGGTTTTGGATGCTAGCCAAGTAGCCTTGCAAGTGCATGAAAGCTGTGGGCATCCCACCGAATTGGATCGGGTTTTTGGTATGGAAGCCAGTTTTGCCGGAACCAGTTTTTTGACTACCGAGAAGCTCGGAAAATTAAAATACGGTTCGGATATTGTAAATATCACTGCCGATGCCACTGCCCCGCGTGGGCTTGGCACTTTTGGTTACGATGACGAAGGTATCAAAGCCACTCGCACCCCCCTTGTACAGAATGGGCTTTTCGTGAATTATCTTACCGACCGGGAAACTGCCGCTGTGCTTGGTCAGCAGTCGAACGGCACTGCCCGCGCCGATAGTTGGAATCGTATCCCGCTCATTCGCATGACCAATATCAACCTCGAACCGGGCAACGGGGGTTCGCTGGATGATTTAATCGGTGGTGTGGATGACGGCATCTATATGGAAACCAATAAAAGCTGGAGTATTGATGACAAACGCCTCAATTTTCAGTTTGGTCTGGAAGCCGCTTGGGAAATAAAGAACGGTAAATTGGGTCAGCTGTACCGTAACCCTGCCTACACCGGCATGACTCCCCAGTTCTGGGGTAGCGCCCAGGCAATCGGCAGTCGCGATAGCTGGAATATTTGGGCAATACCGAACTGTGGCAAGGGCGAGCCAATGCAGGGAATGCACGTTGGGCATGGCGCAGCCCCGGTGCGTTTTCATAATATTAAGGTATTCGGGGCAGAAGGTTAATGAACTATCTTCAAAACATACCAACACCCGATATATCCACGCCTCAGATGTACCCACCTCCTCCACCGGGTTATGCGCCGATAACCCGGCTTTACCCATCGGCACAAGCTTACCAGTATTATCCGGGCGTTTATCCCTATGCGCAACCTCGTAAAAGTGGGTTGCCCGGTTGGGTATGGCTATTTCTAGCCGGGTGGATTGGAATTATTATACTAGGCATAATAGTGGTAGTGTTTAGCCTCGCTACGGTGTCAACGTGGCGACAAGATGCACTCAATGTAAGCGACCAGTTTTTAAAAGCAGCCCGCGCCGGTAATGCCGATAAAATGTATGAACTGGTTTTGCCTTCTGCCAAAACTCGTTTGACCCGTGCCAGTTTTCAAACTTTGGTGAATCAGCGTCGCAGTTATCTATCCCGCTATAGCAATTTGACCAATATCACTTCCAAAATTTCCACAAACAACGGAAATACTGTTATAAACTTGAGTGGCAAGATAAATTATAGCGATGGGCGTACCGGAAGTTTCACTGCTGCGCTACAACAGCTTAATGATTCCTGGTATATAACGGATTACTCTGTAGGAACGCCCCAATAGGAGATATTGTTATGCCGGAGGTTCTTGGTAAAGAGCAACTTATTCGATTTTTGCAGGATACTTTAAGTTTTGCTCATGCCGACCAGACAGAAATTAGTTTCAACGGTGGTACAACCGCGCTCACCCGTTTCGCCAACAATTATATTCACCAGAACGTGCAAGAGTATAACACCGTTATAAAGGTGAGGAGTATTTTCGGTCAAAAAGTTGGGATTGCCAGCGGTAACAGCCTGAAACCGGAAGCTTTGAAAGCGTTGGTACAGAACGCTGAAAGGTTGGCTCAATTACAGGTAGTCGATCCTAATTTTAAATCATTGCCCGGACCGGAACTGGTTACAGCCGTAGATGTGCCTGAACCGGATGCAGCAACCTACGATACCGACCCACAAGTGCGCGCCCACGCTGCCGGTATAATCTGCCGCAAAGCGGAAGAACGGGGCGTTGTTGCCAGTGGCGCATTTAGAACACAGGGTTTTGAAATGGCAGTGGTAAATTCGCTAGGGCTTTCAAATTATTATCGAGGGGCAAGCAGCGATATTGTGACGGTGGTAATGGGTGAGAATAGCAGCGGTTATGCCGAACGTCTTAGCCCCCGTGTTTCTGAAATAGATGGCGAAACAATAGCGGATGAAGCTATTAACAAGACCTTGCGAAGCGCGAATCCTGAATCACTAGAACCGGGCGAGTATGAAGTAATTCTGGAAGAATATGCTGTACGCGAAATGCTCTCGTATATGAGCTTTCTTGGAATGGGCGCACAATCCGTTCAGGAAGGGCGCAGCTTTATGCAACTGGAACGGCAGTTGATGAATCCGCTCGTAACTATTTATGATGACGGGAGTGACCCGCGCAACATAATAATGCCTTTCGATGCGGAAGGGGTTACTAGGCGGCGGGTTGATATGATTGCCGCAGGAATTGCAAAAGCGGTAGTTTACGACACTTATACTGCTAATCGCGAACCCGGCAAAATTACTACCGGGCATAGCATCGGTACACAGAATGAATCAGGTGCTATCCCACTTCACCTTTTTATGGAAGCTGGTGACAGCAGTAAAGAAGAAATGCTTAAGGGTATCAAACGTGGTGTTTGGGTTACACGCTTTCACTATGTTAACCCCCTTGTGCCTGATAAAGCGATATTAACAGGTATGACCCGCGATGGCACATTCTTGATCGAAAACGGCGAGATTGTACGTCCCGTAAAGAACCTGCGTTTCACCCAAAGCGCGGTTGAAGCCTTGCGGGATTTAACCGCTATTACACGAAACCGAATTTTGTTACCGAATTTCCATTTCGGTTCACTGGTTCCGGCAATCAGGGTTGGCAAATTCAGGTTTAATAGCGCAACGGAGTTCTAATGCGATTGTTCAGGTTTCTGCTTGCAATACTGGTTTTGAATCTTATTCTTGGTGCTTGTACCGAGGAAACCGTCAATGTTACTACTCCCGTACAGCCTACCCCACAGTACACGCAAGCAGCAGTAAACGGTACACCTTCTGCTGCTATTGAGGCAACTACTCCGGCTAATTTTAAGCCCGACCGGGAATTTATTTTCGGGCTGAGTCAAGAACCGGTTGCTTTTATGCGTACTAGCCCCCTCGACCCTACTACCGGCATAGGGCTTGACCCTGCTAATTTGGTAGATCAACCTTCCTTGATCATCGTTCGCCAGATTTTTGACACTCTTTTCGAGTTTAAACCCGGTAGTATGCAATACCAGTATGCCCCTTTCATTAAACCCGATGGCGTTTATATGTCGGAAGATGGTTTAACCTATACGATTCGTATTGGGGGTGGGCTAATTTTTTCCGATGGTACTCCGTTGGATGCGGAATCTTTGCGCTGGAATTTTATTCGCTGGTCAAACCCTAATAGCATTTATCATAAGGGCGATTTCACCACTTACCGCAATTTTTTTGTGGATTTACCCGGTTATCCCGGTTATCCCGGTATTCTTGATCTAGATCGTTTAGAAGTGCCTGACTCCCGCACCTTGGTGGTGCATCTTAAAGCGCCTATGCCTACTTTCTTTCAGGTTTTGTCGATGCCGCAGTTTGCGATAGTATCTCAAAGTTCTTTCGATAAGGAAGGGAATTTTATCAAGCCGATTGGTAGCGGATCGTATATGGTGGATAAAACTTACGACCGCCGCGCCAAACTAGAGCAGCGCTATATGACTTTGAAGAAAAATCCCAATTATGCGGTGGAGAAAGACCCTGCTCGGTTGCCTGCTCGCACCATTGAAACCATCGTTTTGAAGGTGTTGGCGGGAAATCAGGACGGCTTGCGCGCTCTACGCAGCGGTGAAATCAGCGCAACCGACAAAATTAAGCCAGAGGATGTAGCCGCTAACCTTAATGACCCGCTTTTCGAAATCCAACGCCGTCCCGCCTTAAATCTAGCTTTTATCGGCATTAATCAGTCTCGTGCGCCGTTTGATCGGGTAGAGGTACGGCAAGCGCTTGCTTACGGGATTAATACTGCTGCCTTGGTGGATAAATATTATCAGGGCTTGGGGACAACTGCCGCCGGGTTTTTGCCCCCTTCCGCGCTTGGCTTCCGCACCGATCTAAAATCTTATCCTTATGATCCTCAAAAAGCGCGTGATTTGTTGGCGCAGGCTGGTTATATCAACGGTATCCCAACTCCAATAGAGTTATGGGTCATGCCTATTCCGCGCCTATACTATCCTGACCCCGGCAAAATAGCACAGGCTATTGTCGATGACCTTGCGAAAATTAATATCAAGCTAGTGTTACGCGAAGAAAGCTCTTGGGTTACTTTTAACCCCCATCGGGATGATGGACTTTATACTCTTTATATGGGTGGTTGGCAAGGTGAAAATGGTGACCCTGAAGAGTTTCTTTTCCGCTTTTTTGGGGAGGAACGCAAGGATTTAGGCTATAACAATCTGGTGGTGCGGGATTGGCTACAGTCTGCCCGTAATGATAGTAACCTTGGTAACCGACGACCTATCTATCGTCAGGTTACCGATCAATTGTTAAATGACCTTCCGTTAATACCATTGGCTTATATGGATTGGCCTGTAGCAGTATTACGTAATATTAGCGGCTATGAACCTAGCCCCAATGGCATCGAAAATTGGGCATATTTGAGCTTCAAGTAGGCGAACGGTATATGAATCGTAAATCTTTCAGGCAAATGTTTAAAAATTGGCGAGAGATATATCTGATAGCTTTTATAGTAATTATTACCTATATGACCATATTTTTAAATCCTCGCCGTTCTTTTTCTTTGCTTGAAATTATAGTGCTAGTTGTACTGGGGTTTGTATTTTTGATTATAGGTGTAGCTCTGGCGGAATATGAGAAACGCAAGCCCACACTTTTTATAAAGATTACTTATTTCGTTATAATGATTCCTCTAGCCTCATCTATAACTGTTCTAAGCGATTTATCCGGCGCTTTCTGGTTGATTATGATGCCCCTTGTTTCTATGACGATAATCATGTTATCGCGCTTGTGGCAGGTTGTGGTCAACATTCTTATCATCATGGCTTTAATATTGCCAATAGCTTTGCTTACCAGTTCGTGGGATCTTTTTGCTACCAACCTGCTTTCTTTTGCGGCGGCAGTGCTATTCGTTGCGATTTTTACCGAGTATGCTATGCGTGAAGGTAAAGCCCGGCTAGAGGTTGAACGACTTTTGGGTGAGTTGGGTGAGGCGAATCTCAAATTGCGCGAATATGCTATGCAGGTTGAAGAACTGGCAATAACCAAAGAGCGCAATCGGCTTGCTCGTGAAATTCATGATAGTTTGGGGCACTATTTAACCACGATAAATATGCAAATTGAAGCTGCGAAAGCCCTTATAGATCGGGACAAACCGCACGCCCTCGAAGCCTTGGACACGGCGCAACGTCTTACTCGTGATGGTTTATCGGAGGTAAGACGTTCGGTTGCCTCATTACGCGCCCTGCCCTTTGAAAACCGTTCTTTACCAGAAGCGATTTCGGAATTGGTGCAAGAAAATAATTCTAGCGGTATCCTGACCGAATTTGACGTAAACGGAGAGGTGCGCCAATTAGGTCCGCAATATGACCTTGCCCTATATCGCACCGTTCAAGAAGGGCTTACCAATATACGTAAACATTCTCTGGCTACTACTGGCGCATTAACGCTTATATACCAGCCCGAAAAGGTTAGCCTTACCGTACAGGATAATGGGGTTGGTACAGTAGAAAATGGTCATGGCTTCGGTTTGATGGGTTTGAAAGAAAGAATACATCTGTTGGGAGGAGAAGTAAAAGTGGAAACTGCCCCCGGTAATGGGTTTAAATTATGTGTGGAGTTGCCTGTATGACTCAAACTATCCGCCTTTTATTGGTAGATGATCAGAATCTTTTCCGCGAAGGTTTACATATTTTGCTCTCGACCCAACCTGATTTTGAAGTAGTGGGCGAGGCTTGTAATGGTGAGGAAGGGCTTAAACTGGCAGCTACACTGAACCCAACAGTGGTATTGATGGATTTGCGTATGCCTGTGCTGGGCGGCGTTGCTGCTACCCGTCGTTTGCATAGCGCACAGCCTGAAATACGAGTAATCGTGTTGACCACCTTTGATGATGATGAAGATGTATTCGAGGCATTAAAGGCAGGAGCAGCGGGTTATTTATTGAAAGATACCCCCTCGGCGCGCCTGTTCGAGGCAATCAGAACAACAGCGCGGGGCGAGTCTTTCTTGCAACCCTCCGTGACGGCAAAACTGGTAGCTGAGTTTAATCGCTTATCGGCTGCGCCTGTTCCTCCAAAACAAAGCTTAACCGAGGCACTTTCCGAACGTGAGCTTGAAATCTTAAAATTGGTGGCAGAAGGTTTTAGCAATCGAGAACTCGCCACCGCTCTGTTTATAACTGAAGGTACGGTTAAAAATCACCTCACCAATATTCTGAGCAAGCTCAATGCTCGTGATCGTACTCAGGCAGCGTTCAAAGCGCGCGAATTGGGGCTAATCTAACCCCTAAGAAATTACCGCTATAGTAATATAGACCCACTATGACCTCCGTCTAAAGTCCTATTCCCAAATATGACCACGCCTATGACTTTCGGGACATCCCCTTTTGCTCTTAACGGGCTAATATATGGTTGTGAGCAAGTATATCTAATCCAGAAAACAAAGCGAGGTTAACAGATGTTGGCAGAATTAAGTCAAATCCCTGCTGTGAATGAAACCAATCAAACCGCTACCGCCCTTGAAGTTCGGAACTTGAACAAGACTTATGGCGGCAAAAAAGCGGTAGATGATGTAAGTCTTGCAGTATTGAAGGGTGAAATCTTCGGGATACTTGGACCTAACGGTGCAGGAAAAACTACCATGCTAGAAATTATCGAAGGCTTGCGCTCTCCTGATTCAAATCCCTCCACCAGTATTAGGGTAGATAATCTGAATGTCTTAAATAGTAAAGATCGGGCAGAATTGCGCCATCGCATTGGGTTGCAGCTACAAGCCAGCGCCTTGTTTGATGAACTGACGGTACGTGAAAATCTTGAAATGCTCGCAATGCTTTATCGCACTAGCATTCCCATAAAACAATTGCTGAAGGAATATGACCTAGAAGAAAAAGCTAAATCTCGACTCGATACACTTTCGGGAGGGCAAAAGCAACGGGTAGTGCTGGCGGCTTCCCTTATAAACAATCCAAGCGTGCTGTTTTTGGATGAGCCTACCACAGCCCTTGACCCCCAAGCGCGTCGCAATATCTGGGAAATTGTGCTTAAGGAACGGCAGAGTGGCAAAACCATTATTCTCACTACTCACTACATGGAAGAAGCCGAGAAGCTTTGTGACCGGGTAGCGATTATGGATAACGCCCGTATAGTAGCGCTTGGAACTCCTGCTACTTTAATCCAACGCTACGCCAGCGCGCAACGGATTACCTGCCGTTTTGAAAATGGTGGTTTGAAAGAAGAAGTGGTAAAAGCATTACCGGCTGTCGAGAAGCTATTTCCAATATCGGGTGGCTACAATATCTATACCGGAGAACTGACTGCTACCTTACCCGCTCTGTTACATGCTTCCCAAAGCCATAACGCGCCCCTGCTTGAGATTGTAACCCAGTCTCCCAGCCTTGAAGATGTATTCCTTAACCTGACCGGTAAGGCATTGCGGGATTAAGCACACCAAATAAATTGAGGAGAAAACAATGAAAGTCCTGTTTAAGATGACCGTATTGCAGTTCAAAATGCTGCTTCGAGATAAAGCTCTAATAATCGGTAGTTTGGGTCTTGCGGTAGTTTCCATGTTAATTTTCGGCGCTTTGTTCGGTAGCAATACGCCGCAACCACTGTCAGTTGGTGTTGTCGATTTGGATAAAACTGCTACGAGCGCAAAAGTGATTGCCGCTCTAAAACAAAATGATGCAATCAATTTGGTTGATGGCGACCAGACCGCCCAAGTGGATGAACTTAAAAAAGGAAACCGCGCGGCAGTTGTTATTCTAGAACCGGGTTTTGAAACAGGCTTAGCCAATGCTGATGCCAAAGTGCAGATTTATATAGATGACTCAAATTTGATCAACTCGGCTCGCACACGTGGCTTGCTTTACGGGATATTTGATGGCTTTAACAAACAGGCAACCGCTTTCAAGCCCATAATCTCGGTGCAGGAACAGGCAGTAACGGCTCGTCAATTACGTAGTATAGATTTTCTAACACCCGGTATGCTTGGTATGACCATAATGTTTGCCAATATGTTTGTGGGCGTAGCTCTCATAAACTGGCGTGAACGCGGTACGCTGAAACGGTTAAGTGCTACTCCGCTCAAAGCATGGCAATTGATGGGCGCGCAAATTATAAGCCAGTTCGTGCTTAGTCTTGCCCAAGCCGCTTTGATACTTGGTATTGGGGCTGCCGTCTTCAATGTGCAGGTCAAAATGGAATGGTTGCCGCTTATCTTCCTGTTCGTGATTGTAGGCACTTTTAGCTTGATGTCTTTGGGTTATGTGATTGCGAATTTTGTGCAGAAGCGCGAAGCGGCTCAAAACATTGTGATGTTGGTAAGTTTGCCGATGATGTTTCTGGCTGGAAGCTACTTCCCGGTCAACCCTGATGGTTTCCTGAAGGTACTGGTGGATGTACTACCGCTTACACACCTTAACCGGGCGCTTCGAGAGATAATGCTGAACGAATCATCGTTTAGCTCGCTGGCGGTAAACTTGGGAGTGCTGGTAGCCTTTGGAGTAGTGCTAATGGCTTTCTCGGTGCGAACCTTCCGTTGGGTCAAGTAATCCGGATAAAAAATTACCCCCTTACCTGAGTTTTCAGGAAGGGGGTTTCTTTTATTTAAGAAGCCCGTTTGAAAGCGTAAGGTCTGAACATTGGCTCAAGGTGGGCGGGTATCCGTCCCTCGATATGGGTGCCTTCGTCCAGAAATTGCTCTTTGTCAATATGACCCTTTTGGTGGAACAGCGCCACTAATTTGTTCTGGCTATAGGGGATGTTCAGCTTTACCTTGACCAAACCGCCATCCAGCATATTCTGAATTCGCATTAATAGTTGGTCAAGCCCGATGCCCGTCTGTGCAGATACAGGCACATAATCATCCGGCAGTTCAAATTCCTTCGATAACTGCTGGCTGATAGTGGCAGGATTTCCGCTTTCAGGCTCTTCCAAATCAACCATCAGGTCGATTTTATTTAGCGCCATAATGCGGGGCTTATCGTTCGCCCCCAACTCTATTAGCACTTCCTCAACTGTTTCGGCTTGCTCTTGCGCATTTTGGTGCGTGAAATCCAGCACGTGAATCAGCAAGTCGGCTTCGTTGACCTCTTCTAAGGTACTGCGGAAAGCATTTACCAACCCATGCGGTAAGCGTTGAACGAACCCTACCGTATCGGTCAACAATATGTCGCGACCATTGGGCAGTTTTACGCGGCGCGTGGTGGGGTCGAGCGTGGCGAAAAGTTTGTCTTCTGCCAGCACATTGGCGTTAGAAAGCTTGTTCAATAGGGTGCTTTTTCCCGCGTTGGTGTAGCCTACCAGCGAAACCACCGGAATACCTTCGGTGCGGCGACGTTCGCGGTAAAGTTCGCGGTGATTATGCACATGCTCCAACTGCTCTTTCAAATAGCTGATGCGGGTACGGCTGGCGCGACGGTCAATTTCCAACTGCGTTTCACCGGGACCCCGCAACCCCACGCCACCACCCGTCTGGCGCGAAAGGTGCGTCCACAACCGAGTCAGGCGTGGTAAGCGGTATTCCAGTTGTGCCAGTTCAACTTGCAAGCGTCCTTCTTTGGTGCGGGCGCGTTTGGCAAAAATATCTAGAATCAGCGCGGTGCGGTCGATAACCTTAACCCCTAGATATTCTTCCACTTCGCGCTGGTGAGTAGGAGAAAGTTCTACATCGAATATCACCACATCCGCTTCCATGCTCTCGCGCATGGCTTTAAGCTCGTGCAATTTGCCTTTGCCTATGAAATATGAGCGATTCGGTGTGCTAATTTTCTGGTAAGTTTTGCCGATTACCGCTACCCCATCAGTTTCGCATAATTGCTCTAATTCCAGCAGCGAATCTTCGACATCAAACAGGTCGCCCTGTTGTCCCACGCCAACCAGTAAGGCTTTCTCTTGCGGTTCACCCGTTGGATAAACCGGAACTTTGGAACGTTTGGGCTTAACAATACGGGGTTCTTCAAAAAGATGCTCGTATGCGCTCGGTGCAATTTCAGGCGCAGTATCTCCATTATCGGAAAATTTATCGGGGTTGAGTAAGTCGTGATTTTTATCGTTTTCGGAAAAGGTCTGCGTAGGCATCCTCCGTGTACGCTTTCGCGAGCTACCTCGCTCGTGAAAGGCTAATTTTTATTACTTAAATTTACTAACACAACAAATTGTGTTGTCGGGGGGTAAATAACACTATTTATCCCCAATTATATCAACATATCCACAATGGTCAACAGGCAAAGTTTCTGACTTGCTTTTGCAATAGCAAATGCTTACCTGTATATAGTATACATCTATACTATAATACGTTAGAGCCGCTTAAAAAGTTCCATTCTCTTAAAAAATTCTCAATAGCTGCCTCAGCCTGTGAAGCATAATTACTTTCTGTAGCGTCTAACCATATAATTGCCGGGTCGCGTCTGAACCAAGTATGTTGCTGGCGTATATAGCGATGGGTGGCAAAGCGCATGCGGTTTTTTGCCTCATCAAGACTCATTTCGCCGCGCAGATAAGCCCCTACCTGCCCGTAACCAAGCCCGGTCATAGCGGGTGATGAGGGGGCGTAACCTGTTTCCAGCAAGCGTCTGGTTTCTTCGACCAACCCGCGTCTGAACATCTCTTCGATGCGTTCATCGGCGCGTTGGTATAAGGCTTCTCGTTCCAGTGTCAAGCCAAGTTTCAAAATCCGGTAGGACGCACCACGCTTACCGTGTACCTCAGAAAATTTGCGTCCGGTACTGCGGTAAACTTCCAGCGCGCGAATGATACGCCTGGCGTTATTGGGAATGATATGAGCGCAAGCTTCAGGGTCTAGCTGTTGCAACTCGAGGAAAAGAGCCTCAGCACCATGTTCGGCAACTTCTTCTTCCAGTTTGCGTCGGTACTCGAGGTCGGGCGCTACGTGAGGTACTTCCCAGCCCTCACACATTGCATTGATATAGAGCATCGTACCGCCTACTAGAAAGGGCAAATTACCGCGCTGCTGTATATCCTCAATGGCGCTGCTTGCCAAACGTTGGAAATCTGGAAGGGTGAACTCACTATCCGGGGGCACAATATCTATCAGATGGTGGGGGACACGGCGCAAATCTTCAGGGCTTGGCTTGGCGGTGGCAATATCCATCCCGGTATATACTTGGCGGCTATCCGCGCTGACAATTTCACCACAAAACTTTTCAGCCAGTATAACTGCAAGCGTACTTTTGCCGACAGCGGTAGCGCCGGTCAGCACTATCAATGGTTTTAAGGGCGTTTGTTCCACTATAAGAAGAATTTTACATTAGCCGCCTGTATTTTGGCGCGCATCCAATTATCAAAAGCCACGCTGCGTCCGTATGATAAACCAGCCAGATATTCCCATTGGCTGGCATCTAGCGGGCGGTTCGGTTCGTAGCCTGTCAACGTAACCAATATCCAGCTTCCCCCATTTTGTATGGGCGCTGCAAATTGTCCTATTTTAAGACCTTTTAGCAAATTAAATAAATCGGTTTCCACCATCTGCTCGACTACCCAACCTGCATCACCTTTACGGTAGGCAGTCAGCATATCCTGAGATTTATCCTGAGCAGCTTTAGCAAAGGCTTCCGGCAAATTTGCAATTGGTATAGCCTGCAAATCTTTCATGGTAGCCTGCGCCGTAGCCTCATCTTTAAAAACAATCTGGCTGAAGCGCCATTGTGGAACTGGGTCGCCTATTTTTGGCAATTGCGCTCTTAGCTTCTGGTCAAGCTTTCGAGAAACTACCGAAGGTTCTGCCTCAAATCTTCGATAATCATCGCGAGTAAGTCCCGTAATCTGCTTGAGCGCATCAAAGAAAGTTTGCTGACGTGCCACGGCGGTAGCAGCGGGTGACAGAATGGGATTAGGCGTTGGCAGAATAGTTGGGGTGGGCAAGGCAGTCACCCCCGGAGGCAGTGTTACAACCGCAATTGTAGCCAATTCAATCGCCGCTGCCGCCGTGTATACCGGACGGGCAGTAGCGGTCGCTTCTAGGTCGGATTGACTAAAGGTTTGTACCGGGCCAATCTGGTTTCCAATCTCAATATCTATTTCGTCGGCAGTAGCAGTAATTCCAAACTCCTTTTTAGCTTCATTTATCAGAATTATATCTTGGAGATATTGTTGTAGTTTGCGTTTATCCACCGGTTGGTAAGGCAACTCATCTAGTTGCTTTTGCAGTAACCGCAGTTGTTCAATATCCAATGCAGTCGGCTGTGGGCTTACCACAAAGGTCTGGTAAAAAAATAGGTCGCGGAAGGCGTAAAAGCGACGATAACGTAAATAATCAGCAAAGGTAATTGTTTGCCCATTCAATTCTGCTAGTAGCTGATTTGAAGGTAACGGTGTATTGGTTGGTCCCGCAGGTTGAGGGGTGTTGGTGGGAATAGCAGGTGTATCGGTTGGTAATGGAATCGGCGTAGCGTTTGGTGTGCGTGTCACAGGAAGGGGAGTACCGGGTTTAGCATTGGTAGGGATGCCTTCCGGTAGGGTGGGAGTCGCATTAAGGACTTCTCCACAGCCTTGCAATAGCACAGTTACCAACCACAGGCAACCAATCCATCTAATTACACGCAATTGATTTTTGTTCATTATATATCCAGAGGTTCAATTTAACGCCCATTAGCTTGTTTAGAACCTCAAATTGGTTATCAAACCCACTATCCTTAGTCAACGCCGTTATCTACCATCCAACTCTGTAATTCATTTGGATAGTCCGAGTATAACCTATAGAGGAAATCAGAGCAATTGGGGCAACCCTAATGAGTAAAATCAAGAATTTTAATAATAATTTTATTCTATAGGTGGTAATTTTAACCCAACTTTTATAGTAAACCTATATGATAAGGTCAAGGAAAAGTAGTTTATATAATTATGTGTTCATTAAAACATTGTTTTATGGGTATCGCTGTCTGGCAAATCACGTAGAAAACCTAATCAACGTCACACCAGAAGGCGGTATTAATGAACCTACAAATGCTACCACTCAAGGATACTTACAAGCTAAAAGCACTTTCTTCAACACCTAAAAAGATTTTGATAATAGATGATAATTTCGTGCAGGCTTCCAAAACTAAGTTTATTCTTGAAGGCAAAGGTTATGAAATCGCCTTAGTGAGAGATGGAATTGAAGGTATTAAAAAAGCTGACGAAATTCGCCCTGATCTAATCGTTCTAGATCTATATCTTCCAAAGGTTAATGGATTTGAGGTATGTAAAACTCTTAAATCCACCAATAAACTGCGTAATATACCGATTATCGTTTTTAGTAGCGAAAACAAGTTGAAAAATATGGTAACTGCTTACGAAATGGGCGCAGATTATTACGTGGTTAAAGGGGAAGAAGGGGAACATGTGTTGGTGTTGCTACTAGAGACGGTTTTTAGTCGTATGGATCGCTCTAGCCTACGCCCTTTCTAGTTTTTTTTGGACAAATAACCTGCTTAAACGGCATAAGCAATCAACCACAATCGCCCGGTCACTCCGGGCGTTTTATTTTGTGCAACAAAAAAGGCTTTGTATTAAAAAAACCACAAAGCCTTTAGAAAACCCAGAATTGTTTACATCGCGTTCGCTGGAAGCGGCGGCATTCCTTTACCGGTTGGTACATACACTACTCGGCTAAAGCTGGTGTGATAAGTGTATTCACGCCCAGAGTACTCTAGTTTGATTAAAAAGCCGGGATTAATCCCCTGTTGTTTCTTTAATCCCGCTTGCAGGTATCCCAATTGCGAGTCAGGCCATGTTACCGGAGTAACCGATACCAACTTGATTTTACCAACAAGCTCAGGCATATCTTCAATTCCGAGTACTTCCGCTAGGTCTTCCTTTGCCCGCTGCACCATTTTATCTTGGCTATTACGGGTCGCGCCTTTTACCCAAACTGCTCCTCCAGCCATATTATTTCTTCCTTTCCCAAAGTACGCAGAAAATGCCCGCGTTTAATTGCTTTTTTTACGCTAGACTCTACTTAAATTATAGCCTAAAGGCTTTGAAATAACAGAGAAAGGTATGTTAATAATTCGGGAATGAAACTAATCAAAATCCTGTACAGTAGCGTTAAAGATTCGCGCTGCTGCACGTGAACGTTCGTCCAGCGGTGAGCTACCTTTCCCGGAATTTTTAGAATCTGTACGCGCAGAACCACCCGCACTATTCGGGTTGGTACTTTCATCAGATACGCACTGGATATAAATTGTCTGACCCAATAGCTGACTATACTGCTCTTCTACAAAAATTCTGGTCTTTTCCTGAGAAATTTTCTCACGATGGAACTGGTATTTGAAAGCTAGCATAATTTGCTTGCCTTGTACTCCTATTGGTTGCGCTTCGGTAAGTAACGCTTTTACGGTGACTTGTGCGCTACCGATTTTATCCAGCAATTGTCCCCATACTTGTGTTACTTCAGCAAGAGTCAGGTTTGCGCCATCTGTTGCTGCTGGCGTAGAGGGCGTTTCTTGCTGGTTTACAGGCGCTAAGGGGCGTAGTGGGTTTATTACAGGCGGCTGTTTTTTCACCTGCGCTACTTCTGCTGGGTTTGCTGCTTTGGCAATTGGTGGCTCATCCTCATCAATAGGGGACACTATGGCTGGTTCTTTTTGCACCGCGGCAATGGCAGGACGGTGCTGATTAATGACAGGCGGTTCTCTATGCGCTACCGTCGGGGTAGGGGCAGCACGGTTAGGGACTTGGCGGGTTGTCGCTTGAGGTTGCACAACCGTTTCAGCCAACACTGCTTCCATAAGCGCAATTTCAAGCGGCAATTGGGTATAAGGTGATACCTTCAGGTTATAATCAACTCCGCTGAAAATTTTGAGTAAGGTAATTAATTCAGATAAATTTATCCGCTTTGCCTGTTCTTGCATCCGATCCAGTAGCTCGTGCGGTAAATCGAGTAATTCGCGCGCCGATGGGTTTGCCTTGAGTAGCATCATGCCGCGCAGGTGTTCTACCAATTCACGATTGAAACGCTTCAAATCAACACCACTTTGCACCAGATTGCTGATTTGCTCAAGCCCTGATGCAAGCCCACGTTCAAGCAATGCCTCTACGAAATCGGGGACAGCCTCACTATTCATTACACCAAGCATTTGCTTGACAGTTTCGAGGGTGATATTCCCATCGCTGAAAACAATTAGCTGATCAAGCAGGCTAAGAGCATCGCGCAGACTTCCGGTTGCCTGCCGCGCTACCAATTCGAGAGAAGCTTTTTCAGCCTGCACTTTTTCTTCGCTGCATACAAACCGAAGCCGTGCCACTATTTGTTCAAGGCTGATACGCTGGAAATCAAAGCGTTGACAGCGCGATAATACTGTTGTCGGGATATCTTGCGGGTCGGTAGTAGCAAGCACAAAGATGGCGTGCGGAGGCGGTTCTTCCAGAGTTTTGAGCAGCGCATTAAAAGCAGGTTCGGTCAACATATGTACTTCGTCAATTATATAGAATTTCTTGCGTAATGCGCTGGGTTGGAAATTTATTTTATCGCGTAAGTCGCGGATATCTTCAATACCCCGGTTACTGGCAGCATCAATCTCGATTAAATCCATCGCTCGCCCCTCGCTGATGCTGCGGCAAGCTTCACATTTGTTACAAGGGCGTGCGTTGATTTCAGTTTCGAGGCAATTTATTGCTTTGGCTAATAGGCGTGCGGTGGAAGTTTTTCCGGTGCCTCTGGGACCACAGAAAAGATAGGCATGCCCGACTCTTCCGGTGGTAATGGCATTTTTCAGGGTGCGCGTAACTGCATCTTGACCGACCAGTTCGCCAAAGGTTTGTGAGCGCCACTTGCGGTAGAGTGATTGGGAGCGACTTAGCTTGTCGGGAGTATCGTCACTCTCCATTGATTTCTTCACTATTGCCATTTTAAAGTCTAATCCCCACTGTATGTTGGCATTTGGAAATTTCAGATGGGCATATTATAGACCATCAGGGGGATTCTGCAAAGCTGAACAGGCTCAGTGATAGCGTTTTAGTAAGTCCAATAACTCGCGTACCAGAAAAGGTTTGAGTAGAAAACCATCGGCTAAACCGGGATTTTTGATAAGCTCAAGCTCAACTTCAGAGTAGGCAGACATTATTAATGCGACAATTTTCTGATTCTTGTTTTTTTCGCGATAACGTTTGATAAGCTCAATTCCATTGCCTTCGGGCATATCAAAGTCGGTAAGCAATATTTCAAATTTCTGAAAAGTAGCTTTATCTAAAGCATCACGAAAACCAGTAGCCTGTATCACCTCATAGCCGGCTTTTACTAGCACCTTTTCCATAGTTCTAACTAAGCCAGAATTATCATCCACAACCAGTATCTTCATCAGATTTAAGGCTAGAGCGCTCCCAGACTTTTGAATTTTTAATGAATTACCTTTGTCACTTTTATATTTTAAATCAGTTGTACTTATTGTACTAATTAAATGGCTAATTTACCAATAAATAACAACTATATTTACTTATTGTAATACTCAAAAATAGATTTGTCATGTTTAGGTAGCCCAAAGAGATTACTAATTCTACTATATATTGAGGATATTTTAATATAAACAGTCGCATTCAAAATTTATTCATGGCAGATTTGATAATAACCGCAATTAAAACAGCGCTTTGTCATATCGTGACCAGGCTCAGGCAATTTACAACCGGGCGTTGCTGCGTATTTTTCTAATTCTCTCATTTCTGAAATGATTTCTAGCAATTCGGTTTGTAAGACGCTGTCCCACTCTATTCTGAAAGTTTGCTGGGCATAGCGTAAAATGCCGTAAGCTGGTTTTTTGTGCCAGTCTTCTTCCAATAATAGACAATATGCTGCCAGTTGGAGAATATCGCTGTAGTAAGGTTGGGGCGCAGTACGTTTGGGTTTGACTTCGATCGGAATGAACCCCGTTCGGGTTTTGACGATGTAATCCGGTTTACCGGTAAGGTTGTGACGCGCACTATATAGGCTCTTTTCAACCCGTTCCCAGCCCTCGGTATCACTATAAACAATCCGATATTGAAATGGCAAACCGGTAGAATTTGCTGCATTCCTCGACCAACGCACAAATAACAAGCCCACTACAAGTAAAATAAGAGCAGTCGCAATAAGCCAAAGCATAATTAATTTGAACCTGATTCGCCTTGAGGATATCCTGAGTCGGGGTAAGGATTCAAGCCTTGCTTCCGGGCGTAATTTTCTCCTAGCCGCACTCTTTCCGAAATCGGTGGGTGGGTGTAAAAGAGCCAAATTGCCCAACCGGGTGGATTTACTTCCGCCAGATTCTGGTTAGCCAGTTTTTTCATGCATGTAATAAATGAGGCTACATTTTCAGTTATATCCAGTGCATAATAATCCGCTGCCTTTTCGCGGCTACGGCTGTAGGCGTTAGTTATCGGATTTGTAAACAGACCAAACCCTGTCAGAACCAATGCCAGCAATGGGAAGGCTGCCACATCGCCAATCTCTCGGAAACCAAAAGCGCCAAGCGTATTTTGTAGCAGCAAGTTTGCTATAAACAAACCTACCATGGTTATTATCGCATCGAAGAAAATTCCACGCCATATATCGCCATGCACATGGTGTCCTAGCTCGTGCGCCATAACCACTTCGATTTCATCGGGGGTAAAATGTTGAGTGAGGGTATCACCAAGCACAATTCGGCGGGTATTGCCCACTCCGGTTACAAAAGCATTGGAGGCGCTGGTACGACGGCTAAAATCCATCGTATAAATGCCCTTGACTCTTGCCCCGGTTTTATCGGCGAGTCGCAGCATACGTTCGCGCAATTCATCGTTTTCTAGCGGAATAAATTTATTAAATAAGGGCATTATAATTACAGGAGCAAGGTTTGACATTATTATCACAAAGAACAGGTAAAATATACCCCCTGCCAACCACCACCACTCCGGTAAGCTTCTCAAGCCCAGATACAGCAGCGAAATCAAAAATAACCCGATTATCCCTCCTATTACTGCGCCCTTGAAAACATCAATGAGCCAACCCCCTAACGTTTGGTGGGAAAGCCCGTACTTTCGAGGTAAATATAAGCTGCTGTAAAGATTCAAGGGAAAAGTCAGGATGGCGTAAGCTCCGCCCATCAAAATCATATATAACAGAACAACCAACCACTGGTTATTATTCCAGCTTTCAATCAGCTTCCGTATTTCCAGCGAAAATCCGCTGAAAAGTACCAGTAACAACGCTGCCAGTCCTAACCCGCTATTAACAAAAAAGAGCGTTCGTCGCGTTGCGGCATACTTGCTTGCCTTGCGCTGACGATTCTCGCTCATTTCAGTAGATATGGTCATTTTGCAACCTGACTTTTATCTAAAGTTTGGACACTTTTGAACTTTGATCACCCGCTTTGAGGGTATTTGTCTGATTACCCGTGACTTTTGAATATAATTGTACCGCACTTGGTGGCGCTTTGTACCATTCTCCAGAACTGGTAACACCACCCTGCGGTGGCATACCTTTGCCATCCCAATATACCCGCTCTTGTGGCTGGGGCGCTTTGCTTTTGTTGGGGTTTTTCTTTACATTTGTCGTGTAAATGAAATATCCGATGGTAAGAAAAGCGGTTACTACCAGAAAACAAATGCTCCATACTGTCGCCCAATCAAGATCATCCTGCTCCTGCGAGTGGTTTGCAATTCGCGCTAGGATTGTCCCTCCTTGAGAATCGTAGAGACTTAGTTTGAGAAGCCCATCATTGCTTTCAAACTCAGCTTCCGCGTAACAAGTCAGGCTTTTGCAATAGGCGTTAGCCACATCGTATATTGGGGTTTGTACAATTGCTTTGACCGGATTGCTGTTGCTTGCGTCGGTAATGGTAAGTACATTAAAAGTGTCGGAGCCGAAATTCTCCTGAGATATCAGAGTTACAGTACCTTTGACAAGGGTGTTTGCGGTGTTTTTAGCGTCAAGCGCATCAAAGAAAGTAAATGGGCCGATAATCAACAGCGCTACCCACGCAATTAACCCTATTATGAGGAATATACAACCGGTGGAACTGCTTGTTTTGGGCTTGGTTTTTTTTGTGTTTGCCATTTTTGCTTTCCTATCAGGTAAGGGTGCACTAACACTATTATAGCCTGTAAAAAGTAATACGCAACAAAAATTATAATGTAACAGAAAAAAATAAGAAGAAATTTGCGATTGACAAGGTTCTACGGCTAGCATATCATTCAGACATGCGCCACTATAATTTCTACCATCAGGCTCACGGATGTATAAGGTAATTGTACCGATTCTAAATCCAAATACGGCTGAGGATATGGTACATTTGGCTACCACACTTTCGGGTGTTTCTTCCGAGAAAACCGACCGTTTAAAAGTAACGGTACTTGGTGTGGTGGTTGTTCCGTCCGATACCCCTTTGAGTCAAGGTGCAAGCCTAGTCAAAGCTTACCGTACAATGCTGCGCTACATTCCCCCTGAAAATAATAATAAAGTGGAAGTGCGTACCGAGGTACGAGTCGCGCGTGAAGTTTGGCAAGGGATTGTGGAACAGGTACGCGAGGAAGGTGCGAACCTGTTGTTGTTGCACTGGAAAGGCGCTACCCAAACTCCGGGAGCAATCTACGGTTCTACCATCGATATGCTGATGCGCGACACACCCTGCGATATGGTGTTAGCACGCTTTAATGGCTTCAAGCCCGCTAAAAATATTTTGATACCTGTTCGGGGCAGTGGTTATAGCAGCCTAGCTTTAAAGTTAGCTTCCAACATTTCCGAAGTTTGGGGAACTAAGCTTACGGTTTTGCATAGCTTCTCACAACTTGTCCCCGGTACTGTCGAATCTGCGTCTGATTTGAGCGATTATTCTCCTGCTTATACTGATTCGTTTGGTTCGGAAAACACCTTTAATGCCTCTGAAATTTTAAGCGAATTGCCTCCCGGCGCGGGTTTATTAACCGTTCAGGGTGATCCTACTACCAGCATTTTACGTGAAGTTCCACATTATGACATGGTGGTGGTAGGGGCAAGCGGCGTAGAGGGAAAGCCTTCAGGTGAGAACGAGTCAATGGCTATCCGGTTATCCCGACGACTTGAAACTCCTTTACTGGTGGTTAAGGCTAACCGCCCGTTGACTGCAACTAAACCGGGTGCGCCGCATCGCGATGATGAGCGGTTGGCTGAAATCATTGACCAGTGGTTTGCTCAGAATACCTTCCGCTATCGTGAGTTCCGCAGCATGAGCAGTCTTACTCTACTCAAAGCCAGTAATAATTTGAGTATTAGTCTCGTTTTCCCGGTCTATGGTAAAGTGCAACCGATGAATTTGGCGGAGAATATCCGGCGCGCTCGTTTTGCCTTGATGCGTGATTGTGCTTTGGTAGATGAAATTATTATTTCTGCTCCCGGCGCTTTGTTTGACCCTGATGAGCTTACTCTATTGGGTGCAGGCGAGGGCGAGGAAGTGATATATGTTCATTCCGATAGCCCCCACTCTCCAGAGCAGAGTAACGGACCGGGGGAGGCGCTGTGGCACGCTATGCGTAAGGCGCGTGGTGATATTGTAGTATGGGCAGATCCAAGCGTAAGTGGGTTTGAGCCACGCCACATTTATGGGCTGGTCGGTCCTTTGCTCACCTATACCAAATTTGTAATGTCCTGCGGTTTTTTCTCCGAAGAAGACGAAAACGATTTTCACCCGGTAATGGATGAACTGGCAGAACTGAGTATCCGACCTTTACTGAGTGGCTTCTTTCCGCGCTTGTCCGGGGTGATAAATCCGCTCTGTTTGGTGGGTGCGGCACGCCGCGATAGTATTGAACGTTTGCCTTTCTTTACCGAGTCAGGCTTTATGCCGGGTCTGCTGATAGATGCTACGGCGCGAAATGGCTTAATGTCGTTGGTACAAGTAGATTTAGGTGCGCCTGCCGCCAGTGTCTGTGCTGTAGCTCCACAGCGTACCAGTGCTGAAGTAATGGAAGTGTTATTGCGGCGAATAGAGGATCGCGCTCAGGTGCATTTATCCCAATATTTCAATTCTTCTTTAAAGGCGATACACCGGGAAAACGGGGCTTTTTTCCTGAAGGTAGTGCCTCAAAACTCCCCTGTACGAGAGTTGCCGCCTCCAATTTTCGCCCCCGGTTACTATCGCAACCAATTCTAAGCCCCTTTGGCGGGCTACTTTGTAAAACTTAAATAGGCGCTACGATATACTTCGAAAGCTTCTTGCAATTTGTATTTGCCTTTTAGTGCATCAGCATAGCGTTTAAGCACCCGGTGGTAAATTTCTATCTCACCACTTTCTTTAAGGACATTAATTGCTTCTCTGTATTTTGCAAAGCCTTCTTCTTCTCGTCCAAGCGCTAAATATTCGTCCGCCAATTGTGCCAGAATTTGCCCAAAAATATGGTTTCTGGTAGTGTTTTGAACGCTTTGAATCGCCAGTTCCGCCTGCTCCAACGCTTTTTCATATTCCCTATTCAGGTGATAACAATAGGCTAGGTTTAATCTAGCGTTTATCATTGAGTCAGTATCTCTACAATATTTTGCTAACCCTATTGCTTTTAGTAGCGTTTCCAGAGCCTCTTCAATTTCGCCATCTTCCGCCTGCGCTCGTCCTACCATTGAACGCAAGATTACTACTGAATTCCATTCTTGGATTTGTTCGAATAGTTCTGCACTTCTCAGCAAATACAGTTTGGATAAAGCTGGATTATTCAAACCCCGATAAGCCAACCCCAAGCCCCAGTAAATACCGGCGAGAGATTGATTATCCTCGTTTCGTTCTGCAAGGCTGGCTGCTTCTCGGTAATATGTTACCGCCTGTTCGTTTTCGCTGAGTATATAGTTCTCGTTGCCAAGGTTGGCGTATATATACATTGTAAAACGGCGGTCGGTAATTTTGCCTTTGGAAATCGCATCCAAACACTTAAGATGCTCTTCTCTCGCGCGCGGAAAATTCCCGGTTAAATAATAAACCTGCCCGATGTGATTGCGTACTCGCTCAAGCTCAAGTATTTGGTCTGCCTCATTAATAATCGGTTCTGCGCTACGTAGTTCGATTGCAATATTCAGATGTTCAAGCGCCGCCTGATAATTCTTGAGTTTTAGTTCTGTTTCGCCAAAAATTGAATGATAACGCGCCAGTAAATCAAGCGGGATTTGGTTGTTTTCAAGCTCTTTCAGAAAGGCAAGCGCGTTTTCAGGCTGGTTCATTTGCAATACAATATGGGCGTTCATCAAGTGCATCTCGATTTTTTCACGAGATTTTCTACCGCTGAAATATTTGATTGTTTTCAGTTGTTTGTGCAGTTGCTCAAGATTAAGGTTCAGTTGCTCTGCTAAGAAATCTAGAAATTCCATTGAAGGCAGAACTCGCCCCTGTTCTACCTGGCTGAGATATGCTACTGAATAATGCGGCGCTACCAGTTGATGTTGGGTTAATCCTCTATGTAACCGCGCCTCTCGAATTAATTGATGAATGCTTTCCCCACCGGGGTTTGCAGAATTAACCATTTAAAATCCGTAATGAGTATAATGATACAACTAACAATAATCACCCTATGTCTAGACTTATAAAGAATTATATGTAAATCTACACAATCTGCAAATACTGTATAACGCCTTTCCAAGTTTGGCTGTAGCTTGAGCTATGACAAAACGGTCAAATTGTATTAAGTGAAAGCGCGCGCCTTTTTTCCAATCCGGTTTAATGCAAACCTTTCGCTCATCCCTTATAATGAATCTTAATTATGATCTTTTTTGTTAATGCTAGAAAAGAGAAAACAGTTATGTCCATTGTGGAAATAGGGGATACAAAATCGCAGCCGGGAAACCCGCAGCAAGAACACGTTCTGGTGGTCGTAACCCATACTCACTGGGATAGAGAATGGTATCTGCCCTTTCAGAATTACCGTTTCAAATTGGTACGCTTGATAGATAAACTTCTGAATATTCTTGATACCAGCCCTGACTTCAAATATTTTATGCTTGACGGTCAAACCATTGTGCTGGACGATTATCTTGAAGTGTGCCCTGAGCGCGAAGCCGATTTGAAGCGGCATATTGAAAGCGGACGTTTGCTGATAGGTCCTTGGTATATCCTACCTGACCAGTTTTTAATAAGCGGCGAAGCCCACATACAAAATATGCTGCGCGGTTTGAAAGCCTGCCGGAAGTATGGCGCATCTATGCAGGTGGGCTATATACCCGATTCTTTCGGGCAAATCAGCCAGATGCCCCAAATCTTGCGCGGTTTTGGCATTGATACCGCTGTTTTCTGGCGAGGGGTTGGTCCTGAAATTACCCAAATAGAATTTCTATGGGAAGCACCCGATGGTAGTATTGTAAATTCGGCTCATTTGCCCGGTAGCGCCAATATCGGCGGCTATAGCACCGCTCTAGCTTTTAATACCGGGGTTGCATCGGCGGTTGCGCAGTTGGGAGCGGTTGAGAATTTTTTGATAAAACGTTCTACCAGTGGTGTTACTCTTTTAATGAACGGCGATGACCACGCAGAGCCTACGGCTGATCTGCCCGAAATTCTTAAAAAAGTAGCGGAAATAATGCGAGAAAAGGGTAAAAATTACCGCTTTGTACACGGCACACTGCCCCAATTTCTGGAAATGGTGCGACAGAGCGGCGCGTGGGAAAATCCCAATGTTCCGCGACATCGTGGCGAGTTCCGCAACCCCAAATTAGCGCACCTGTTACCGGGAGTTACTTCGGCGCGTATGTGGATAAAACAGTGGAATCATCGGGTCGAGGGCTTGCTAGAACGCGAAGCGGGTTTGGCGTTAGCGTGGTTCAGAGCTTTGCCAAATGCTAAATCTACTTATGACCCTGCTTCCTTGCAAGGGCTTTATGATACTGCTTGGAAATACCTGTTGCAAAATGACCCGCACGATAGCATCTGTGGTTGCAGTGTCGATCAGGTTCATGAAGAAATGAAGACCCGCTATGCTTGGGCGGAGCAAATTTCTATCGATTTGCGCGATGAGGGTTTCCGTTCTATCGCAAATCTGGTCGATACTGCGGCGATTTCAAACGAGGAGAAAATCCAACCGATAGTGGTATTCAATCCCATTCCCTTGAAACGCACCGATACTACCACGCTTACCGTTTCGGTAAATCCCGATTTCGATGATTTTGTAATCACCGATGCTGAAGGGGCTATCTACCCGCACCTAATTACCCGCCGCGAACGTGAAGTCTTATTCAGTATGGATATCCCGGCATTTGCGCTGATGGGCATGAAGAGCCATGCAGATGATGACGGTCGGGTGATGGGTTATAGCATGGTCGATATCAAATTTGATCGGCAGCTATCTAACAAAGAGATTGTGACGGTAGAGGTTACGGCAGTATATAACAGCGCTGCGCCTACCAATCCTGCTTTGATGAGTTATGCTCTTAGCGAAGCTCAGAAGTATATGGATGATGGGGTTCAAACCTTTAAGATGACCGCTTATCGGCAAAGTTCGCTCGCCTTGCAGTTTTTGTCGCGTGATGTGCCGCCTACTGGTTACAAAACTTTTGCCTTACGCGCCAGACACGAAAATGAGCCTGTTTTCAAGCAAGAAGTAAAGAATGCACCGGAGACAATCGAAAACGAGTTTTATACTATAGATGTTGAGGCTAAGACCGGGCTTCTCACTATAGTAGATAAAGAAACCGGGGCTGTTTACTCGCAAATAAATCGTTTCAGGGATGTGGCAGATGCGGGGGATGAGTATAATTTTTCACCCATACCGCAGGATAAAGGAATCGAGAGCTACTTTGACGCTCCCCAGATTTTCGTGCGTCTTTCCGAACTGGAGCAATCCATCGAGGTGAATACTGCGCTGGAGTTGCCTTATAGCCTCAAAGCAGATCGGCAATCTCGTAGCGAAGAGATGACTCTGTGTTCCCTTACCACCGTTGTGACGCTTACTCCCGGTTCGCGCCGAATTGATTTCGAAACCGCTTTCCACAACAAGGTGGAAGACCACCGTTTACAGGTGCTTTTCCCTGCGCCTTTTGCAGCAACCGAAAGCAAAGCGGAAGGTATTTTTGATGTTATTACCCGCCCGGTGGGTGTGCCTCGTTTCGATAGCAAGTGGCTTGAAGACCCTATGCCACAAGCGCCTCAGAAAACCTTTGTGTCAATAAATGATGCAGAGTCTAAGCTAGGCTTAACTGTTATTAACCGAGGTTTGCCGGAACACGAAATAGTGAAATTACCTGATGGCAACAGCGCCATTGCGATTACACTTTTGCGTTCGGTGGGTTGGCTCAGTCGTGACGACCTCAAAACTCGGCGCGGTCATGCCGGACCCGGTATGCCAACACCCGGCGCACAATGTCAGGGACGGCACTATTTCCACTATGCTCTTATGCCTCATAAGGGCGAATGGCTGGTTTCAGGCGCACAGCAGCAAGCACACGCCTTTAACCATCCTATGATTGGCGTGATGGCAGCGAAACAAGTGGGAGAGTTGCCAATTTCCCAGAGTTTCGTGGAAATTCAGCCGCGCGTGATGGCTCTCAGCACTATTAAAGGCAGTGATGACGGGGCAGCAGTTATTGTACGGCTCTGGAATCCGAGCGATAGAGATATTCCGATTTGCAAGGTACGTTTCTTCCGGCAATTCTCTAGTGTCAGTCTGGTCAATTTAGAGGAAAACGAAACGGTGGAGGTCTTGCAGCAGGAAACAGACGGCAGTTACAATTTCTCGGCTTACGCCCACAAGATTCTAACCTTGCGCCTCGACTTCTAAATCTTCTGGCTCTCTTCTTTCTTTGTGAAAGGAGAGAGCCATTCACTTATTTAAGGGTGGCAGATTCGACCATCACGCCTAGTTCGCGGCGGCTGTTCGAGCCGGGTACGAAGGTATCCGCCCCTAACCCGATGATAATGTCCCCGCTCAAGTTTGAGGGTAGTTTCAGGTTGTAGGTTTCCCAATTGCGGGAAGTTTGCACCTTGCCTAGCAATTGCCCGTTAGCATAAACTTCAACCAGCGGTGGCGTAAGGCTGTCAGGACGGAAACCGCGCAGTCGCAAATTCACCTCAGCGAGGTGTTGCGTACCAGCGTTGGGGAATTTGAGCCGCGCAAGCTCTTGCCCGCTATCCCCACGCCCTGAAGTCCAGCGATACAATTTGCCCGTTTGGGCATCTTTTTCGTAGGTTTGGAAGCCGTAAGTGTAACCCCAATCAAACTCACCGATAGCAAGCGTGTTGTCGGGTAGTGGGGCAGTCGGCAATTTTTCCCATGCCCACTCGTCTGCCTGTTGGTCAAGTCCCACTTGACGGGTATTAAACTCGCCGCGCGCGTAAGCTTTATTGCCCTGTAGCAGATATATATAGCCCAGTGCGATATGGCTTTGCGAAATATCCTGCGAAGTACGCCCTATTCGCCCTATAGCGTCATCAAACCGCCCTAATGCCGCCTCGGTCAATCCGATACCGATTTGTGTGGCTGGTACGCTCTGGTCGGCTTTGGCATAAGCGTCAAGCGCTTCCTGATATTTACCTTCAAGTCGCAAGCGGTCGCCTTCCTGCGCGTTTTGCTGCTCATTCCACCGTTCTATCCCTCTGGCAGTACCCCATTGGTTATCAAGTCCGGTGAGGTAGGCGATAGGCCCGTAAGAAGGCAACACCGCCGCTAGAAAGAGTACAGGTAAAACCAATCCCGCCGCATAGCGCAAAAACTGGCTGTTTCGCAAAGGACGTTTGAACCACGCCAACACTTCGCGCCAGTTTGCCAGCGTATAGGCAGCATACAGCAACAGGAAGAAGTAAACCGACACCCGGAAGCGCGTTACTGCGAAAAAGGCGAAAGCCAGAATCATGTTCTGCGCCGTCCAGATTACCACGAAACTACGGACTGCTCGGCTAGAGGAAGGCGCAGTCACCAATCCTAGCATCGCCAGCGCCCCTGCCACCACATATAGCAGGTCGTTAAGGGTTGCATCCAGCAGCAGCCATGGCGGGTTTATCTGACCTAGCGAATACCCGGCAGACAGTCGTTCATCTGCACCAAAGTTAATTTGCCAGAAATCCAGCGCTTCTTTGAAACCCTTATCAAAAATGAAGGAGGCGGGGTCTTTGAAAAAGATTTCCAGCCCTTTTTGGTAACCAACCGAATCGCGCTCAGCCATATTCTTGACCGCTTCGAGGGTTTGAGAAACCAGCGCCCCATTCCTGCCCTTCATTGCTCCGAGGAAGAAATTATAACCCCCAGTATTGTCAATGAAAGGACGACCGTAAACGCTTGCATTGCGCAATGCCCAGGGTGATACGGTAATGGCAAAGATTATCAGCATTACCACAAACGCGCCTATAGCGGGCTTCCACTTGCGTCCTGTGCCAATCCAAAACCATATCGCCAGAAAAGGCACGAAGCTTAGCACTTGCCCGCGTGTTAGGGCGGAAAGACCTAGAAAGAAACTGCCCCCAACCAGCGTTAGCCACTCTTTGCGGTTTTCCGGTAGCCATTTATTGCGGGAATCGGTTTTTGAGGAGGCGAAGAACTCGGCAAAAAAGCAAACAGTCAACAGAAATAGCAGTATAAAGAGCGTTTCGGATAGCAGCAGATAGGGAAAAACCACAAAGGGCCACGCAACTGAAGCCAGCAGCGCTGCCACTAACCCGGTGCGCCTTCCATAAAGCCGCTTACCCAGCCAATACAGCAGATAGACCGAAGCAAGGCTCAGACAAATTTGGACTAGCCGGATGATTATCAGGTCATGACCGAAGAATTTGAAAAAACCCGCCAGCATGAGAATAAAAAGCGGCGGGCGTACCCATGTTGCGCCATCGTAAAACTGCCATCCGCGCCCATCCGCCAGTATTGAGCTAATCTGGTAATATTCAGCTTCATCAATAACAAAATAGCGGTGCGTTGCAATCAGCCAGACCAGCAACCTCAGCGCCAAACCTGCGCCGAGAATTGCCAGCAACACCCAATCAGGGCGGAATCTTGACTGCTTTTTAAGGGCGGTAGTTAGCCCTTGTTGGGAGGTTCTCACAATAAAACTATCTTATCCCGATTCTCGCCCACTTTCGCGGTGGCGTTGCGTGTATCTACCACTACTTTGGCTTCGCGTACAATCGCTTCGTAATCAAAGGCGCTATGATCGGTGATAATCAATACACAATCTGCTTCATTCAGCGTTTGTTGCTCAAGCTTGACCGATTGATAGGTGACATGCCCTTCCTGCAACTCCGGCACATGCGGGTCGTGATAGGTTATGTGCGCCCCATCTTTCTCCAATAAGGAAATAATCTTAATGGCAGGAGACTCGCGGAAATCGCTTACGTCCTTCTTGTAGGCTACACCCAACACCAGAATTTTTGCGCCATGCAAACCCTTGTCGCTGCGATTCAGGGCGCGTATCGTCAGTTCACGCACATGATAGGGCATTTGCAGGTTGATTTCGCCTGCCAACTCGATAAAGCGAGTGTGGAAATCATACTCACGCGCTTTCCAAGTGAGGTAGAAAGGGTCAATCGGGATACAATGTCCACCCACGCCCGGTCCCGGCGCAAATTGCATGATACCGTAAGGCTTGGTGTTGGCAGCGCGTACCACTTCCCACACGTCCAGACCCATTCGATCGCAGAGCAGCGCCATTTCGTTTACCAGCGCCACGTTTACCACTCGGAAGACGTTCTCGAATATCTTGGTCATTTCGGCAATGCTAGGCGAGGATACAGGCACAACTTTTTCCACTACATTAGCGTAAAGCGCAACTGCCAGTTCGCGGCATTGTGGGGTAACCCCGCCTACCACTTTGGGAGTATTTTCAAAACGCCAGCCCTTGCTCCCAACCGCTCCGGGGTCGATGCGTTCCGGTGAAAATGCGAGATAAAAATCCTCGCCTACCTTCATGCCTCTGGATTCCAGTACAGGTTGGATAATTTCCTGAGTAGTGCCGGGATAGGTGGTGCTTTCTAGCACAATCAGTTGTCCACGTTGCAGGTTAGCTGCTATGTCTTTGGTGGCGGCTTTGATGGCAGTTAGGTCAGGGTCTTGCGTTTTATTAAGAGGGGTAGGCACACAAATGATAATCGCGTCTTGTGCTGCCAACACGCTGGGGTCAAAGCTGGCTTTGAAACTGCCGTTAGCCAAAATCGGCAAGAGCCTCTCACTCTGGATGTCATCTATATAGCTTTCGCCCCGGTTGAGCATTTTAACCCTCGCCTGAGTAACATCCAGCCCGGTCACCCGAAATCCGGCTTCGGCATAAGCTACACCTACCGGCAAGCCCACATATCCCAAACCAACTATTCCAACCTTAGCCTGTTTATTGTTGATTTTGTCAATTAGCATTTGATTTTGCGTCCTCAAAAACTTTCTGATAACGGCGTGCAATTTCAGTCCAGTTCAATTCGCGCTCAACTCGCGCTCGCCCCGCCGCAGCAAATTTTTTTCGTTTCTCACTATCCGAAAGAAGCAGACAGATTGCTTCTGCCAGCGCGGCTGAGTCACGCTGTGCTACCAATAATCCGTTTACCTCATCCTCAACTGCCAGCGATACTCCCCCAATATTTGAGGCGATTACCGGCACTCCTGTTGCCAGCGCCTCCATTAATGTATTGGGCAAGCCGTCCACATTGCCACTCTTATCCACAATACTTGGCAATAAAAAGAGGTCACACCCTGCCAGATACTCCGGTACTTTATCGTGTTGGATCGCTCCTGTGAAAGTCACTTGGTTTTTTACGCATGCTGCCCGCGCTTGTTCTTCCAGTTCAGCGTGCAAATCACCTTGTCCGGCAATTATCAGCCGTGCTCTGGGAAATTTTAGTAAAACCTGCGGTAATGCTTTGATGGCGTATTCAAAGCCTTTTTTGTAAACTAATCGCCCGATACAAAACAAGATTTGCTCATCTTCACCGAAACCCAATTTCCGGCGCAATTCAGGGCGTGGCATTGCAGGCGCACGAAATACCGAAGGGTCTGCTCCGTAGGGTATTACTACCGCTCTGTGCGGTTGCAGAGGTGCGCCTAGCTTTTGCGCTCTTTGCATAAGGTCGGGGCTAGAGGCAGTGACCGCTGCCGCCCGTTTAAAAGCCCAACGCGCTACCCATCCTACCGGCTTAAGTCGTTCCGCTACATATACATCCGAACCGTGCATGCTGATTACCACCGGGATTTTACGGAGCATGCCGATTAATACGGCAACCGGGGCGTTTGGTATAACCCAATGAGCTTGAATCATAGCAAAGCGTTCACAGCGTGTCAATTTCCACATATGCCAGAAACTACTCAACAGCACAAATGGTAAGAGCAGATAAATCAGCGGTCGAATCCTGACATCACCCTCAAGTGAGGCGGCATAGCCCCATATATTCCATTTTTTGAAGGGGCTATAGTGAAAATTAAATAGTTTTACACCATTTTCGACAGGCTGACGGTGCAAGTCGGGATGATAGGGCATCAGCACAGTCACTTTGTGTCCCAGTTTTTGTGTGTTCTGGGCTATTTCCTCGATAAATGGCGCAGTGACATCCCCCGGATATTTAGGGTAGGAGGAGGTCAGCATCAGAATTTTCAAGTCCGCAAATGGCTCCTTTGTTACAAAATTCTCAAGTATCGGGAATTATAACCCTTACGGCGAGATTTTGCATGCGGGTAAAATCCAATTCTTTTTGCTAAGCGCAACTTCTAATTAATTGCTTAACTTCACACTAAAGTTGTGACGCATTTTATAATTATTCAGCTACTCGGACTGGTATAGTCATAGCAGTTAACTAATACTTATTACTCTCTATTTTTATTTATTTTCCTCGTTAGTACCCAGAGGAGCGTACAACATGACTAACCAAACCGGACAAATCACCAAGCCGCAAATCATCCAATCTATAAATAATACACGGCAACTGCCGAGCTATAATTACCCACAGCTAAACCAGCCTAATTATTATTATGCGCAGCAATATCATCGACATCCACAGGCATATAATTACCTACCTTACCAATCTGTACACTCGATGCTGGTACGACGTATGAAAAAGCCTTCGATTAATTACTTTTACCTTGCGGTCGCGGTTGGCGGTAGCTTGGTTACAATTTGCCCGTTCCTGCCCTGGATTGATTTCTTCATGTCTAAAGGGGTTTCAAGCGCAAATGGGTTAGGTATGTTCAGCAATATGAGCGGTACTGCCCCGGACTTTGGCGCAATTCACGGCATACCTGTTTTAATTGCCGGGTTGGTAGTAATGTCTTTGGGTTTTGGTGGGTTGATGGTTAGTAAGAAAGGCTATTCTGGACTGCTTATCGGTGCAAGTGTTTTCAATACCAGTACGATGCTTTACAAAATGGTTGATATTACCGGATTGGTGGAAAAAGGTAGTTATCAGGGTATTCCGGTGAAGATGGATTTTGGGTTGTATATGGGCGTAGTTGGGTCGATGATAACGTTGGTGGCAAGCGTGTTGGCGATGGCTTACTGCATCTCTCGCTCTAAAAAGAGCATTGGCGAGGATATGAAGGAAGTAGCTGAGGGAATCGGTGAAGGCTTCAAACTTATGGGCGGGCTTGGCGGTAAATAAAAACTCTTGGGGGTAGTAAGTAGGGTGTAAAAAAAGGGCGAGGAAAAACCCCCGCTCTTTTTCTTTACTCTTAAAAGGGTTTATAACTAATGCGCAGCGGCGGCTTCTATTTCCTTCTTGTGTTTCTCGATTATGTGATCCGCAATATTTTGCGGTACAGGCTCATAATGTGAAAAAGACATTGTGAAGATACCGCGACCCTGAGTCATACTACGTAAGTCGGTAGCATAGCGCTGCACTTCGGCGAGAGGCGCTTGTGACTCAACAACGGTGTAACCATTGCCAATCTGCTCCATACCCAATACCCGCCCACGTTTCTGGCTGTTGATGTCGCCCATCACATCACCCATAAAGTGATCCGGCACGGTGATTTTCAGGTCGTAAATCGGCTCTAGCAAGACGGGCTTTGCTTGCAAAGTGCCCTTCTTGAAAGCTTGCGAAGCGGCAATTTTGAACGCCATTTCACTACTATCCACCGGATGATAGCTACCGTCGTACAGATTTACTTTGATGTTTACCACCGGGAAACCCGCTACGATGCCTTCTAATAGTGCCTCGCGCACTCCCTTTTCTACCGCCGGGATGTAATTGCGTGGCACTACACCACCCACAATTGATTCGGTAAACTGAAAGTCGGCATCCTCAGAGTGAGATACTTCAATCAGCACGTGACCGTACTGACCATGACCACCGGTTTGCTTCTTGTGCTTGTACTCGGCTTTGCTACTGCCCAGAATAGTTTCGCGGTAAGGCACTTTGGGTAGCTCTATGGTTACGTTCACGCCGAATTTGCGCTGTAACCGCTCGGCAGCCACATGCACATGGCTCTCGCCCATTCCGCTGATGATTGTCTCTCCGGTAAAGGAGTCGCGCTCAACATGTAAAGTCAGGTCTTCCTCTACCAAACGACCAATACTGGCGCTCATCTTATCAAGGTCGGCTTTGGTCTTAGGTAGAATGGCGGCGCGATAGAGTGGCGCAGGGAAGTTAATCTTCGCCAGTTCCACTGATTTGTCAGGGGCGCTGATGGTATCGTTAGTGTTGGTTTCCTGCAATTTGACCACCACCCCAATATCTCCAGCTACTACTTCCGGAACAGGAATTTGCTCTTTTCCCCGCACCATTAAAGCAGTGCCCACGCGCTCGGATTTGCCTTTGCTGGCGTTGTATAGCTGCCCTTCACCTTTGAACACGCCGTTGATTACCTTAAAGTAGGTAATACGCCCAAACGGGTCTGCGACGGTTTTGAAGACAATAGCTGCCAGAGAAGCATTCGAGTCGCATGCTTTCCCTTCCTCGCTTGGCGTAGGCGCAGCCAATGCCAAGAAATCAAGCAATTGGGCTGTACCGATATTGCCAGTTGCGCTTCCACACAGCACTGCATAGAGTTGTTGAGAGGCGACCGCTTTTGGCAAAGCCTTGCCCAACTCTTCTTCGCCTATTTCCTCCCCATCCAGATAACGCAACATCAATTCTTCGTCTGCCTCGACAATGCGCTCCACCAATTTTTCGCGCAGGCTGGCAGCCTGTTCTTTCAGGTCGGCGGGAATTTCCGCCACTTCAAACTTGCCATCGCGGCTGTTACTATACAGGTAAGCTTTGCGGGAAATGAGGTCAACTATTCCTCTAAAACCGCTTTCTTTGCCTACCGGAATTTGCAGCGCGGCTACATTTGATCCGAAGGAATGTTGGGCTGCTTCAAGTGCATTGAAGAAATTGGAATTTTCGCGATCGAGTTTGTTTACAAAGAGGATGCGTGGTAAATTTCGCTCGGCGGCAAAGCCCCATACCTGTTCAGTGCCTACTTCAACCCCACCGGTGGCATCAAGCAGGATAAGCGCCGAATCGGCGACACGCGCCGCAGATTTAATTTCACCTATAAAATCAGCGTAGCCGGGAGCGTCAATCAAGTTAATCTTGGTATCGTTCCACTCGCACGGCACAACGGAGGTGCTAACGCTAATATGGCGTTTCACCTCATCCGGGTCAAAATCGCTAACGGTGTTGCCATCGTCCACGCGACCCAGACGGTTAATAGTCTTGCTATCGAAGAGTAACGCTTCGACTAAAGACGTTTTACCCGCTCCGCCGTGCGAAAATAGGCCTACGTTTCGAATCTGTTCCGTTCTGTAGCTTTTCATAGGCTCTTCTCCTTTCCGGAACAACCTGGTACCGAAATGAGTCAGGTTTTGTAATTGCAATGATTGGAGGGAGATAACTGGCGGGGGTACCGCTGAAGATATACCGGCGCTGAGCTTTCTACCCTTCCCCTCTGTTTGTTCGCTTTAGCAAAGGCTAACGAAATCTTTACAGTATGGATATTATAGCTTAATCGTATAAAAGTTCAACATGGCGCATTTTGAATATGAGGCTATCAGGCTAGAATAAGGGTTAAAATATGGCAAATAATTTTACTTTTAACGGGCTTGGCATGAGCTTAGGAAACTTGGCGCGCCTTTCCAATGCGAAATCTCGCTCCATCAGTGCCGAGAATTTCAGCGGTGAGAAAGGGCGCGGCGGTAGGGCAACCATCGGAACAGGCGCAGGGTATGCCCGTGAGCTTGGTCAGGGTTGGAAAATTTCCCCTTCCGTTATGCTCAAGCCTCGCGCTACTTTTACGCTTGCGGAAATAGATGGTTCAGGCGCAATTCAGCACCTCTGGATGACCACTTCCCCTAATAATTGGCGTAGGCTGGTTTTACGCTTTTATTGGGACGGTGAAGAAAAACCCTCGGTTGAATGTCCCTATGGCGATTTTTTTGCCAATGGCTGGTGTGAACCGTGTAAGGTTAATTCATTACCTATTTCGGTAAATCCGAATGGTGGTATGAACAGTTACTGGGAAATGCCTTTTCGCCATAGTGCTCGCCTAACTATCGAGAATCTGGCGGAGGAAGAGGTGCAATTGTACTACCAGATAGACTACACTCTTACCGAAGTGCCGGAAGATTTGGCATATTTTCATGCCCAATGGCGGCGCAGTAATCCACTACGTTACGGGGAAGTGCATAAAATTCTGGATGGGGTGCAGGGCATCGGGCAATATGTAGGTACATATCTAGCGTGGCAGACGAATAATAACGGGTGGTGGGGCGAGGGTGAGGTCAAGTTTTATCTGGATGGAGACCACGATTTCCCCACCATCTGCGGAACAGGCACCGAGGATTATTTTGGAGGAGCATGGAACTGGGAGTATCCCAAAGGCGAATATGGCATTTATTCAACTCCATTTCTGGGTTTGCCGCAGGTTATAAAGCCGGATGGGCTTTATCGCAGCCAGATGCGTTTTGGAATGTATCGCTGGCATATTATGGATCCGGTGCGCTTTAAGCAAGATTTGCGGGTGACGGTGCAAGCGTTAGGTTGGCGCAGCGATGCGCGTTACCTACCCTTGCAAGACAATATTGCCTCAACCGCATTCTGGTATCAGACCGAACCACACCAACCATATCCGACCTTGCCAGACGCTAACGGCTTAGAGGTTATTTAGAAGCGTAAGCCCCAAAGTGCGCTTTTGCTGGTTGAAACGGCGCTTGCCCCTGCTTCAAGTGCCTCTCGAATGTCCGTTTCATTGCGCAAGATGCCGCTGGCAATCAGCGGTTTTGTGACATCGCGCCGGAAATCTTCGGACAAGTGCGGTACGACTACGCCGGGTAATACTTCTACCGCATCTGGGGAGAGGCTGTGTAATAAACCAATGCCGGTATGATAAGCCGCGCTGTCCAGCAGAAACAGGCGCAAGATGGTAACCAAACCTAGCCCTTGTGCCTCTTTTAATAACTGGCTACGCGTGCTTACCACCCCTTCCAGCCCAAGATTGTCTCTCAGATAGCGCAATCCGGCTTTATCGCGCCCGATTCCTTCCACTAGATCAATATGCACCAATGCCAGCGTTTGTTGCTTGCGGGTGCGCTCTATTACCTTCTCCATTTCGAAGATGTCACCTTTGAGAAACATTAGGGTAGGCGGGTGGTGTTGGAGCGCTGCCTCAAGGCTGGCGTGATCGCGCACTGCCGGGATTATGGGGTGGGCTTTCAATTTTTCAGAAAGTTCCATAAAGCCTACTTCCCGCTAAGTTCGGTAGAAAGATAAAGATAAATCGAGGCAAGGTCTGCATCGCTCAAATTAGCAGATGAAAAGGAGCGCATTTGCCCTTTGCCATTGCGTACTTGCCAAATAAGGAAGGTGTAATCTCTTGTTGCACGTGAGCCTGTAAGCGCTGGTCCCTTCGCCGGTGTTTTACCATCATTCGGGTGGCATATTGTGCAGTTATTGCGAAATAACTTCAAGCCTTGTTCTGCACTTGAGCCTACCCCAATAGTCGGAGTCGGTTCATTTTGGGTTACACCCACAGTATTGTTCTGCAAAAGCAAGGCAATTCCACCCAATAACAAAACAGCCCCTACTATAAGTAGTAGCCGTAAACCGTTAAGTTTTGCCTTTTTTTCATTTCTCATAGCCTTTAGTTTAGAGGATTAACAGGTGGTTGACAAGGTGAACTAGTTAACCTACCATTTAGAGGAAAAATTAAAAGCTTATTTTTATAGAGGTCTTAAAAATGTCGAATTACCTGCCCCGCCCCGTTTTGGGTGTGGCTTATTATCCTGAACATTGGCCTGAAGAACGTTGGCAATTAGATGCCGAGCAAATGCGTACAATTGGCTTAAAAGTCGTGCGCCTCGCTGAGTTTTCGTGGGGGAAAATCGAATCTAGCCCCGAAGAATATGATTTTGAATGGCTGGATCGCGCTATTAATGTGTTAAATTCACAGGGGTTGCGGGTAATTCTCGGCACTCCTACCGCTGCCCCCCCTCCATGGATGGCAGAACATCGCGGCGATATACTAGCACATACCCGCGATGGGCATGTTCTTACGGTTGGGGGACGACGTTTCTATTGTCCTAGCAATGCCTATTATCGCACTCAAGTTAACCGAATTGCGCGGACAATGGCGCATCACTATTTGAATAATTATTCCGTCATCGGTTGGCAAATTGATAATGAAATGGGCAATCATGGCAATTGCCGCTGTTATTGCCAACGTTGTGCTACCAACTGGTATGCTTGGTTGCAAAATCGTTATCAAACAATCGAGGTACTAAACCGCGAATGGGGCACTATTTTCTGGGGTCAGATTTATAAAGAATGGTCGCAAATTCCTTTGCCCACCCAAACCGGCGCAGGCTATAGCCCTAGCTTAGAATTGGATTATCGCCGCTTTGCCAGCGATAATGCGCTGGAATATTTCAATTTACAGGTAGATGCGATTCGTGAACACTGGGCACCCAAACGAGGTTTTATTACCCATAATGTATTTTATGGGGATGATAACGTCAATTTTCAAGATTTAAGCGCCCCGCTTGATTTTATTTCTTGGGATAATTATCCGCATGGTATGAAGGCAGCATCAGAAATAGCTTTCTATCACGATTTTATGTTTGGTTTGAAACAAGAGCCTCATTGGGTGATGGAACAGGGGGTTGGGCCGGTTAACTGGACTAAATATAACCCTCCGGTATATCCGGGGCAAGTGCGCCTTTGGACGCTCCAGAACTTTTTGAGAGGCGGGCAGGGCGCGGTATATTTTAGCTGGCGGCAATCACGTTTTGGGGGCGAGCAATATCATAGTTCTATCATATCTCACGAGGGCAATCAAACCCGCGCTTATTATGAGATTATGGATTTGAGCAAAGAACTGGACGCTTTGCCGCCCAACTTTTTCAGACGACAAAAAGCGCGGGTGGCTATCCTTTTTAGCTATGATGATTTATGGGCTTTGCAACTGGAACCCCACAACGCGGCTTTCGATTACCTTCAAATTGTAAAGGATTTACACAATAGTCTTTGCAAGCGGTATATTCCGGTTGATATTTTACCGCGTGATTACCCGGCAGTAAAATTGAAAGAATACTCCTTAGTGATTGCGCCTGCACCAATTATTGGAGATTATTATACCTCTGATATGTGGCGTGTCTATGTGGAGGAGGGTGGCAAGCTATTGCTAATGACTAGAGCGGGGGCGAAAGAGCCAAGCAATGTTTGGTCTGACGAGGGGCAACCCTACGCTCTGAAGGATTGGCTGCATATAGGGGTGGAGGAATATATTTCTTTCCCACCTTTCATACCGGGCAATTTTAACACCGAAATTCTAGGAAATCAGCCTGCTCGCGGTGATATATCGGTGCTTTTGTGCGATGAGGTAACAGGTAGGCAAGTGAATGCCCGTCGATTATGGATAGAACGATTAGAGACGGGCGAAGATGTAGAGATTATTCTACGCTATGGTAAGTCGCTTGAGCTTGATTTCTTTGCCGATTCAGTAGCGTTAGCATGCCGAAAGCTCAATTCTGGAGAAGCCTATTATCTAGGAGTATTGCCCAATGAGCAGACTTATCGCTACCTATGGGAAGAGTTATTTCAACTAGAATGTGCTTCTGCTATCCCTAATTTGCCACTGGTCGAGGGTTTGGAAGTGGTACGAGCCGGGGATTTAAACCAATATTTCGCTTTGATTAACCATAACAGCCATTCGGTTCAGGTTCCGCTCAATCGAATTTATCGAAAAATAAAGGGCGAGGAAGTTTCAGAAATAAACTTACCGCCCTTTGGAGTAGAATTATTTTATTTATCTTGAGCGAGTAAAGCTCAAAATATGACACAGCGAATCGTGTCTATTTTCTAAAGCTTTAGCTTTAATACAATTTCAGGCAAGTGGCTTAAACCCCTTGCCTATTATTTATTATAACTGTTCCAAGCGCTGTGCGAGTTGGTCACACAGGTGGTTGGTAACGTCTCCGCGAGAATCGCTAAAAGTCCCGGTGAGAATAACCCACGTGCCAGAATCATTGTCACGTCCAAGCATCAGAGTAGAATCTGGGCCGCCTTTTCGCATTTCGAGCGTAACTTCTACATAACTGAGCGGGAAAATTTTCCGATAGTGAGTCCAATGCTTGCGACCACCGTAACAGAAAATGTAACGTGGCGCTTCATTTTTAGCCTTGAGAGATTCGTACATATCTTGGAAAAGGCTGATTCGTTCCGGCAAAAACATTTGGGTATAGAGCTTGCGGTCGCGCAAATGATATTGCAACATTGAGTTGTCGCTGATTCTGATATTGCTATAAAGCCACTCGTTACCAACTGGTAAAGGCAAAAGGTCAGCGATCAGCACATTGCCAGCGGTAGTACCAAAGCTGGCTGCAAAATATTCTTCCAGCTTTTCCGCGCTTGGATAAATCCCTTCGCCATTGAAGCGAACCCCCATAAACGCCATTATTTTGTGTTCGGGTGTAGCAAAGTGGTAAGAGACCGGAATTTTCTCCAAGCGATAGCACGCTTGCAAATCTGCAAAACGTTCTTCGTAAATTTCCATCGCAAGGCGGTGTTTTAATTCCAGAGTGCCAAATTCACTTTGTTCTTCCATCCCCAAAAACCAAATGGGGGCGTTTTGATTACCATAGCCGCGAAATTGGGAAAAGATACGGATTTCGTCTGCTCTGAAAAGCTGGTCATTAGGATCATTTGCCAGCAAAGTACGGTGTAAGGGTGGTACTTCTGAAGCTAGCACCTGCCGCCGAGTAGCTATATTTTCCCGTTGCGGTTTAGGCTCTTTCTCCGGCTTTGGAGTTTGAGATTTGGTGGTAGCGGAAGATTTGGCTTTCGAATCAGTTTTTGGCACACGGGTAGGGCGTGCTTTAGCAGCTTTAAGTAACTCTGCCTGTTCCTGAGTCTGTCGTGCCCAATCTTCATTCAGCATATTACGTACAATATTCGCCTGTTGCTCTATAGTAAGCTCGGCGGTTGTACCATCCTCATAGGAAACCAGCATTTTTGGTTGGTTTATGCTGATTACAGTATAAATTCCGCGACGATTGCGGTACTGTTTACCAATTTCGAATTCGAAGTCTTGCATTGTCATTTCTCATCCTCTTGTACTTAAATCATAGCACACCGATAGATTTGTGTCTATCAAGTTAAAAGGATGCTTACTACGTCAACTAGGCTCAACTTTTGGTATTTTCAAAGCTTTTGTGCAAATTTGAACCTAAATCCCAAAAATTGGGTGAGTAGCTATAAAGACTGTGTTATGAATTACACGAAAATATATTAAATGTGGTAATATTCGAGTCGCGGGTATTATATTTGTAAGTCGTTTATTCTCATAGAGTGAGGTAATGAGGCATGTCTGACGCAGACGCGAAAGCCAAGCTTGAAGCCAGCGCTGGCGGTAATACCACTCAGCAGCCCGCTTCCTCGGCAAACGGCGTGGTTAAAGTAAAATCTAATCTTGAAAAAGTGGAAGAGTTGCGCCGCTTACGCAAAGAGGCAATGCTAGGCGGTGGTCAAAAAAGAATTGATGCGCAACATGCAAAAGGAAAGTTAACCGCACGTGAGCGCATTGATCTTCTGTTGGATGAGGGTACTTTTGAAGAGCTAGATGCTTTTGTAACCCACCGTTCCACAGATTTTGGACTGGAAAACCAGAAATATATGGGTGATGGCGTGGTCACCGGCTATGGAAAAATTGATGGCCGTTTGGTTTTTGTCTTTTCCCAAGATTTCACCGTATTTGGTGGTTCGCTGTCCGAAACACATGCAGAAAAAATCTGCAAAATAATGGATCTAGCGATGAAAAATGGCGCTCCGGTTATCGGCTTGAACGATAGTGGTGGTGCGCGTATTCAGGAAGGCGTTGTATCATTAGGCGCTTATGCTGATATTTTCTTACGCAATGTGTTGGCAAGTGGTGTTGTTCCCCAAATTTCCGCAATTCTTGGGCCTTGTGCTGGTGGCGCGGTTTACAGCCCTGCTATGACCGATTTTATTGCGATGGTGCAGGATACCAGTTACATGTTTGTGACCGGACCAAACGTGGTCAAGGCGGTTACCCATGAGGAAGTTGATTTCGAGTCGCTTGGTGGCGCTGCTACACACAACTCGGTTAGTGGTGTGGCTCATTTTGCGGCAAAAGATGAAGTGCAATGCCTTGCGCTTCTGCGTGAATTGATCAGCTTCATGCCAAGTAATAACGTGGAAGACCCACCCTTCGTTCCTACCAATGATCCATCCACTCGCCGAGACGAGATATTAAATACTATTGTCCCTGACTCGCCGAACAAGCCTTACGATATGCGTGACCTTATCAGACATGTGGTGGACGACGGGAAATTCCTCGAAGTTCAGGAATTCTACGCCCAGAACATTGTCATAGGATTTGCTCATATGGGCGGGCGCAGCGTTGGAATAGTAGCACAGAATCCGGCAGTATTGGCAGGGGTACTAGACATCAATTCCGCTGATAAAGGTTCTCGCTTTGTACGATTCTGCGACTGCTTTAATATCCCAATTGTCACCTTAGTAGATGTACCGGGCTTTTTACCGGGTGTTGGACAGGAATACGGCGGTATTATACGGCATGGTGCGAAACTGCTTTATGCTTATTGCGAAGCTACCGTTCCAAAGGTAACAGTTATAGTGCGTAAAGCTTATGGTGGCGCTTACGACGTTATGAGTTCTAAGCACGTGCGTGGCGATATTAACTACGCTTGGCCTAGCGCTGAAATTGCAGTTATGGGCGTAGATGGTGCGGTTAATATTATTTTCAAAGACCAGATAGAGAAGAGCGAAAACCCCGATAAGACTCGCAAGCAACTCGAAGCCGAATATACCGAGAAGTTTGCCAGTCCCTATGTTGCGGCAGGGCGCGGTTATATCGATGATATTATCGAGCCAAAAGATACCCGTTTCAAGATTATTACCGCGTTGGAGATGCTCAAAAACAAACGCGATACTAATCCTCCGAAGAAACACGGTAACATACCGCTCTAGTTTAGTCGTGCCTTATAAATTTTTTTAAACCCCTTGCCAATTATTGGAAGGGGTTTTTTATACTGTAGCCACTACTACTGCGCTCAAGGTTTTTTGATTCTATTCTGACAACAAAAATATAGCACCTCAGTGCTATTGCGCTCACCTTGCCACTTGATGCCGGTGGCAGAAAGGATTGCGGAATATGGTTAGCAAACTACCTCAATTACCTGAAAAGGATTTGTGTATCCTTACTGGCGCAACTGGCGCTTTAGGTCAGGAATTATTATGCCAAATGCTGGAGAGGCAGCCTAATTTTCACATAGTAGTGGTTTCGCGTGCCAATAAAGAAACTACTGCTGAGCGGCGTATCACTTCAATTGTGCGTCGCCATTTTACCGGGGAGGATTTGGAAAAGAAATTAAGCCGCTTGAGCGTGCTTGATGGTGATGTTACTTTCCCGCGCTTGGGCTTGTCCTCAGAAGATTGGTATGATCTGGCTTCTCGTACTAAGCAGGTTTTGCATTGCGCCGCTGGTGTAAGGTTTGATCAGCCTCTTAGCGATGCACGTCGGATAAATCTGGAAGGTACTTCTCATGTCCTTGATTTGTCACGCGCTGCTAGAAAAGCAGGTAATGAAGGTCGGTTTAACTACATTAGCACTTCTTATGTTGCCGGAAAACGTAGCGGCGTGGCATACGAAGATGAGCTTCAACATAAAGCCGGTTTTCATAATACTTATGAGCAGACGAAATATGAAGCCGAGTTGCTGGTACGGGCGGCAATGAATGACTTGCCCGCTTCCATAATGCGCCCTAGCATTATAGTAGGGGACTCTCGAACCGGCGAAACGATCAATTACAAGGCTTTCTACTGGCCCTTACGCGCTTATGCCAATAATCAAATGCGGGTGATGCCTGCCAATAAACATTGTCGGGTTGACCTTGTACCGGTGGATTACGTAGCTTCCGGCGCTGCTTACATGTGCAACTTACCTCAAACGATTGGAAATACTTACCATCTTACTGCCGGGCGGGCTAACCTTGTAACAGTACGGGAAGTTGCTAAAGCCGCACTTTCTTACTTCAATGTCAAAAAACCTATTGTGGTTGATCCTCGCTTGGTAAATTTGTTGAGTGGACCTGCTGGTAAATTCCTGCTTGATGAGCGCACTTATAAGACCATAAAATTAGGTTCACCCTATTATCCGTATCTGGGTATGCGGCTCGAATTTGATAATACTAAAACTGCTACGTTGTTGAAAGAAGCTGGAATCGAAGCTCCAAGTGTGCGCGATTACTTTACCACTTTGTTCCAATATTGTGCGGAAACGGATTGGGGTAAGAAGCCACGTCAAGTACAAGCTGCCAAGAACAGGTCTGAAAAAGCTTCGGCTGAACTATCCGCTACTACCGATCCTGTGGTTACCATCAAGGCTTGATAAGTCTGAATAAGGGTAATAGCTATTGGGGAAGGGTTGCATAAACCCTCCCCAGTTTATTTGCTTTAAAATTGCTGTAATTGCGGTTGCAATAAAAAAAGAGGGCAAAATAACCCCTCTTTCATCATTTTAAAACTCAGGCGACTAGTATTTAGTGCAGTCGCGATGGTAGAAGTTAGTCTGTCTACTGCCATCCGGCTTGAGCGTCTTTACTACTTGCAGCGTGCGTTCGGTGGTCATATTCCCGCACTTTTCGCAGTTGTGTCCGGTAGGCAGGTTTACGTTCTGACCGGTAGGCACTGTTTTTGAAAGCTTTACGTCTTTTGCCATTTTAGTTCCCTACTCCTGATTGAGATTAAGCGCAAACAAAGCCCGATAACCACTTTGGCGTTATCGGGGCAAAGAATATTATAGCTCTCCGATTGATTAATAGCAAGTAGTTATAAACCCGGTTGCCAGACGGGCGGAACCTTGCTTTCAGCAATTATTCGTGGGTTAGAAGGTCTATCTCCAAACAGAGCAGTATAAATCTGCCCGGTTTGGGGGTTAAAATCGGCATAGGCTGAAGCATCGAAGGAAAAGCCGGGATTAATAACGTTTCTAAGGCACTGCGATTGCTCTGAAACAGGATTAGCCCAGCAAGTTCGAGGCAAGCCTCCTTCTGTCATATAAAAGTAGAAACCAGAACTATCGGAAGTCCAAGCAATTCTGCTTGCGCCGCAATCAGTTCCCCTACCCAAGTTTCCTGTGAAAATTGTTTTGAATGTGACAGTCGGTTTTAACATCCCTGTTATACCTTGATTTAGATCGTACAAAACTGGGCGAAATCCTGAACCTGTATATTCCAGTACCACCAATTTATTGCCTTTGGGCGAGATACTGGCAGCGGCACACAGATTATCGAAAATATTAAACGAGCCAATTTCAGAGCCATCAAGGTTTACTACTCGGTTTTGTCCTACTAGCACCCGCTTTTCATCGTCAAACCATTGTGGTGTCAGACCGGTATAGTCGTTGTTCAAAATCAAAGTGGTGCGGTTTTTCATGTCCAATATCGCCGGTTGCCCATCGAGTACGCCGTTTCCTGAGTCTCTTATTGGACCAGCTAGAAAGGTCATTTTTGAATCGCCCGGTGACCATATGGGTGCTACTCCCTCACCTACATAATTATCCGGCGCTGCTTGTGCTATAGGCGGATTGTCAACGCGGAACTGGTAAATGCCGTATTTGTGGTTATTAGTCTGGTAACCGACTGCTGCAAGCCCTTTCGCGTTGTTAGACCACACAAGCTGTCGCCACTGCACTTTACTTTCGGCGCTTTTCAGGCTCAATTGCATTTTAGTAGAACCATCGCTGTGCGTCAGGTATATTTCCCCATCCTCTTTTCCGATGTAAGCGATCCAGCCAGCCGCAACTGTTTTATCAGGCGCACTTACCGGAGCCGCACTAGCAGCAGGAGTTTCCGTTGGGCTGGCAGTTACCGCTATCATCGGTGTATCGGTTGCTTTAAGCGCAATGGCAGGGGTAGCAGTAGGCCCAGATGGTTTTGGATTGATCAAAGCTATTTCGCTAGTTGGTATAGGTACAACCGGAACATTGAGCGGTGCAACGGATGGAAAAGGTATAAGCGGTTTATCTAAAACCGGAGAAATATCCGCAGCGGTGGGTGAAGAGGTCGGTTGCGTATTTGCTATAAGGGTAGGAATAGGGGTTACAGTTGGTATAATTTGCTCGGATGGTTTTTGTGTCTGGTAAATTAACAGGAAAAAGCCGATCAAGGTAACCAGTAATAGTGCCGAATATGCTACTACCTGCCTGAACCCAGTACCGTATGCTAACCCTAGCCGCGTAGGTTGTGCTACTTTAGAAGGGATTCGGTGCTTTTCCAGATTTTTTAAAAGATTTGTGACAGGTGGTACGGCTACATTACCCAGATATTCACCGAGGCGGGCGTTTAAGAAGCGGTAATCGGTGAGTGTATTGCGACAATCCGAACAAGCTAGTATAAATTCTTCAACTTGTTGTTTTTGTGCCGGGTTTGCTTCGCCATCTTGGTATAACGAAATCAATTGCTCAGCTTCGCGGCGGTGTATCTTGTGAGGAGTCTGGGTTAGCTGACTCATAGCTGTTCCTCTGCTTCATTTCCGAACAATTTATTGGATGTACTCTGTAATATCAGGGCTTTACGCAGGCTTTCTTTGGCACGGAAGATTTGTGATTTAACACTAGATAAGGAGTCTCCGGTAATTTCACAAATTTCCCGGTAACTGAAGCCATCAACATGTAACAATAAGGCGGTCAGCTTTTGCCGCCCAACCAACTTGATGGCTCTTTCCAGTTCGTCGGTTAGAACTGAGCGATTCTCAAGACTACCGCCAGGCTCAAGTGCAGGTGTATCTGCTAAGCTATCAAAATCGTTTTCCGGTTGATTTACATCAGACTTTTGCCGAAATGAAAAAAACCGGACAACTTTATGCCGTCTGATTTCGCTAAGTGCAATATTGCGAGCAATAGCATATAGCCATGCAGACATGTTATCCGTAGGACTTTGTATTGGCAAACCACTATTTTGGTTTATCTCGCGTCGGCGTATCAGATGGCGATATGCACTCAGGAAGGTATCCTGAGTTAGGTCGCTGGCTAGTTCGGCTTCACCGACAAGCGAGTAAATAAACCGAAATATTCGAGGTTGAAACTGATTAATAATCCCATCAAAGTTAGCAGGATCCCAATCATTCCCAACCTCACCTTTAAAGATTTCAGTATCCGACATTGCGCCAACCTTATGTTCGCCTGCGGTGCAACTATCCGGGTTGGTTCGGTTTAGAATTGTAGAAGAGTAGTAAAAGTCCAGCTTTATTTTTGTATCGCGCATTACCTGAGTAACACAACCACTAAATTTGAATAAATATTAGGAAGGTCTGTTAAAAAATATAATGCACAAATACGGCTAAAAGTTGCACCACAAACATGAATAAAAGAATTAGAATATAAAGGCTATATCTATATTAACACATTACGGAAATACTTGACAGGGGAAATGAGGAAAACTAAACCGAGGAAACCTCAACTTGAGGTAAAGAGAGGCGGGTATATAATTTGGATTTAGCCCGCCTAATAAATGCTAGTTGTTTAAAGAACCTGTTCAGACTCCTTATTTGATTCTTCGTGTTTTTCGTCCTGATTTTTTTCTGCTGGTGCTAATTCAGACGGCGGTATGGTAGTATTAGCCCGCATTTCGTTATAACATTTGTAACAGTAAACGGGTCGAGAAAGCCTTGGACGAAATGGAACAGTAGTATCTTTACCACAGGCAGCGCAGTTTATCTTGGTAGTTTCTTTTACAGTACTGGTAATTACGGCTGGTGTAGTAGACTCTGTCGGCTGCTCCTGAGCTATTTCCGGTTGTGTTGGTACTGGAACTTGGATACTATTTAGCGCTGCTGCTGTTCTTCTATTTGTGCGACATTCATGGCAACGACCGGGCTGGTTTACTAAACCCTTTTGTTGGTAGAAATCTTGTTCACCTGCGGTAAATAAAAAATTAGTGCCACAATCCTTACAAATCAAGCTTATATCTTCAAATTCCATCTGAAACCCTTCCCCGTTATTTAGTTCAGTTATACCCCAAAGAACGCTAGTATAACCTCACCACTGTGAGCTTAACCTTTTACCCTATAACTTTAAATTTGGTAGCTTCCCCTAATTTGTAAAAGTATCTGCGAGTTCTAAGTCTCTCTCCGTAACTTTCAAAAGTATAATTCATATTTATGAAAAACGCAATAGTTTAACAGATTAAAGTCTAATAAAAACCCCTTGAAAAAATATTTCGCCTAGTGGTAAAGAAGATAAAATTCAGCCACTGTTAAATATTAATTCGAGTTTTTGTATATATATTATTTACACGTTTGAGCTTAGATTTTAAAAATAGGCTGTTCCGACTTATTTTTAACCTATTAAAAAAATATGAAGAAGTATATAAATGCTAAATTTTAAAATGCGCCCAACCAGAGTTAGTGGTTGAGCGCTTCGGATTCTACGAGTTAATTGAAGATAGTTGATAACCAACTGCTTTTCCAGTTACTTGGAGTGTCTCATCGAGTGGCAGAATATGTTGTTCACCTTCGTGGATTACTTTCATAGCGGCTGCTACGAAATCGCGGAATAGGGGATGTGGACGATTCGGTCTCGATTTAAATTCGGGATGAAATTGAGTACCTACAAACCAAGGATGATCTCGTAATTCGATTACTTCTACCAGTCTGCCATCCGGTGAAAGCCCGCTGAGAATAAGTCCGGCTTTAGTAAGACGCTCACGGTAGGCGTTATTGAATTCAAAACGATGGCGATGCCGTTCTAGTACTTCTTCTACATTGCCGTAAGCCGCCGCGGTTTTAGTTCCGGGTGTGAGGCGACAAGGGTACAAACCTAGTCGCATAGTTCCGCCAAGGTCGGCAATATCGCGTTGGTCAGCCATCACGTCTATTACTGGGTCAATCGAGCGAGAATCCACTTCGGTGGTATTTGCAGTTTTTAAGCCGACGACGTGACGGGCAAAATCGATAACTGCCATTTGCATTCCGTAGCATAGCCCCAGATAGGGGATTTTGTTTTCGCGTGCAAATTTGGAGGCAACGATTTTCCCTTCGATGCCGCGATCGCCAAAGCCTCCCGGTACTACAATGCCATCCACCTTTTTGAGCAGTTCAACGGCTCGCTTATACCCTTGTTCCCCTTCAAAAGATTCGCTGTTTATCCAATCTATTTCGACCGAAATATTGTTATGAAGTCCGGCGTGCTGAAGCGATTCCGCCACGCTCAGATAGGCATCGTGTAATGCCACATATTTTCCAACCAAACCGATTCGAACGGTACGCTTTGGGGTGCGGATTCGCTCAACCAAATTTTTCCATTCTTCCAGTTCGGGAATACGAGCGGGTAAACCAAGCCTTTCTACTATGTAATTGCCAAGCCCATATTCTTCCAGTACCAACGGTACTTCATAAATTGAACTGGCGGTCTGGAGTGGCACGCACCCTTCCATTTCCACATCGCAGAATAGAGCAATTTTGGAACGTACTTCATCCGGTATCGGGTGGTCGCTGCGTAGGATTATGACATCGGGGCTGATTCCGATGCTGCGCAATTCTTTGACGCTGTGTTGCGTAGGTTTGGTTTTTAATTCGTTGGTAGGTGAAATCATGGGCAGCAAAGTCAGATGGATGTATAAGACGTTGTTACGCCCGGCATCTTTGCGCATCTGGCGAATGGCTTCGAGAAAAGGTTGACCCTCAATGTCGCCAACTGTACCGCCTACCTCAACGATTACTACATCTGGGTTGCCATTGCGGGCTACTGCACCGATTCGAGATTTGATTTCATTGGTGATATGCGGAATTACTTGAATAGTGCCCCCTAGAAAATCCCCACGTCGCTCTTTGGCAATTACATTGCTATATACCTGTCCGGTAGTAACATTAGAGGCGCGGCTGAGATTTTCGTCGGTAAACCGTTCGTAATGTCCCAAATCGAGGTCGGTTTCTGCGCCGTCATCGGTTACGAAAACTTCGCCATGCTGGTAGGGTGACATTGTACCGGGGTCAACATTTAAATATGGATCTAATTTCTGGATTTTAACCGAGAATCCCCTGCTTTTAAGCAAGCGTCCAATACTGGCTACGGCGATGCCTTTTCCGACCGAAGAGACTACTCCACCTGTAACAAATATATACTTCGGCATTCTTTCAAATTCCTTTCCTAATAAGGCTTCGCACAGGCTGCGCCCGTATTCTTTACCTCGGTTAAATCGCTTATAAAAAGGGGGAGGCGGGACTTAGCCCGCCTCTTGCTGCTCATTTGTAACTGTTTCGATGGTCTAGAACTATGACCTTCGTGCCTTCCGGCAAATCCGAGGGCTTTACAGTTAATTTTTCCTGTGGTGAGATATCTTGTATCCCCATTTCCTTACTGAACTTACTGATGTCGTCCAGTTCCGCGTCTAGCCCTTCCACCCGGTAATGCATTGGGATTACGATGTGTGGCTCAATTTCACTGATTATTTCAGAAGCTTGATTTACAGTGATAGTTCCTTGATTGCCGACCGGCACCATTAGTATATCAATCCGACTCATCAACTCAAGGTGTTCCGCTGTTAGCGGATGTCCAAGCGTGCCGAGGTGACAAATCGACATGCCTTCTAGTTCGAAGACATAAATAGTATTTTTGCCGCGCAACTTGCCTTTTTCCATATCGGCGTAAGAGCCAATTCCGGTGATGAATACTTCGTTTATTTCATATTCACCCGGACCTAGAATAACTTTAGGTTCGCCCTTAACCGCTTCAATAAAACCGTAGGAATCCCCGTGACGGCTTATAGTAACAATATCTGCACGTGGTCTTCCAAAATCATATCCAAGCCGTTTACTATACGGGTCTGCAACAATTGTAGCTTCACGGCTGCGAAGACGAAAGCAATTGTGACCGAGCCAGGTTATTTCTGCCATTTTAGATTATGCCACTGCGCCTTTTTCTAGATTTTTTTGCTCGTACAAATATATACGAGCTTAGACAAGCATTAGAATTTATAGCCTAAATGATACCACATTTTTCAATTCCATTAAAGTGACAAGATTCTTTTTCCCTAAATCTGGTAAGCTACTAGAATTATCCACAATATATTATGATACTACAATAAATAGGCGAATGTTTCTCGTTTGCGCTAGCGTTTTGGTTGGCTTGCCCGCATCATACCTAACGGTTATAATGACCTGAAGTAGTGTTGGTTTTTTACTCTTGGAGATTTATAAAATAATGGCAATAGAACCAAAGAATGCTGGAACTGGGTCTTCCGAATCCAGCGGTTTTGGGGGCGCATTGGGGATGAACGGGGCTGAGCAAGTTCTAGTTGAAGAATCATCCGGCTCTGCCCTAGCAAAACCTCCTTTTTTGCTCACGATTGTATTTGTGGGCGGAATGTCGGTAATGGCAACTGAGATGTGCGCCAGTCGTTTACTTGCTCCCTATTTTGGCACTTCACTGCTTATCTGGGCAAATATCATTGGCTTTGTCATTGTTTATCTCGCCATTGGTTATTATCTGGGTGGGCGTTTAGCAGACCGCTTCCCGCGCCCAGAAGTGCTTTACCAGCTAACTGCTTTTGCGGGTCTAGCAATGGGTTTAATCCCTTTCCTGACGCGCCCCATTCTTGATATTGCTTACGACGCTTTCAGAAATGTAAACGGTGGGATTTTTTACGGTTCGCTAGTTGGTATCCTGTTGCTGTTTTCTGCTCCGGTGATACTGTTAGGCTGTGTTACCCCTTTTGCAGTTCATCTGCGCGCCCGAAGTGTGAAAAATACCGGTAAGGCTGCCGGTGGAATCTCTTCATTAAGCACTATTGGAAGTATTCTTGGCACGTTCATTCCGGTACTGATAATGATCCCGTTGGTGGGAACTCGCACTACCACGTATACCTTTTCGCTGGTATTGCTGGCTTTCTCAACGGTTGGGTTGTTTTTGCTGCGCTCGCGCCGAGTGCCTATTTATGCCGGGTTTATGGCGATAATACTGGCGTTAGCGGTTCTGACCATACAGGGTGTTACTCGTCCGGCGGTAAACGGCGAGTTGGTATTCGAGAAAGAGTCTGCCGACAATTACATTCAAGTGGTAAAACGCCCGGTTGGCGACGGTACTTACCGCTTTGATTTGGTTCTGAACGAGGGCAGGGCGGTTCACAGCATATATTATCAAGACCCTAACCGTATTCTTACGGGCGGTCCTTGGGATTACTACATGATTTCGCCTTTCTTTAATAAAGATATTAAAGAAGCGGATATCAAAAGGTCTATGCTCATTGGTCTTGGCGCGGGTACCGTTTCAAAGCAGTTAACTCGTGCCTATGGCTCAAATATCCAAATTGAGGGAATTGAGGTTGACCCTGAGATTATTGAGGTAGGGCGCAAGTATTTTGATATGAATGAGCCTAACCTCAAAGCTATTGCCGATGATGGGCGCTATTACCTGATTACCAGCAAAGAAAAATATGACATTATCGGAATGGATGCCTACAAGCAGCCTTATATTCCCTTCCATCTGACTACTCAGGAATTTTTCAAGCAGGTGCGCGACCACCTTACTCCCACGGGAGTAGCAGTGGTAAACGCTGGAGCGCCTGAATACGCAGATGGCAAACGCGATTACCGTTTGGTTGAGGCGCTGGCAAGTACCATGAAAACGGTCTATCCGAATGTATATCTGGTGAATGTGGATGGTTACTTTAACACTATGGTAATCGGCACTAACCAACCCACTTCTATTGATAATTTCAGAGAAAATATTACCAAGTATGTTTCTAACGACCTTATCAAAACGGTAGGCACTACTGCGTTGGAAAAAGGTAATATCCGCGAGTGGAATAAAGCAGATGCTTTTTTCACGGATGACCTTGCGCCGGTTGAGCGCGTGATTGATACGATTATCCTAGATTATGCGCTGGGCGGAGGTAAGTAAGCAGTATGAGTGCAGTTAGCCTTGAAAGAGAACCCGCTAAAGTTCCAGCAATGCGCGTCCCGTTGCTGCTTACAATTGTATTTGTATGTGGCATGTCGGTAATGGCGATACAGATGTGCGCCAGCCGATTAATTGCCCCTTTCTTCGGCACTTCCTTGATTATTTGGGCAAATTTAATCGGTTTTACCATGATATTTCTGGCAGCAGGCTATTATCTGGGTGGTCGCATTGCCGACAAATACCCTCAACCTGCGGTATTGTATCGGCTTATTGCGATAGCCGCTGTTTTTACCGCCTTAATACCTGCCCTTTCTTCACCGCTTATGGATGTGGTGGGTAGCACATTTAAAAGCGCAAACGGTGGAATGTTCTTCGGGTCGCTTTTCAGCATATTGCTCTTGTTTGCAATACCATTGGTGTTGTTAGGTTGTGTATCACCCTTTGCGGTAAGATTACGGGTAGCGCAGATCGGCTCTGCCGGTAAAACCGCCGGAGGGATTTCTTCATTAAACACGCTGGGGAGTATCATCGGCACATTTATACCGGTGCTGTTACTGATTCCCTCTATCGGTACACGCCTTACCCTGTATATTTTCGCCTTTGCCTTGCTGGCTTTCTCGCTGGTGGGGTTGTATTTAGCGCAAAAGAACTGGAAGTAAAGCTTATTTGAATGCGGTAGCGGCAAAGTAAACTGGAACTATCTCAATAAGGAGAAAATTCGTGAGAATCAAAATTAAACGGCGTGTACGTACCAGTAGCTCAGAGCAATGGGCGCTGTTCGATGCCGATGTGATGGATGAGAATGAGCAACCCACTAATATCGGTAAAGCGGACGTTCACTATGACCCGGAAATGGTATTCGTAACCATGTTGCTGTGGTCAGAGTTTACCGAAACTTTGGACGAAACTACTGTGCAGCAGGTTATTGATGAGATTATGGATGAAATAACCGAGCCGGTGGGAGCCGCAGCCGATTTTAGCCTTGACTTTTTCACTCCTAGCCTCAAAGATTACAAATTCCAGACCAGCCTTGAAGATGAGGAAGAATGGGATGAGGCTGAAGAAGAGGAAGAAGACGAAGAACCGCATGAGCGGAATGGCAAGAATCCCTGGAATTAGTAAAATTTAACAGAATCCGCTCTAACATTTCACCTGCAGGGTTAGCATCTTTGGGCTTCTCAAGGGTATAATTATATTTCTAATTAATACTGTTGATAGGCAAAAAAAATGCTAACCTCTAAAATCGCATACTCGGATAACCATGACGATCCAGCGACTGCTGCTTGCGCACCTTGCGTGGCAGAAGCAGTTTTACCTGAAATAAGGTCATCCGAATCTGAAACCCTCGCGGATAGTCTTTCTCAAAAGTATCCTCGAACTGTAGCCGCCCTTCGCCAAATTGAGGGCGGTCTTCAGCACCTTACATATATCACTGCTATTGAAGAACGCTGGAAAAAAATAGCCAGAGGCGAAATGCCCCAAGAAGGGGAGGTGCTGCATTACGTACCTTCTGAAGCCGACCTACCACCTTCAACTGAACAATATGATTTGGTATATTGCGGTGGTGTGCTAGGTTTGTTTAGCGCTGCGGTAATGGCACGTAAAGGCTTTCGTGTACTGGTTTTTGATCAGCGGCGCGTAGGTACTAGCCATCGCGAGTGGAATATCAGCGATGAAGAACTGGAGAAATTTGTTGAAGCCGGGTTGTTTACCCGTGAAGAACTTGAGCAAGCGGTATCTTCTCGCTACAAACGCGGGGTTATACGCTTTTATAACAAGGATATCGGCGTAAAACCGGCAGAATTGTGGCTTGATCGGGTTTTGGAAGTTGCTATAGACCTTGGCACTTTGTTGGAAATGGCAAGGCGCAAATTTGAAGAGGCGGGCGGAGTCATTCGTGATTTTCGTTCCTTTAAAAAGGTCTATGTTACTGAGCAGGGTAAAGTGCGCTCGGTGGTGGAGGTACAAAACCAAGCGGGGGAACTTGAATACTATAAAGCACGTCTGACGGTTAATGCGCTCGGTTCGATTTCACCTCTTTCGCTTGTACTTCAAAACGGAAAACCTTTTCAGGGGATTTGCCCTACTGTTGGTTCAACCGCTATTAACTTTAAAACTGGCAAAGGTGAAAAAGAAGTTGACCCTGAAATTGGCGATGTGCTTCTGACGGTGGCGCATGCCCAATCCGGGCGACAATTGATATGGGAAGGTTTTCCCGGCAGAAATGGCGAAATGACGGTCTATGTTTTTTACTATGATACCGTTTCGCCCGATAAAGCCGCAGCACAAAGCCTGCTCGACCTTTTCGAGCGTTATTTTGAGCTTCTAAGCACTTACAAAGAACCGGGCGAAGGATTCGCGCATATAAAGCCGGTTTATGGTTTTATTCCGGCGCGACACTTTCAGCATAAGGTGGAAAGCGCTAGCAAACGCGGGATAATCTCGGTGGGGGATGCTACTTCGCCACAATCCGCTCTTACTTTTTGTGGCTTTGGTTCGCAGGTCAGAAATTTACCGCGTCTAACTCGCTTGCTCGAACGTGCGTTGCAAGAGGAACTGCTTGAGGAAAAGGACTTGCGCAGAATTGGCGCACATCAGACTAATATCAGCGAACTCTGGGTATTTAGCCGTTTTATGCAGCCCTACAAGGCTGATGAACGTCCTGAAGATGTAAACCGGATTATGAATGTTTTTTGCGACAACTTGAACCGTCTTGGTCCTGCCTTGACCAGACGCTTTTTTCAGGATAAAGTTCTATGGAGCGATTATAACCGGATTACTTTTGGTACTGCGATTCGCTACCCTAAAGTTTACCCGCTTACCTTTGAAAACATCGGGATGCAGGGGGTATGGTATTGGGTAGTGGATTATATACGATTGAGCAGAGAAGCCATTTTGTGCGGGCTTTACCGCAAAGTGGGGCAGAAACGACAGGCTAAATTGCTCAACTGGTTGGAAAACCGCAATAAGTCGTTGGCGTTGGCGCTTTCGGCACGGCATGAAGAATGGCAAGCCAGTGGCTGGTTATAGCAGTTCTGGTGGTTTTTAATTAGGAGATAACTGGTTAAATGCAGAAAATTGATTTATCAAAACTGGTCTTAAAGGGCGAGGTTAAAAAGAATTATTCGATTAATGCCAACGCCGATTTGATATACGAATACCTCAGCGATATTCGTATTCTATTGAAACATGTACCCAATGTTACCAAGGTTCAGCTTCGCCCGAACAGCGGGAGAGCACGGCTCTACTTCAACTTTAACATACTGGCAGTTTCAATTGATGCGGTGGTAGATATTGACCCTGTGTTTAATCAGGAAACTCGCAATATCCAGTTTACCAATCCAGAAACCCCTTTTGCGCCCATACCCAGTGGTTTTGTAACAGGTACTTTTGTGGCTGATATGAGCGTTACCGCGAAGGATGAGGGCAATTCTCGCATTACCAGTCAGTTAACGCTTGGCTTCGATTCGAAGCAAGTGGATATGATTTCGATGTTCTCGAAAAGCTTTATTCAGTCTCAAGGTCCCGGTCTGCTTAAGGATTATATGGAACGGCTAAGCCTTGAGTATGTTAACCGTCTAGCTGACCATTTTTCGGTGTGGCAGCGCGAACGCAAAAAGGCGGTCTAAAAACCTACTTTCGAAGTCATTACCCTTATCCGTTATGGATAAGGGTTTTTTATTTACCCCTTATTTACTTTATCGGCAAAACCCATTGACTGCCTGTTTATTACGTGCTATTATCTATTCATATGATTTGTCTGACAAATACCCATTTTGCATCAATCACTAATAATTCAAACATCGCGCTACTGGTTTTACTTTTATGTTCTTTAACAAAGGGGCTTATACCCCTCTAGTTGTACCGGAAAGGGCGATACCCGATTGAGTAACGATTTTGCTTTGCCCAATTATTACACCATGCAAGTAAATGGTTCTACACCGAAAGAAGAACACAAGAAGCGTACTAAGTTACAATTTGAGACCCTTAAAGTGCCGCGTGCCAGCGAACTGGTAGCAGAAAAATTGCGTTCAATCATTCTATCTGGGGTTGTCGTTGAAGGTCAGAATTTGCCGCCGGAAAAAGACCTAGTTTCCCAATTAGGGGTAAGCCGTGCCACTCTACGCGAAGCTTTGCGGATGCTAGAAACCGAAGGGTTAATCAGCACCAAAACCGGTCCCAAAGGTGGTGCAACGGTGCGTAGACCCGGTTCGGCAAATCTCACCCGTTCGTTGGCATTGCTATTACAATTGGAAGAAACTCCCTTCCAAATGTTACTTGAAACACGCCGAATGCTGCAACCGATTTGCGCCGAATTGGCAGCGCAGAGAATCTCCTCTGATGAATTGCAAGGCTTGCAAATGGCTCTGGAGATGATGCGGCACAATCTTGATGACATCCCGAATTACCTTGAAGCCCAGTTACGCTTTCATCTTGGTATAATCTCAGCCGCCCATAATGATGTACTCAGGCTTTACACCACTTCAGTTGGTGAAATAATTACCGCTCAAACTGCCCGGATTGGTTTGAGTGAGGCAGAACGCCGTACCGGTTTGAAAGCTGCGGAAAGTATTCTGGCAGCAATTGAGGCACATGACGGCGCACTTGCGGCACGGCGGGTTGAAGCCCATCTGCGGGCTTTTGAAACAATTCTACATAGGGAAAAATAAGTATGCTCGTATTGAAAGCTTGCAAAATTTTAACCCTAGTTTTGTATTAGTAGTTGTGAACTACCAACAGGGTAGTAAGTAGTAAGGAGACCTTGAAGTGGTTTTTTCAGGTTTGTATGATAAGTTAGAACGCGCCCGGTGGAATATGAATGATATTCCACTTGACCAGATAGATAAAAGTAAAGTTGACGCTGAAATGCTGCATGATGTCAAGCACGTTTGCCTGACTGAACTCGGCTCAATTCCCGCCACTCGCATGTTTATGCGTGATTTTGCCGATGATATGGATTTTCAGCGTTTCATTAATGTATGGAGTTTTGAAGAAGGTAAACACAGCCTTATTCTGGAACGCTGGTTGAATGCGAACGGGGTTGAGCTTGAACCTGAGCAAGTGCAAAAGATTAACCTTGAATTTGAGCCTGCTCCGTGGATTGAGACTTTGACGATGCACTTTTTGGGCGAACAGCGTTTAGGTATGTGGTATTCCTCTTTTGCGGGGATTGGCAAGAACGCTGCCGAAAAGTTTTTGCAAGAGCCGGTATTGCGCAAAATTTTTACCCAGTTGTCGGCGGACGAATGGCGACATGCCGGTTGCTATTTTGTTTATCTCAAGAATACCGTTGCAAAAACTCCTGAATATCTGCAAAACATCGCCCGCATGATGCTGTGGATGTTGCGTAGCAAATATCGCCATCCCACCAATATCACCGATCCTTCAGTGGTTGACCAGTTGGAAGACCCTAACTATTTCAGACATATGGTTGATCGCTACACTACTTCAGTGGGAGAGAAGGCGATGGAAAAGCGCGTTTTGAGCAGCTTTTCAATACTTACCGGAATACAAATTGAAACACAGAAGGATGTTATAAAATTTCTGCGCAATAAATTTGGTCAGAAATCCTTGGAGGAAGTACCTTCCTAACAAGCTAACCGGGGTAATGGCTGACATAGGTTTGCGGCTTCGCTTGTAAATAAAGCGTAAACTTGTGTATTTACCGAGTCTCAAAGCCTCGACTTTTTCTCAGCGATGAAAAATGTAGGTAGCAACGGCGCTACAAATGTTGAAAGGTGGTAATAAATGGATTTTAATTTGCCAGAAGAACTGATTGAATTAAAGAAAAGCGTGCGGGAGTTCGTAGGAAACGAACTTTTACCGATCCAGCAACAGGTTGAGAAAGAAGATAAAATTCCAGATGAGGTGCTAAAGAAAATGGCATCCCTGGGATATTTCGGCTTTCCTTTCCCAGAAAAATACGGTGGCGTAGAGATTGGCTATTTGGGCTATTGCCTTGCATTGGAAGAACTAGGGCGTGCTAATGCTGCTTATAGCAATATAATCGGCGCACATACCAGCATAGGTTCTAGCAGCATTTATTACGGTGGGAATGAAGCTCAAAAACAAAAATATCTGATACCACTGGCGGAAGGCAAAAAGTTGGCAGCCTTCGGTTTGACCGAACCCGGCGCTGGCAGCGATGCCGCCGGTATTCGCACTACCGCCTACAAGAAGGGCGACCATTATTATATAAACGGTCAGAAAATCTGGATTACCAACGGACCTTATGCCGATGTAGTGGTGGTATATGCCTCAACTGATAAGACCCTTGGTCCCAAAGGTGTCAGCGCCTTTATCGTAGAGAAAAACTTCCCCGGCTTTGTGGTGGGCAAAACCGACGAAAAGATGGGCTTGAAGGGTAGTCATACCTGTACCCTTTATTTTGAGGATTGCGAAGTGCCGGAGGAAAACCGCATAGGTCCTGAAGGTACAGGCTTTTACACCGCCATGAAAACTCTGGACGGTGGGCGCATTACTCTGGCGGCTGGTGCAGTAGGGGCGGCACAGGCGTTGCTCGATTTGTCGGTTAAACATGCAACCGAGCGTGTCCAATTTGGCAAACCTATCGGTGCAAATCAGGCAATTCAATGGATGCTGGCAGATATGGAAGTAGAAATACATGCAGCACGACTTATGACTTACCATGCGGCGTGGAAACTGGATAACGGGCAGCGGGTGAGCCATGAGGCGGCAATGGTCAAGGTGTATGCCAGTGAAATGGCAAATCGTGTAGCAGACAAAGCCTTGCAAATTCATGGCGGTTTGGGCTACATGCAAGAATATTCGATTGAGCGTGCCTATCGCGATGCTCGTATTTTGCGCATCTATGAAGGCACCAGCGAAGTGCAGCGTATGATTATCGCGGAGGACTTGCTAAAAGCAGTTCGGAAGGATTAAACTCTAGTATAGCTGAAAAGGGCAGGATAGTTGCTTGCCTGCCCTTTTTATGTGCTAGCCTATCAGCCATAGTCTGCCGTTACACAGAAAGACCGGAAAATGTCTTCCAAAGCAGCCGCAGAAACAACTCCATTTGCACGAAATCGGATTAATATCGGTGAAGGTAAAATTTGGCCTGTTGCTATTTGGTTTGTAGGTCCGGTTCTACTGCGGTTGATATTTATGCCAGTCAGCCATACTTGGGATACCCAGATTTGGTATTCTTTCCTCGCCGATATAAAATTCGATCATTCTCCCTATGATACCCTGCAAACACTCTCTTATGAAACCCGTTCCGAGCGAATTTACCCCTACTACGAGTATTTCGCTTACCCTCCCGGAATCTTGTATCTGTATTATCCTATCGGTAAATTCTACGCTCTACTCGACCCAAATTTAAACTATGTACTGGGTCGTGGTTTTATCCCATTGATAACCCAGATTCCTTGGTTTTTTTACTTTATTTTCAAAATCCCGGTGATGCTGGCGGACATGGGTATAATGGCGCTTCTTTGGAAAATGGGTGGTAAGGCTGTGGCACGGCGCTATGCCTATAGCCCTTACGTTATTGTGGTGGTGATATGGACTTTTGACCCAATCATGATTTTTTTTATGTTATTGGGTGTTTACGCGCTAGAGCGTAAAAATTACGATCTGTCAGCAATCTCTTTTGCTATGGGTACTGTCATTAAATTTGTACCTGTATTCATAATACCAGCGATTCTACTTTATCTGGTGCGGAAAAATGTAACCTTCCTAGGTTTATTACGTTACATCGCGGTATTTGGAATTACAGTCGGTGTTCTTATATTTCCTTATTTAAAAGGCACCCTTTTCACGCTTGAATTTCACGGGGCACGTATCGGGGGTGGTTTGAGTTGGCAATCCATTTTCAACCTAGTGCTGGCATGGCTCCCTCAATCTATGTCCGTAAGTAATGCAACTGCGCTTTCCGCTGCGCTTGGAAGCCTATTCTTGCTGGTGGGAATGATGGTAATTTATGCCTACACCTACCGCATGAATCTGACTCTTAACTCTACTATTGTGGTGACAATACTGGGCTATTTGGCTTTCACCAAAATTGTAAACGAAGTTTACGCTCTAGCGGTAATCCCTTTTATTTTGCTGGATTTAAAAACACACAGCTCCGCTAAAAAGGAGCGTTTTTACAAATTATTTTGGTCAATACCTTTAGGTTGGTCTATCATAAATGTGCCAGCCTATCTGGGGTTTGCTTGGATAAGCGCTACCTTTGATGCTTATAACTATCCCTCATTGCTAGGCTTGTCAATTTTGAGCGATCAAAAGAGTCCTATGCTGGTTTACTTTGTGGTTGGTTCGTTTTATACCCTCTTATGTTTGTCCGGGATTTCACTTTTCAGTATTAAGGAAACCAAAACCTAGTCTTGTTAGACCAACCCAGAAAGGAGTTGCCTGCTTGAGTGTGACGGAAACGGAAGAAAAAACTTCTGCAAAAAGCCCGGTGATGCGTTTTATCACATACCTGCTGGATAAGCAGATTCACTTTATTGTACTAGGACTGGCAATTGCATATCTGGCTTACTCGTGGTTTTCGATTCAAGTGAAGTACACCCAGATTCAATCCTATGATTTCATGGGTGCCATTTCTATCTCTTATCGTGATACAAATCTGTATTTTTTCCGGGATACTGGTGATAGCCGTCCGGTTATTGCCAGCCAAACCAGTGATCGGTTGCTGGAGTATAGGGATTGGAATAGTAGTATTACAGTCAATGGGAACAGCCTTAAGTTATGGGATACCTCAAATGGTTACAATGTGGATTCCCAGAACGCCAAATTGTACCAGTCAATGAGTCGCAATGATTGGGTAGTATTCAAAGAGGTTACGCTTGGACCTGACCCTAAAAGAGTGCTGGTGGAATATTATTATCGGAATGATAAGAGAGCTTCGGATGTGAGTCTGGAATTGGGACACTACGGCAACTTTGTTTCCACCAAAGTAAATAAAGATAATTTTGAGGCGGTAGTAGGCAGTGGTCTGTATGTGGTGACACCCAAAGCAGGGCAGGCAAGCGGGCAAACCGGATTAGAGCCTTCGGTTATTGGGTGGGGTACTACGCAATCGCAAACGCCCCGTTATTTGGTAAATCTCAAAATTAACACTGCTGCACTGAAAAACGTAGAGCTAGCCATTAAAAACGGTAGTGACGTGAGCGAGCAAGGCACCTTGCAAAATGTTGTTACTACCTATTCTCTGAAATCTATATCGCTTAATCAGCGTGTGTTATTGGCTTCGGAGGAGATTATCTGGCAAGACTTAAGTAACTAGATTACTAGGTTTAAAGCGGCAGGTTTGTCGATGTTCATTCGCTGTTAAGTTTGCCGCTATACCATTCAAAACACTCAGGCAGACAATGTCGTTTACCTGAACACGGCAATGAAGTCCGAAAAGGAGTATCCCATATGAGTTCCTCTGACAAATCTGGTTCCCAAAAAGGGAGTTCCCAGCTTAAATCCTCGCAACATCACTCCCGTACAAGTAGCACACTACGACAAGCGGCTGAACTGGTTGATCATGAAACGCTACTGCTGCGACCATGGCTTAAAGCCTACGAACTAGGCGTACCGCCCGACTTACCTTTACCCAATCGAACCCTCGGCGAATTACTGCGAGATACTGCCGCCAAATTCCCTGATAAAGCTGCCATCTACTTCTACGGTAACAGCCTGACCTATAGGGAAGTAGATATGCTGGCAAACCGTTTTGCGTCCGGTCTGGTGGATATTGGGGTTAAGCCGGGCGATAAAGTAGCGTTACATCTGCCTAATTGCCCTCAATTTGTAGTTGCCTATTACGGGGCGTTACGAGCAGGCGCAATAATAGTTCCCTGTAACCCGACCTACGTTGAGCGCGAGCTAGAGCAGCAATTAAACGATAGCGGCGCACAAGTAATAGTAACCTTAACCATGTTTTTTAACCGGATTAAGGCGATTCGCTCCCGCACCGCTCTTCAGCGGATTATCGTGGGCAATATCAAGGATTATTTTCCGCCACGTCTGAAAGCGCTTTTTACTTTATTAAAAGAGAAAAAGGGTGGTCATAGGGTTGCTTACAAGGGGCATGAGGTTTATGGCTGGCTGGATTTTCTTGAAGCTTACACCCCTGTTGCGCCTGAAATTAGCCTTGACCCCGATGATGTAGCAGTTTTTGGTTATACCGGAGGTACTACGGGTGTTCCTAAAGCGGCGATGTTGACTCACCGCAACCTTATCACCAATGCCGAGATGTGCCATGTATGGAGTGGTTCAAGACCGGAAGGCTCGGATGTTTGCCTGTCGGTAATCCCCTTTTTCCATTCATATGGCATGACAGTGGGGCTGAATAGTAGCGTAGCGCTTGGCACTGCGATGGTTTTGCTGCCTAAGTTTGAGCTTATCGAAGTTTTGAAAGCGATCGCACACTATCGCCCCACCCTATTTCCGGGCGTTCCGGCAATGTATATCGCCCTGTTAAATGCTAAACACTTGATAGCCTACAACCTCAATTCCGTAGAAATTTGTTTGAGCGGCGCTTCTCCTCTCCACGCGGATGTTCAGAGTCGTTTTGAAGCGGTAACAGGCGCGAAATTGGTAGAAGGTTTTGGCATGACTGAATGTTCTCCGGTTAGCCACAGCATCCCAATTTTTGGCAAGCGTATGGCGGGCAGTATTGGTGTGCCTCTGCCGGGTATGGATTCCAAAATTATGGATCTTGAAACGGGGGAAACTGAGTTAGCGCCCGGTGAAATCGGTGAATTGGTAATCAAGGGACCCACTGTGATGAAGGGCTATTACAACCGCCCAGATGAAACTGCTCGGACTTTGCGCAATGGCTGGCTTTATACCGGCGATATTGCCAAAATGGACGAAGACGGTTTCTTCTATATCGTGGATCGCAAGAAGGATATGATTTTAAGCAATGGTTTTAACGTGTATCCACGTGATGTTGAAGAGGTATTGTTTACCCATCCTGCTGTCAAAGAAGCGGTGGTAATCGGCGCGCCCAATGAACGTGGCGACACTACCGTGAAAGCTTTCGTGATTTTACGGGACGGGATGGTGGCTACTTCAGAAGAAATTATCGAGTTCTGCCGCTTGAATTTGGCGCGGTATAAAGCCCCACGTGTGGTTGAATTTCGCGATTCTTTGCCCAAAACCCTAATCGGCAAACCGCTACGGCGGGTGCTGGTAGAAGAGGAAAAGCAAAAACTGGCAGCGAAACATGCCTTGGAAGAAGCTCAACCGCATATTCCAATCCCTCATACAAAAAAGATTCGGCTACCGCTGCCAAAAATCGGCTTGCCGCTCAAGTTTGGTCGCGGCATTATACATTGATATTTTTCTCCCCCTTCGATACGTAAGGGGGATTTTTAATCCGAGATTAATCTTTGCAACTTTTTCCGGTTTTTGCACGTATATTCGAGATGCATTTATTTAGAGAAAGTGAAAGGAACATTATAATTGTTTGACATAGACATAAAAACGCTGGAGGAAATTGAAAAAACCCTCGGCGAACAGGACATCCTTACCAAAGATGAGCCTGAAATGAAAGTAAGTTTGAAGGAAGAAGATCGTGAAGAGGCTATTCCCACTGAAATCCCAACCGCCGATGTGGAAGTTACGCCTGAAACTACCCATAAATCGCTGGCGCGAATCACTGTACCGGTGCGGCACAATGATAAGTTGACGGCTATTCTTGAGCGGGTCAATCAGGATATTGAGCTACAGACGATGTGGCGGTGTGCCAATATCAATGCGGTTGATCGGCTTGGTATTAGTGATCATGGGCGTGTACATGTGCAGATAGTGGCGAATATTGGTCTTAAGATGTTGCGTTTGTTGCACGAAGCGGGGGTTGTACCTAGTATCGTTCAGCATCACAATCTGAGTTTTGAAGATGCGGAAGTGGTGGTGGTGCTAGGCGCTTTGCTACACGATATCGGTATCTGTGTGCATCGGGAAGAGCATGAGCATCATAGTTTGTGGCTTGCCGATCGCAAAATGATCGAATTGCTGGATGGAATTTACGATATTGAACAGCGTACCATCGTTAAATCGGAAGTACTACATGCCATAATTGCCCATGCGCGTAGCCAGAAATGCCTGACTATCGAAGCGGGAGTGGTGAAAGTAGCGGATGCACTGGATATGGCGAAAGGACGCTCACGGATACCCTTCGAGGCAGGACACATCAATATTCATTCCGCTTCGGCGTACGCTATCCAAAGCGTTGAGCTAAAAGCCGGTGTAGAAAAGCCGATTCACATTCAGGTGAACATGAGCAATTCCGCCGGTATTTTCCAGATTGACGAATTGCTCAAGAAAAAAATCCAGAATAGCAGCATCAAGGACTATCTGGAACTCGTTGCCAGTATCGGCGCTGAAACCGAAGAGAAGCTAATCCCGGTTTACCACATGTAAGCTTAGCTTCTCATCCAGCCAACCACTTGAGGAAGAATTCGCGGGCGGCGCGTCTGCCATCGCTCGTGAAGCCTGCGCTCATATGCCCAAGCGGTATGCGGGTAATCATTGCACTCCATTGTTGCGCCAGCTTTTCGGTTTCGGAAACCGGACAAGCTCGGTCGGCAATAGCCTCAATAATCAAGATGCGCTGTGAATCAATAGCAGGTTTATGATTGGCGGGGTTAATTGCTGCCAGCGCTTCTTCGGTTTGTGCTTCCGAAATACCCAACTTTTCTAGGTCTTTACGCACCAACCGGGTGTAGGTGCTGTGCCAGAGCGAGGCGCTGGCGCTAACTGCCGGGATAATCAATACCCCACAACTAATGGACGGTTCTGCCACAAGTACCAAACCGCTCATTAACCCGCCCAGACTCTTGCCAAGCAAGCCAATCTGCTTAATTCCCCGCCCTCTTAGCCATTTGATGATAGCGCGAATGTCGGCAACTGCCTGTCGCGCCCCTTCAAACCCTGCCGTTAGGTCGGCGGTTATACTCATTTCACCGCTTTGTGCGCCGGGTGGGGTGCGGCTCATATGGAAAGGCAGTTCCAGCATTAACACGTTATAGCCAAGCAGTTCGACCCATCCTATGGGTAGACGCAACCATATATGGGGATCGTAAGCCATCCAGCCATGCGCGAAGACAATAGTGGGCGCTTTCTCTCTGCCGGGCTGATATAACCACCATGCCTTTACAATATCATTTGATGGGTTTCCCGTAGGCATTGGGCTAGTGAAACTGAGTTGCTCTAACTGATATTCAACTCCTACCGCAAATAACTGGGGAGGGCGCTTGCTAATTTTTCGGCTAATAACCGGCATTTCCGGCTCAGGAAATAGAATTTCTTCTGAGACTCCGCTCCATGCGGCGAGCTTAGCCAATTCTTCGGGCTTACAACTTTGATGGTGCAACTTGTGTCGTTGTACTTGCATCAGGGCTGTAAGGGTTACGAAACTAACTTCGTCAAAAACTGATCCTAGTTTTTCTATCATAATAAAAATCTCTAACGGGGTTTTTCAAGTCTTACTGCGAAGAATAAAGCAATTTCACGGTTAGCATAGTATGAGCTATTGTAACCGCAAAAGAAAAAGCCATGTTGTTGGCAAAAAGCAATTGCCGGGTAGTTTTTGGTTTGAAGCTCCACCATTATCGAACGCAAGCGATAACGATCAGCCCAACGGCGTGCTTCGGTGAAAAGGGCAGTTCCAATACCGCGGCGACGGTACTCCATTTGAATACTGGCGCTGGTAACCCACGCGATATGGCGTGGTCCATCCACCGTCAAACCTACATAGCCGATTAACTCTTTATGGGTTTGTTCTGTGCCTGTTTGGGGCGAATGTTCTGGGTCATAGGCTTCTGCCACCAGCAGAAAATCGGTGCGCTTCCACTCACTCAGCAGATATTGGTCGCTCCACGGAGAAGGCATTGCCAGCGGTCGCGGCAAGCGACTCGGCACAAACTCAACTTTGTAAGAAGGTAATTGACGCTTATCAGGTTTACCGACCAACTGGGAACGGGCTTTGGAGGGTTGTGACTCAGCTTCTTCCTGATAATCAGTATGGTCGTTAAAATTTTCCGTCATCTGCCAGACATGGGTAGTAACGTAGCCGCTGTCAATTTCGAGGCATAAAGGTAGGTCATCCAGTTCGGCGGCGCGTAGCCGATAAGTTAGCGGTGTAGGCATAATGTATTTCAGCAGCTAATCACTATTTCAACATGAGCCTTTTTCAGTTTAACACATGTTTTATCCGACTGCATATCTATGCGAAGTAGGTCTAAAGGCTTATTGAATATTACCAACAATGAGAATATAATCATTTGTGGGAACGGGAAATCTTGCATAGATTAAGAGGGGTTTCTTTTGAAAGAACTGAATAAAAAGCTTGAGTTAATACTGCATCCGGTGCGAATAAGGATTTTAACCGCGTTGCATAACCGCAATCTTACGCCACAGGAATTATCGGATGAGCTGGTTTCAGTGCCATCCGCCACTCTCTATCGCCAGCTTAATCGCATGCTAGAGGGTGGGCTGGTAAAAGTAGCGGAAGAGCGTCCGGTACGAGGTACGGTTGAAAAAGTCTATGCTCTTAATCTGGAAGCGCCCGGTCTTACGCAGGCGGATTTGGAAAAAGCTACCCGCGAAGATTTACTCCAGCTTTTTACCCTTTTCACTATTTCATCTATTGGCGATTTCTCGCGTTACTTGCAAGCGGTTGAAAAACCTGATTTCCTGAAGGATGGGGTGGCTTTTACCAAAGCGCCCTTATATCTAAGCGATGAAGAGTTAGCTCTTTTGAACAGGCAGATAGCCGAGCTTTTGTTAAAGGCGCTTGAGAACAAACCCTCACCGGAAAGACGTTACCGTTTCTGGAGTACGATTGTGATGCCATCGCTTGAGCAAACTGATGATTTACCGTTAAACGGAAAGGAGTTGGGCGACTGAGTTCACAGCCGCTCTCAAATTATGGATACAGGCACAATTATAATGGCAGTTTTACCACTGGCGCTTATTTCGTTGGCTTTGGAGATTTTTGCTCTGGTAGATTTAATCCGCCGCGACCGCCGCGAAGTGCAGGGCGAAAATAAGTGGATTTGGGTGGCTATCATAGTGTTAGTCAGCACCATCGGCTCGCTTGTGTATCTGTTAGCCGGGCGCAAGCCACGCATAGAAGGTATGGAGTAGCCATGAGTGATGCAATTGTATGCGAGGGGCTGACAAAGCAATATAACTCGCGGGTGGTTTTGAATAACCTTTTTCTAAAGGTTCCTGAAAATACCGTATTCGGTTTCCTAGGTCCGAACGGAGCAGGAAAAACCACTACGATGAAGATTTTAACCGGGCAAATCAAGCCTTCTGGTGGCAAAGCGCACGTGGCAGGGGTAGAAGTGAAAATCGGTTCACCGGAGAGTCGGCGGTTTACCGGCTATTTGACCGAGACTCCCAACTATTACGGCTGGATGACCGGGCGAGAATTGTTGGAATGGGTGGGCGAGCTTTTTGGTATGACCACTTCAGATCGGAAGGCTCGTTCTAAAGAATTATTGCGGCTGGTAGGCATTGAAGAGGCGGGAAATCGCAAGGTTGTCACCTATAGCGGCGGTATGCGCCAACGTCTTGGCATCGCTCAAGCCTTGGTGAATCGTCCTAAAGTAGTTTTTCTGGATGAGCCGGTGAGCGCACTTGACCCGGTTGGTCGGCGCGATGTGCTGTTATTGTTGGATCGCATCCGGCAGGATACCACCGTTTTTATGTCCAGCCATGTATTGGCGGATGTAGATAGGGTTTGCGACCATGTTGCCATTCTAGATAAAGGCAATCTGGTAGTGTCGGGTTCTACGACTGAGCTTAAAGAGCGTTATTCCCATCCTGCTCTTTGGATAACCTTAGAAGGGGGCTACCCGGAAGCCGTGAAACTGGCAGAAAGCTTGAAAACCCTGCCGGAAGTCAAATATGCTATCCCTGACGAGTACGGGCGAGTTAACCTTGAATTGGTGAATGAGCAGGCAGTTCATAAAGCCGGGCAATATATCCCGCGAATGATTAGTGAAATGAACCTGAATCTAGCGGGCTATCAGGCTGCTATACCAAATTTGGAAGAAATATTTATTCAGGTGGTAAATCAAAGAGAAGGAGTGCAGCAGGCATGAGCACTACAGTACCCCTATTAAAAAAAGAAATGCTAGAGCAATGGCGCACCAATAAACTGATAATTGCCTTTGTAGCTTTTGTAATAACGGGTTTGCAAGGTCCGGTAATTGCTAAAATTTTGCCCGATATAATAAAAAATGCCAGCGGTAGCATGAGCGGTATGCAGATTATTATTCCAAAACAAACTAGCCTAGATGCAATTTTATCATTTTTCAATAGTATGGCTACTATGCCTGCGCTGATAATGATTTTGCTGGCGATGGGTTCAATTGCCGGAGAGCGCGAAAGAGGTACGCTGGTTTTTATGCTCACTAAACCGGTAAGTCGCACCAGTGTAATACTGGCAAAATATTTCACTTATCTGGCGGTGGTTATTGGCGCAACTCTGGTAAGCGCGCTGGTATCAGGTTATTACACAATATTACTGTTTGATAGCAATTTTGAATTTGGCAATTATTTGCTGTTAAACCTGACAATGATAGTATTTGAGGCTTTTCTCCTTGCAATAATAATTCTAGCCAGTAGCCTTTTCAAAAGCGGGATTGCGGCAGGGGGCATCAGTTTGCTGACAGTGTTAGTTTTTACCACTGTTATACAATTTTTGCCGAGCTATCAAAAATATTCTCCACAAGCTGTATTTGACCCCACTTTTGGTAGAGAATTGATGACCGGAGTTGCGCCACTTTCAGATTTGTTGTTGCCAAATCTGGTCGGGATAGCTCTATCGGCGCTGGTATTGGCAGTTGCTTGCTTTGCTTCAGAACGTCGCGAAATATAAAAAAGGTCATTTTGATAGTTACCTACCTCAGCCAGGTGCAATACTTGGCTGAGGTTTTATTTCAAATGTGGAATCACCCCAAGCCTTAGTGCCGTTCCGGTTCGGTTTTCTCCTCTCCTTCGATTCTTAATATAGCGAAATTGCCTAGGTCGCTATAAACTGCCGCTCCACTGATTTAAATTATCTCCGCAAAATATTGTGAAAAATTAAACTTAATCATTATAATGCAAAAATACACATATCTTAATTAATTGCTAAACGGCTATGTAGCCGTGAGAAACAGGCATGCAGCAAACGGCGCTATATATTTGCACTTTACCAAAGGGATAATCTATATTATCACAATTACTTTGTGAAATAGCGTTCTAAATTTAGACAAAATGTGAAAATTCGCACTTTGTTGATTAATCACAATCATTTTGTATAATTATTTTACAAGTTCGCCGGATGCTGTGCAATTTCACACAAACTGCAAATCCCCGGAATTTTTCGGAAAAGCGAGCATTTATAGATACGGTTGGAGTAAAATACCCGGCGCTGCTCATTAAACCGTAACAGTTTTAACCTCTGCGATATTTCAAGGAAGAAACTAAGGAAAGGATTTGCCGAAATGAATAAACTTCGCACTCGCCCGGATTTGGTCATCGCTCTGTGTATTACGATTCTTGCTATCATTTTCGCATTGATTATGCTTGTGACCTATATGCCCGGCTTGCCTTACATAAAGAACTACTAGATTCACTGGTAGTAATAAGAAATTTGAGAGCGGTAGCCCGTTGGCTCCGCTCTTTTCTTTTCCCTTTTTGGCGCTTGATGCTAAAATAGCAGATATGTGCCTGAGTTAATATTTATCCGGTTTCTTCAAAGGGATTTGTTGATGAAAATTTTGCCTGAACCGATTACCCGGCTGATAGATGAATTGAACAAGCTACCCACTATTGGACCTAAAACCGCTTCTCGTCTCGCTTTTTATATCTTGCGCGAACCGAAAGACGATGCCGAAGCGTTGGCTCGCGCTATACGAGATGTCAAAGAGCATATAACCTATTGTTCAGTGTGTTACAACCTCAGCGATGGCGAACTCTGCACCGTTTGTAGCAGCCGAGAGCGCGATCGGAGTGTGCTGTGTGTGGTGGAAGACCCGCTGGATGTGCTGGCTATCGAGAAAACGCATGAGTTTAACGGGATGTACCATATCCTGCACGGTCATATTGACCCGCTGAATAATGTAGGTCCTGAAGACTTGCGTATCCGAGAGCTAATCAACCGGGTCAAATTGAACACTGGTGAAATCAAGGAAGTAATTCTGGCGCTGAACCCTAGCGTAGAAAGTCGTCCTACCGCCCATTACTTGCATCGCCAACTTGTACCAACCGGAGTTCATCTAACGCAACTGGCAACCGGCTTACCCGCAGGTGGCGATTTAGAATATGCCGATGAAATTACTCTTTCCAATGCGCTAAAAGGGCGTAGATCAATTTAGGGAAAAATTATGTTTCCACAAGATGAATACACACCACACGGTTATCTTGATAACCCCGCCCATGCTTGGAAAATACCGGGTCCGGGTGGGGTATTGCGTTCGCGTCCTGCTATCGGAATGGGCTGGCACTATCCAAGCTATGCCGCCGCTTACAATCGCAAATTTGTTTACACTTGCCATCTACAAATCGGGCTGGCGCTGGAAGACGGTACGATTTTGCTGGATAGTTCCGATTTCAAGCGAGGTGGTGTTCGACTAAAGAGCAGCTATCATAGCAAGAATATAATGCGCTTTGATTTTCAGGTAGGAGAAATCAGTGGTAGCGCCGGGTTTTATGTGGGCGACCCGGCAGGTGGTAACGCTTTGCTATGCGATTTTTCAATCCGCAATCTGAGTTCAGTTCGGCGCAAAATCGGGGTGCTGGCATTGCTGGATTACGAGCGCAATTTGGGACAGGGCTTTACATGGGAAAGCGGTATATATGCTCGCTCGTATGAGAATCCCGATTATGCCGGAGAAAATAGCCGGGTTCTTGCCGGGCATACACTAGGAGTTTATCAGGAAGGCACACAATTTCATCTAGCGGTAGCTTCTTTGGATTCTGAAAATGCGCTACCTGTCAGTAATTATACCAACTTGTCAGATTTTGAGGCAGTTCGGGAAGCGTTAAGTAAAGGCAAGTCTGCAACAGCAAGCAGCAACCCCCGTATTAGCTTTAGTCGAATAGAACTGGATTTACCACTCTCCGAGAATGGACACAGCCCGGCTAAGAGGCTATTGTTGGCGGTAGGGCGTGGCGAAAGCGAGAAACAGGCGATTGATATTATTTCGCCGCTGCTGGCAGATAATGGGCATGCCGCGCATGAAATTGCCGAGCATTATCGCAAGGAAGATGGTGACTTCTGGGGGAATGCCCCCAAACTGGGCGGAGATTGGTCTCCTTACCTGCGACGGGGCGTAATTTATGATGTTGAAACCTTGCGTTCGCTAGTGCGTCGTCCTGCCGGAATCTACCGTTATCGTTGGGATGCAATGCAACTGCAAGTCCCTCGCGTGGTATTGGCAGAAGCCGCTTTGGATATGCTCATTCTGAGCTATGCCGACCCCGAAACCGCTAAAGAAGTGTTGCTCGGCACTTTCGCCGACTCGCCCGAACCCAACATCCCGTGTAGCCGTGAAGATGGTTCGTACAACATGATTGCGGCAGATGGCACACCCTGCGGAACTGCCCCCGAATGGTGCTTTCCGTTTCACTGTATTGACCTCGTATATCTGAAAACGGGCGACCACAAATGGTTAGCACAGCTTTATCCCTATCTTGAGGATTATATCGGTTTTTGGATTACGCAACGTTTGGATACGCAAGGTCGCCCTTTTTACATGTGTAGTTGGGAAGCAGGGCAGGATAATTCCCCACGTTTCGGTATCAAGGATGATCCCAGCGGGGGTGGGGCGCTCACTCGGCACATCTACCCGGTTGATTTGCAGGCGGCGTTGGCACAAGCTTGCCGTTTGCTGGCACAATGGGGCGTAGAATTAGGGCAAGACTCTTCCCGTTGGCAAGCATTGGGCGACAGTTTTGCACTTGCCACTCAGCGCATGTTCCATAACGGCTGGTTCCACGATTTCGATACTCGTCAGAACCGCTTTACCGAAGTGCTGGATACAATGCAGTTAGCGCCTTTGCTGTGCCGCGCTGCCACTGCCGAGCAAGTACAAGCTCTCTATCCTATGCTGGCGAATCCGCCTAAACATGGGCAGGTATTTCATCCTTTGATGTGGCCCAGTGTGGCATTTTGCCTGATTGAAGCCTGTCATCAGAGCGGTAGAGCGGACTTAGCCGCGCGTCATAGCTGGAATATCATCGCCCCGGTATATCGCTGGCTAGATTCTGACCCTACCAACGTAGATGTTGACAGTGGTGGGTTGCCGGGTAACGCTCGTGAATACTGGACACAAGTGGTAGCACCGAACGCAGAACCCCCCATAGGCGGTGGCGGCGCTGAGGTTTACGGTTGGGGTTGCCTGACTTCTATGCTATTGTTCCGTTATATCATCGGTTTTGTAGAAGAAGCGCATGGTTTCCGCCTGACACCCAATCTGCCTCCCGAACTATTGCAGGCTGGCAAAACCTATCGTGTTAGCCTGTTGCGCTGCCGCAATGCCAGAGTCGCTCTTAGCTATACTGTGGCTGATAAGCTCGAAATCGCCTTTGAAATCTATTGTGAACGAGCAGCAGCAATAACAATAAAGGACGGAAGCGGCACTTTGCTTTACGATTCACCTCAAGCGATTTATCATACTTTCCGGTTAATTCTTACCAATGCTAGCTCGCTTGATGTCTCAATAATTTAGCCTACAAAGAACCAAGCCCCAGATTTTGTAGCGGAAGTCACCCGGAAGGGTGGCTATCTTTGCTATACTTTTATACTAGAAAACTCGGTTTGATTCTAATGTATTTTCTGGCGTTATTACGCCAAGATATAAATGTGCTGGAGGTGTAGCATGACCCGTTTTGAAGAAACCATCCTGATTGGTGACCCGGTTATGCGCGGGGAAACTCCCAAAGATATACGCGCACTTCAGATGTTTTATCGTCAGGAACAAGCTCAGCAATTAGTGGCACAAATCAAGGCGTGGGGTTTGAATCCTGATGAAATAGAGTATTATCAGGCGACTTTTGAGAAAAACCTATGCGCAGGCACCGGCTTTGAAAGCGAAGGTGGGATTCTCTACAATCGGCGTACAGGCGTTTCAGCGCCTGTTTTGCTGGAATGGGTTTGTCAGTGGAATTGTGGGCTACCTCAGTGGCGCGGGCAGTACAAACCGAAGGTGGAAACCTGCAAGCCTACCTACTTTTTCGCAGGCTATCTCGATGATGACATCGCTAAGTTAAGATAACTTCTTTCGAATTCACCCCTCTACTGACTAGGTAGAGGGGTTTTGTTTTTATGGGGGCGTTAGGTTTGTGGTAAAATTTGAGAGTTCGCAACCTGTAATTGCGCATTTTTGAGAAAGGTTGAGGAGTGATGGAAGAAAATAAGACCAACGGAAATAATAAAAGAAGTCTAAAAATACGTAGTGGCATGACTACAGATGGGCTGGAACGTTCTCCGAATCGTTCGATGCTGCGGGCGGTTGGTTTTACCGATGAAGATTTTACCAAGCCAATGATTGGCGTTGCCAGCACGTGGGCGGAAATTACCCCATGCAACTATCACATCAACAAACTTGCCGAAAAGGTTAAAGAAGGTGTTCGCACTGGTGGCGGAGTACCCCAGATATACAATACGATTACCGTAAGCGATGGAATCTCAATGGGTCACGAAGGCATGAAATATTCCCTACCAAGTCGCGAGGTTATTGCCGATAGTATCGAATTGGTGGCTAACGCTATGCGCTATGATGGGGTGATTGCTATCGGTGGTTGCGATAAAAACATGCCGGGCTGTCTTATGGCGTTAGCGCGTTTGAATATTCCTAGCATTTTTGTGTACGGTGGCACTATTATGCCGGGTACTTGCGGTGGGCGCGATGTGGACATTGTGAGCGTTTTTGAAGCGGTAGGGCAATACGGCGCAGGTACAATCTCAGTTGAACAACTCAAGGACGTAGAAGATAGCGCGATTCCCGGTGCGGGCAGTTGTGGCGGTATGTACACCGCCAACACAATGGCGAGTGCAATTGAGGCTTTGGGAATGGGCTTGCCGGGTAGTAGTTCTATGCCTGCCGTCAGTAGCCGCAAGGAGAGAGAGTGCTTTGAAGCGGGACAAACGCTAATCAAATTACTCGAATTGAACCTGCGACCAAAAGATATTTTGACCAAGGATGCCTTCGAGAACGCTATAACGCTGGTAATGGCGTTGGGCGGTTCCACCAATGCAGTGTTGCACCTCATCGCCATTGCTCGTCAAATTGACGTAGATTTGAGCATGGAAGATTTTGACCGTATCAGTCGCCGCGTACCACACCTCGCCGACCTCAAACCGGGCGGAAAGTATGTGATGGTTGACCTCGACCGGGTAGGTGGTGCGCAAGCGGTATTGAAAGTTCTGCTGAAAGCGGGCTTGCTACATGGGGATGCAATGACCGTATCGGGCAAAACTCTCGCCGAGAATCTCGAAAATGCGCCTGATTTGTCGCTCGACCAGACTATTGTGATGCCTTTGGCTAACCCGCTACGGGCGAGTGGTCCACTCGTTATTCTTAATGGCAACCTCTCACCGGAAGGGGCGGTTTGTAAGATTGCCGGGTTGAAAGATACCACCCACCGAGGACCTGCTATTGTCTTTGACTGCGAAGAGGATTGCTTCAAAGCGATTATGGAAGATCAGGTTAAGGCTGGCGATGTGGTAGTGATTCGTTACGAAGGCCCAAAGGGCGGACCCGGTATGCGCGAAATGTTGGCAGTAACCAGCGCCATAATGGGTAAAGGTCTTGGCGACTCGGTGGGATTAATTACCGATGGGCGTTTCAGCGGCGGTACACACGGCATGGTAGTCGGTCATATTGCGCCGGAAGCCGCGCTAGGTGGCCCAATCGGACTGGTGCAAAACGGGGATATTATCGAAATTAATGCCGAAACCTACTCCCTAAATCTGGAAGTTTCGGAAGAGGAACTGGCGAAACGCCGTGAGGGTTGGACAGCGCCAGAACCGCGCTACACTCGTGGCGTGCTGGCGAAATACGCCAAATTGGTGCGCTCGGCGGCGGAAGGCGCGATTACCGATTAGGATGCAATCGCGCAATATTTTGGGAGTACGGGTTGACGATGTGACGTTGGACGAAGTGGTTGCGCTCATCGAAGAGTGGGCGCATGAAAAAGACTCGCTTAGTCGTCTAGTCGTTACCGCAAACCCAGAATATATTATGGCAGCCCGGAGCAACGCCTCTTTCCGAGAATTGGTTAACTCGGCAGCACTGGTAACACCAGATGGGGTTGGATTACTCTATGCCGGTAAATTGCTACGGCAGCCCTTCCGGAGTAGGGTTACAGGCGTGGCTTTGGTACATGCACTGGCAAAATGCAGCGCCGAAAGCGATTTAAGCTTGTTTTTGCTAGGTGCGGCTGAGGGAGTGGCGGAAGCGGCTGCTGAGTCGCTTCGAAAGCAATATCCGGGCGTGAAAATCGCCGGGTGTTTTGCCGGAAATGCTGCCTCTGATGGTGATTTCGAGACGCTGACAAAAGTCCGTAGGGCGCAACCACACATTGTATTGGTTGCTTATGGAATGGTGAAACAAGATTACTGGGCTGCACGTAACTTAAGTAAGAGCGGTGCGGCGCTCTCAATTGGCGTAGGCGGCGTTTTTGACTATATTTCAGGACGCACCCGTCTTGCCCCATTATGGGTCAGGCGAGCTGGTTTGGAATGGCTTTATCGCTTAGGGCGAGAACCCAAGCGCTGGCGGCGCATTTTAGAGGCTGTGCCCTTTTTTGGGGCAGTGGTATTACTAGAAGCCGCCCGTCAGCGGTTACGTTAGTCTGGAGTAAATGGTGTCAACATCACATCGAAATGAAATAGATAGCAATCCGAACCCGGAAGATCGTCTTTATCTTAAATGTGGCGCGTGCGGGAAAGCAGTATTAACCCGTGATATGACTTTAATTGCGGAAGGAGTGCGCTGCCGGGAGTGCATGGCAAAAATTGATTCGCAGTACGCTTCTTTCAAGGCAAAACTTAATGGGGATGAACCCTCGCCCCAATTTACGGGAACTACCACCGAACCGCCGCCTCAAGCTACACGACCTGTAATTGAAATCAACGTAGATACTACTTTCTGCAAACGTCATCCTACAATTGAAACAGGCTTGAAGTGCGGGCGCTGTGGCACGCCCATTTGCCCACGCTGTATGGTTTATACCCCGGTTGGAGTGCGCTGTCCAGATTGCGCCCGGACACCTGTGCCCACAGTAGGTGTGTCTGGAAACACTCAGGCACAAGCCAAACCGCGTGATACCGGATTTCGCACCTATTGGAAGCGCGAAACACTGAGAGAACCTATCCGAACTCGCCACTATGTGTTGGCAGCATTGGCAGCAGTTGGCACGGCGTTTGTCGCTGCACTGGTCTGGGGCTTTCTACTGGGCAACACCTTCAGAGGTATCCCTGTTTTTGTACCAGAGTCGACCTGGTTTTCAACCCCAACGAGTGATGAGCCGAACCTGCTGGCGCAATATGTCGCACGTTCTTTTATTGGCTCAATCCATCTTTTCCCGGAAATATTTCTAGCGTTGCTTGTAAGCGAAGCAATTTCACGAGCTACCGGAGATAAGCGCACCCGCGGGTTGCAGTTTATTGCGGTTGGTGGTGTGCTGCTTGGTATTTTCCTTACTTTTGTAGTGTTGAGTGCGCGTATTTTCATCAATTACAGCAATGGGTTTCCACCGCTTATGGATTTGCTTAACTCGGCAATAGGGGCATTCGGTCAGATGTTTCAGGGCGATAATCTGGCAGTGCCTATTTTTTGGTTTGTGGCTTTGGCTTTGTCGTGGATGCGTCTTAGTCGATAAAAATATAATATGCTAACTTCAGAACGTCTCAGGAATTACCTGCCTCTTTTCGAGGGTAAATGCGTGGTAGTGGTAGGTGATTTATACCACGATGAATATATCATGGGCAAACCCAGTCGGATTTCGCGGGAAGCGCCCATTGTGGTGCTGGAATACCGCAGCCGCCGTATTGTGCCGGGTGGGGCAACTGCCCCCGCTTGTAATGTGGTCGCGCTTGGCGGCAAAGCCTACCAATTAGGTGTAATCGGTAATGATGCGCCGGGAAGTGAGTTGCTAGAAGCTCTCAGTTCAAGGGGCGTTAATATCGATGGGTGTGTGGTTGACTATGCACGCCCTACTACCAATAAATTAAGAGTGGTTGCCGAAGGTGATCATATCTTTCCACAGCAAGTTGCTCGTATAGATCATGCCGTTCGCACTCCAATTAACGGTGAGGTAGAACGGCAGTTGGTAGATTACTTGCGCCGTATTACTCCACAGGTAGATGCAATTTTATTTTCAGATTATAAATGTGGGGTAGTACAGGAAAGGGTTATCGCCGCCGCGCTGGAGGTAGCAGCAGAGTATAACACTCCCATCATCGTTGACTCTCAGGGAGACTTAAGCAATTTTCGGCGTTGCACCCTGATTAAATGTAATTTGCAGGAAGCAGAAACCTATCTTGGTTTTGCACTGGAAAATGAAACTATATTTGCAGAGGCAATGAACCGTCTTTGCAGCGAATTACAGGCACAGGTGGTAGTAATCACTCGCGGCGCTGACGGTATATCGGTGGTAGATGCGAGCGGACAATATTTTCACACTCCTGTAGCTGCGCCCAGTGAAGTTTTCGATGTCACAGGCGCGGGTGATGCGGTTATCGCCGTGTTGGCGTTGGCGTGGGTAGCTAAAGTTCCGCTTCAAGATGCGACACACTTGGCAAATTCGGCTGGGCAGGTTGTAATTCAAAAACTCGGTAATGCTACAATCTACCGTCGTGATTTGGATGAAGAATTAGGCAAATTGCGGGGTTAAGATGAACGAGCGAATACTAGAACGTGATAATCTGGCAGAATTTGGCGAACTCTGCCGCAAACAAGGCAAGCGTCTGATTTTCACAAATGGCGTTTTTGATTTGATGCATATTGGACATGTCCGATGTTTGTGGGCTGCCCGGAATATGGGCGATTTACTGATAGTGGGTGTAAACAGTGATAGCTCTACCCGCAAACTAAAAGGAAACCTTCGTCCGCTTATCCCAGAGCAAGACCGGGCTGAAATGTTACTCTCTCTGCGCTGCGTGGATTACGTAACCATTTTTGAAGAAATAAGCGCCGATGAGACTCTTATGTTGTTAAAGCCTGCGCTCTATGTAAAGGGTGGCGATTATACTCTCTCCGACCAATCAGAGTCTAAACCCGATGCCAAACCGTTGATGGAAGAAAAAACTGTTAAGTCCTATGGTGGCGAAGTAGCATTGATTCCCTATTTGAAAGGTTATTCTACCACCTCATTGATTGAGAAAATACTAACTGTCTTCAGGTTAAGTAATTGATTGATAATAAAAGTATTTGTATAATGAATTCGCTGTACTTTTCACTAAAGGGCATTATTATCATTTCAACCTGTATAATAATATTAATATCCAGCTTTATTCTGGCGGTTAGGTTCTTGGACAAGGGAATAACTTTCACCCGCCAACGCGCCATAGTTAAGAACTAAGAAAGGTAGGTTATTACCTATGCAATTGGTAGTGCAGAGCGGTGCTGAGCCTGGACGCACATATGACCTGAGACCCGGCAAATTATCTTTAGGTCGTCAATCTGTAAATGATGTGGTAATTAGCGATGAACAGGCTTCCCGGCGGCATGCCGACTTGGAGGTGACTGCAAACGGTCTATTAGTAACCGATAACAATTCTGCTAACGGTACTTTCGTTAATGGAACACGGGTTAGTTCACCGCAGTTGTTAAAACCCGGAGATACTTTGCAAATAGGCACTACCGTGCTAAAACTTGTGGATGGACAAAGTGGCGCCAGCACCATACCAAGCGGTTACGAGCAACCCGCTCCCCCCGCGCTGGCACAGGATTTTAATGCACCTTATTCCCCGCCCGCTGCTGCTCCTCAATCGGCATACGGCGCACCCGCTGCCCCGGCTGCGGATTACAGTGTATATGGGCAAGCTGCTCCTCCGGCTCAACCGGCATACGGTGGCTACGAGCAGCCAGCACAGCAACAATATGGTGGCTACGGTCAGGCGGCGGCACAACCCGCCCAACCGGCATACGGTGGCTACGAGCAGCCAGCACAGCAGCAATATGGTGGATACGGGCAAGCCGCTCAACCTTCCCAACCTGCATACGGCGGTTATGATCAACCACAGCAATATGGCGTTCCACCTTATGGCGCTGCCGCCGCACCTGCTAAAAAAGGCAAAATGGGCTTACTTATCGGCATTATCGGTGCCGTAGTAGTAATTGGTATTGTAGCGGTAGTCTTGTTCGTGTTCGTACTTGGCGGTGGCGGCGGAAGCGGCTTGGGAGATTTGCCTGCGCCCAACAATTCCGAGAAACTCACTGTAAGCGATGCGGATCAAAGCGTGCTTCAAAACAGTACTGGCTTTCCGAAGGGCGGTAAATTTGCTTATTATAAAACCTCCGAAAAACCGGATGCTCTGAAAACCTTCTATGAAGGCAAGATGAAGGATAAAGGCTGGACTGCTAGCCCCGGCAATATTCTTGCTAGCGGCACATTGTTGCTGGTATTTATTAAAGGTACAGACGGAGCAGAGGTGGTTGCTGCTACTCCTACGAAAGATTCCGATATTCAGGATCTTGAGAAAGGCGCTCCTTCTTTAAAGGGTAAGCTGAAAGTCGGCGATACATTGGTAATTCTCGTTACTGCCAATGCCAAAGACTTTGCCGGTAGTTAGTCTAATAAATCCACATTTTGGGCTGTCAGTCAGGCTTATGCGCTGGTTGGCAGCTTTTAATTTTTATACCAATGACGCATAAAAGATTTCTGGGCGCAATGCTATGGGCGCAATTAGGGCGGCTTGGCGAGGTAGGCTTGAGCTTGCTCTTTATTGTGCTGGTGGTACGTTGGCTCTCCGAATCTAGTTACAGCACCTATACCACTGTTATTAATCTCTTGAACCTGTTCGGGTTGCTTTTCGGGACGGGTATTTCCGAGGGGTTATTGCGGTTTCTGCCGCTGGAACGACAGCAAAGCCCCATTGCCTCTTTTTGGTTATTTCGCCGCCTCTTTTTCGTACTAATTCTTGCCTCCCCTTTGCCTATTCTTTTATTGGTGTTGGGTAAAGACTGGTTGGCGGACTGGCTTAATCAAGCGATTTTTGCGGTTGATCCTTGGTTGCCGGCTACTTTGTTGCTTTTGTTTAATCTGCACGACTTTACAGGTACTTATTTTGTCGCCTCGTTCCGGGTAGGGCGTATCGTGTTAATTCGTTTTCTAGGACAGCTTGTCAATATTTTGGTATTGGCAGTGTGGTTCTGGTTCACCCCGCCCACGGCTGAGATTTTGCTGGCAAGCTTGGCGCTGGTCAATACTGGCATGGTGCTTGCAGTGTTGGTATTACTGGTACAGGACGGTTTGCTGCAAAGAGCAAGGCATAAAGGGTCAATAATACAGACTAAAATGGGGGAGTTGGTGCGCTATTGCCGCGACCAATATGTCATCGGTTTAGCCAATATCGGGCTGATGGGGCAAATCGACATTATATTGTTGGCGTTATTGGCTTCCAATGTAGCGGAAGTTTCCTACTATAGCATAGCTGCCCTTTTAATCTCACGCCTTTACAATCTGATTACAGGGTGGAGCGCGTCCCTCAACTCGATTATTTCTACCGTTTATCTAGAAAAAGGGCAGGCTGGGCTGGCACGCTATTTTACCTATTACTACCGCTTTAGCCTACCGTTGCATCTTATTTCGGTAGTAGGGCTATGGGTGGTGTCGCAGCCGTTGGTTACATTGGTTTTCGGTGAGCGTTATCAATCGGTAGTAATCCTGCTCAATCTGTTTGCGCTTCAACAGATGTTAATGGCGTTGTTGGGCGCTAGCGTTTGCCCTGCTTTTATCAATACGCTTGGGCGACAAAATTATATGGTGCGGTTGCGCTGGCTCTTTGGTCTGCTCAATGTGCTGCTTGATGTTTTGCTTATACCATCATATGGGGCATTGGGCGCGGTAATTGCCACTTCGCTGGCTAATGTGCTGACACGGGCAGCCGAGGCATGGTTGGTGAGAGAGCTTATCGCCAATTTGGGTTTTGCTTATATCCTGAAGATTGGTGCGGGTGTGGCTGTGGCAGGCTTGCTTTGCGCTTTTATTGGTGATGCCGGGTTGGTGATATTGCTGGTACGTGGCACACTTTTTGTGCTAATCTTGTTTGGTATTTTTTATCTGATAAAGCCGGTGGAAGCCGCCGACCGCCTATTGATAACCAATTTACAGCCACGCCTGGCGCGTTTTCTGCTCATGTTTTAGCCCACATATAAACGCCTTGCCATTTCTGTAGCGTACATACGTGTGTAATGCGCCAAAGTTCTATAGTTGCCTACTTCTAGAAATACCGTCGGGTGCTTTGTGATAACAGTGCTTAGGTAAGGCAACGCCTGCGCTGGACGCTTTGCCAGCAACAAGCCGAGTGACATTAATCCAAGCGCGTGGAGTCGGGTTTTCTCCTGCTCTTCTTCGGCTATTTCGGTTGCCAGCAAAACCGCTGCTACCCCTTTTTCAGCTAAGTCATGTCCTCCGTTGAGCGCATACATTTTCAGATAGCTGATAAAAAGTTGCAGCGAGTAGAAAAGGTGGGGCGCTTTCAAATGGGCTTGTTGGAGATGGTATAGTGCCTCTGTTTCGTTGCCGATTGAAAGAAACTGCCCTGCTGCCAGCGCATGGTTGACAAGATAACTGAAAGCCCGATAACGGTGATACTTGATAGGTAGGTTCATTTCTCCGAATGCTTTATCCAACCGTGCAAGATTGCTTTGTACCATCCGGTGGGGGTTACGTGAAGTATTTTGAGCATGAAAGCGATATTGCCATAGCGGCAAAGGCACATGTGCAGGCTTGTAACCCGCTAGTAAAGCCCGTGTAATCCAATCCCAATCCTCAACCCCTATAAGCTTTTCATCTAGCCCCCCGATTTTCTCCCATAAATCACGGGTAATCATCGAGCCGCCGATGGGGAAATAATTATAAGCCAGCACATTTGGCAATCTTACTTCGGCTGCACGCAACCGATGATGCGCTTCTTGAACTTTGCTGTTTATATCAATCACTTGGTAATCCGAGAAAGCCACGCCACTTTTGCGGGCGGCGGAATGCAACACTTCAATATGATTTGGCAATAATCGGTCATCCGCATCAAGCATTAGCAGAAATTTCCCATGGGCAGAATTAACTCCCCGATTACGGGCGACGGGCTGCCCTGCATTTGGCTGCCGAATAAGCCGGATAGTAGGTTCACTTTGGCGCATACTTTCCACCACTTCGGCGGTGCTATCGGTGCTGCCGTCGTCCACCACTATAATTTCTTCAGGAGCAACGCTCTGACGCAATGCGCTTTCCAGAGCATCGCCTATGAATTTCTGCCCGTTATAAACCGGGATGATAACGCTTATACTCGAAAACACGACATATCCCCATCACTTTAGAATCTAGAAGCTCATAGCATTTGTTATGGTTTTGGTTCTAGTTTAGATTTTGCTTCTTATTTTAATATTCGCCTACTAATTTCGGCGACAAGTCTATATAACTTATCAGATATGGGCGGTTGTGGGTAACGTATAGGGTATGTTCCGGCTAGCTAACTGCTCTTGGACTGCTCCAGCCCATTTGATGGGTAAATCTTCCGTGTAGCTGCTTCTACGCCCTGCCGAATCGAGATACTTCACTTTTAGCTTCATCCCGATGAAATAATAAGAAATGATGGTGTGATACGGTATGTATCTTGCTGTGCTAATAATCCCGTTTTCTCTGAATTCAACTTTGCCTAGAGGAATAAATAAAGTTGCGAAGAGGTTGATGGTCAAAAGGCTAAGGGAAAAGTAAAAGGGAAGAGTTTCTGATAGCATAGCCTTATCAGGCGTTAAAGTTAGTGTTAAGATTAAAAAAATCGAGGCAAAGGCACCTATAATAATTGAAACTAATCTCCACCTTGTATCAAAGCTGCACAGCAACACGCCCGCGCTATTTTTCAAGCGGTTTACCTTGCCTCTTTGAATGGCGCTTACAGCGACCATGAAAACGATGTTGAACCCATAAAATATAGCTAAAGTGGGAGGATTATCTTTAACAAGCTGGTATAGAGGGAAGAACCCTAGCAAAATAATGATGCTTATTATTACTGCCAGTGCCTTCTTCAAGCCAACCATTTTAACCTCGATTTCTATGATAAATTTCAGCCTGTAATTTATTAAAAAGTATTGCTAAAGCCTTGTCAATCGTAAAATTAAACCAGGTGAGGTATTGCGCCCACTTTTTTTGCCGATTTGCTACAATACTGACCAAAACTATCTTTAAGTACATTTAGCACTAGGAGAGGTAACAGTGCAAATAAGAGCAGCCCAACTCAATGACTCCCACGCTATCACCGAGATTTACAATCAGGGTATAGATGATCGTATTGCTACCTTTGAAACACGCTCACGCTCTTCCGAAGATATATTGAGCTGGTTTGATGCGCAACATCCAATCGTGGTGATAGAAGAGGCTGGAAAAGTAATCGGTTTCGCTTCTACCTCAGATTACCGGAAGAATCGGGAATGTTATGCCGGTATCGCCGAATTTTCGGTTTATGTAGCGCGTGAAGCACGGGGACGTGGTGCGGGTAAACTGGTGTTGGAGGCTCTTATATATGAGGCGGCAAAAGCTGGATTCTGGAAATTGGTTTCGCGGGTTTTTGTAGAGAATAATGCCAGCCTTAGCTTATTGCGTTCGATAGGGTTTAGAGAGGTTGGCATTTACGAAAAACATGCCAAATTGGAGGGTGTGTGGCGTGATGTGGTGATTGTAGAACGCTTGATTGAGGCAAATCTTTGACGGAGTAACTTCACATAATCATAAGCATAGGGTTATACTTTCAGCCAAAAACCAGATTTTGCGCTTGCAAAAATAATGCGCTTGTGATAATATTTTAGATGCGCCGGGAAGCCGTCGCAATAAGGTTAATAACTGCGAACGGAAGTAGTAAGCCACCGCACCACAGAGAGTTTCCGAGGGTGGGAAGGAAACAAGCAAAGGCTGAACTCGTCCGGGAGTTGCAGCGGTAAACCACACAGGTAGCCGTCGCCGGGAAAGCCCGTTATAGCCGAATCAAGCGGATAGCGCCTTCTACGTTTGCATGGGGATGTAGCTCAGTTGGGAGAGCACAACACTGGCAGTGTTGGGGTCAGGGGTTCGAGCCCCCTCATCTCCATCTTTTTATTAAAGGGTAGGCTCTATCAAGTAGGGTGGTACCGCGCAAGGTCAAACGCCTTTCGTCCCTAAGCAGTCAAGGCTGGCTTATGGGAACGGGGCGTTTTTTGCTTTTATAATTATGATTACATATTACGAACAAAAACAAGATTTGATAAATTACACCATCCGGTACGCCACAGAGGCAGATATTCTTGCGGTTCGAGATGTGGCGCGTATAAGCTGGGATGCTACTTATTCGGAAATAATTCCGCCTGAAACTCGCGCTATATTTATCAAGCGCAGTTACTCCGATCAGGCTTTGAGACATTTTTTGAATCGCGCTGGGAAGGATAACTGGTTCTTGGTGGCAGAATCCACAAGTTCGGGTGTGGTTGGCTTTTGCGAAGTAATGTTGCGCCCCGGCTATAACCCTGATGCCGAAATAACCCGCCTCTATTTCCTTCCAGAGTGGCAGGGGCACGGCATTGGTACTGCTCTTTTGAATGAAATGCTGGCAATACTGCGCGGTCTTGACCCTGAATCCGGTCTTAGACCGCCCCGACTGTGGTTGACGGTGGCAGCACAAAACCAGCCTGCCATTGCCTTCTATCAGCAGCGGGGCTTCCAGTTTTATCGCGATTATGCTATCAACCTCCCCGAAACGCACGGTATAGTGCAAGCGTTGGAGGTAAAAGAATATATGCTGGAATTGAATTCACGGAGATAGATTATGGATACTCAAATAAAACCTGAAGTAAACAGGGCGGAAAAGCCGGTATATCGTCCGGCAGATATAGAATCGAAATGGCAAAAAATATGGGAAGAAGCGGGCGCAAATCACGCCCCTGATGATGATTCCCGCCCTAAATTCTATAACTTGGTGATGTTTCCTTATCCTAGCGGTGATTTGCATATCGGGCATTGGTACAACTACACCGGGGTAGATGTGTTCGGTCGTCTGATGCGGATGAAGGGCTACAATGTGATGCAACCGCTGGGCTTCGATGCTTTCGGTTTGCCTGCCGAGAATGCCGCTATAAAGCGTGGAGTACATGCGCGCAAATGGACTTTGTCCAATATTGCCAAAATGCGCTCACAATTGAAAACGATGGGCGGTATTTGGGATTGGCAGCGCGAAGTCATTACCTGTAACCCGGATTATTACAAATGGACTGAGTGGTTCTTCCTAAAGCTGTACGAGAAGGGCTTGGCGTATCGCGCCAAAGCGCCAGTTAACTGGTGTCCGAGTTGCCAGACGGTATTGGCGAACGAACAGGTGTTGGCTGACGGCACTTGTGAGCGTTGTAGTACGCTGGTGTACAAGCGCGATTTGGAGCAATGGTTCTTCCGTATCACCGCTTACGCCGACCGTTTGCTGGAATATAAGGACGTTAGCTGGCCCGAAAAAACCATGCTGATGCAGCGCAACTGGATTGGACGCAGCGAAGGAGCGCGTGTCAATTTCAAGGCTACCGGATGGGATGGTCAGGAATACGATTTGCCGATATTTACCACTCGTCCCGATACGGTGTACGGTATCACCTTCTTTGTGTTAGCGCCGGAACACCCGTTGGTAGAAAAGCTGACTACACCCGACAAGCAAACTGAGGTAAACGCTTACATCGAGAAAGCACGTGGTGAAACTGACATTGAGCGGCAAAGCACCGATCGCGAGAAATCGGGCGTGTTTATCGGCAGTTACGTAATCAGTCCTTTCACGGGTGAGAAAGTGCCGATTTGGATTTCGGATTATGTGCTGATGGGTTACGGTACAGGCGCAATTATGGCGGTTCCTGCTCACGATCAGCGTGACTTTGAGTTTGCCCGCAAATTTAATCTACCTATTCGCTTGGTTTATATGCCGGACGATCGCGAGTTGAGCGAAGATTCGATGAGCGAAGCGTTGGTACATGAAGGGCATGTGGTAAACAGCGGGTCGTTCAACGGTTTGCCGGATAATCAGGAAACCGTCAAGCAGTTTATTGACCATATCGAGCATGAGGGTTGGGGCAAGGCAGAAGTCAATTATCGCGTGCGTGACTGGTTAATCAGCCGCCAGCGATATTGGGGTGCGCCTATCCCGATGGTCTATTGCGACACTGATGGTATCCAGCCTGTGCCGGAAGAACAGTTGCCGGTATTGCTGCCGGAGGAAGTGGAATTTAAGCCCACCGGGGAGTCACCTTTGAAGTACATCCCTGAGTTTGTGAACACCACCTGCCCTAAATGCGGTGGTCCGGCGCGGCGCGAAACTGACACGATGGACACTTTCATGTGTAGCTCTTGGTACTTCCTGCGCTATTGTAGCCCGATTTTTGAAGGGGGCGCGTTTGAGCCGAACCTGATTAAAAAGTGGATGCCGGTTGATCAGTACACCGGCGGGGCGGAACACGCCACTATGCACCTGTTGTACGCACGTTTCTTTACGATGGCGCTGCACGATATGGGCTACCTGAGCTTTGAAGAACCTTTCACACGCCTGTTCCATCAAGGTACAATCTTGCGCGACAGTAAGAAGATGAGCAAATCGAAAGGGAACGTGGTTGCGCCAGATGTGCTGGTTAATCAGTACGGGGCGGATGCGGTGCGTGCCTTCCTGATGTTCCTAGGACCCTTTGATAAGGGCGGTAACTGGACAGACACTACTGAGATGCAGATTGGGGGAATCTACCGCTTCCTAAGCCGTGTATGGGCGCTGGTGACAGATACGGTGGCGTTCGACAAGGGCGGTAGCGTTGATTCTAAAATCGAAGCGGATGTGCGCCGTTTGCAACACAAGACGATTCGGCGCGTGCTGCAAGATTTGGAGTCGTGGCAGTTTAACACTGCCTTGTCCGGCTTGATGGAATATAACAACGGCTTGATAAAGATGGCGCAGGATACTCCCGCCGTTCAAGCCAGCGCCGCTTGGCGTGAGGCGTTAAATACAATGCTGGTGTTGTTGGCTCCATTGAGTCCGCATATCACCGAAGAGTTGTGGCAAATTACCGGACACGAAACCAGTATTCATATCGAGACTCTGCCCATCTACGATGCAGCATTGGCAGCCGATGACTTGGTGACGTTGGTGGTGCAAATCAACGGTAAGTTGCGCGAACGTATTGATATTCCCGCCGATATGGGCGAGGATGAGGTTAAAGAGACGGTGCTGAGTGCGCCGAAAATCGCGGCAGCCATCTCTGGCGCTACCCCGAAGAAAATCATCTACGTGCCGGGCAAACTGGTAAATATAGTGCTGTAACCAGAAGAAAAACGGAAGGGCGGAGTGTGATGCTTCGCTCTTTTTTATTGCAAATCAAAGAGGCGTTGTAGCCAGTTTATTGAAAGAGTTACAACCCCCAAGGATTATTGCGCTGGAGTAGCGAGAAGAATTTTTGCTGAACCTCGCTGCTCACCTTGTCGCCGATACGTACCATGAACATATTGGCAGCGTCCATAATGACATTCGGTTCGTCTGTATCGTATTGATCGAAACCCCCCGATTCGATGACACGTTTGAGCATTTTGCGATATACAAAGCGATTCAAGCCCACTGCTTCGCTATCCCAATGCCATGCGAACTCGTAAGAGGTGACGATTTTGTCGCGCAACCATTCCTCACCTTCGAAAGCAGCCCGCATAAGACGATAACTCAAACCCACGCCACGCCACTCCCGGCTAACCTCGATTGCGCCGAACTCGTACACGTTGGGCGACATATCCACTTCATTCAGCCCATACCAGCGATCGTATTCGTCTATAGGGTGCATACAGATATACCCAGCAATTTCACCTTTTGCAGTATGCACCAGCACCACGTTGCCAAGCTCCATCCCCGCAATTTTTATCAGATTGGCTTTCTGGCGTTCTAGGTCATAGCGAAAGAATATACCCAAGCCTTCGCTCAAGCTCATTTTTTCGATAAAAGAAGCGGGTACACGCCGCCGGAAGTAGAATACCTCGTTCGGAGTTGTCAAGCTTAAGGTATCTAGCAGAATACCTTCAGGCTCAATAGCAAGCCTTTGCAGGGGTGTTGAATCGGTCATAGCTTTCTCTATTACCTCTTCGCTCAGAATCGGATTTACTGTTGATATAATACCAGCAAAACTCGGTCTAGCTCAACCGCTTGCACCCGGGTATATTTGCGGTCGAAGTCTGCCATTAAGCTTACCTGCCAGTCTTTGCTATGTGCCCAAGGTATATCTAACCCAATCGGCAACGGTCGCGGTTCGGCTAGCGGGTTATCGCCCTGATATAGTTCAAAAAGTACCCAAAAACGCTTGAAGCGTTTACCTACATCTGCGCTGGCAATAGTTTCGGAATGTAATTTTTCTACTAACAACGGAAAAATATTGGGGGTAGGGTAATCCGAGAGGGAATATTTGGGCGGCAACGCTTGCGCCCCGTAGTAAACCAGTGGCAGCCACGCAATATCGGTGGCAGTTACAACCGCCTCGGCAGGTTGCTGTGCAAGGTAAGTGTTAATCTGATTAACATTATAACGGGCGATATATAACGGTTGCAGTTTGCCGTTGTAAATATCAGGCAGATAGAGGGAACTCCATAACAGCGCAATTACCAACGGAATACCCACTAAAATTGCGCCACCCCACTTTTGTGTACCCGGTTTAAAAATTGCCCAGCCCAGTAATAGGTAATAAAACGGCGAGCAGGCGATAAGCGCTTTATCCAAATAGAGCGATTGAAATGCCAGCGAAACCAGAATTACCAACCCAAGCGGTGCAAACAGCAACCACAGAGTGCGTGCCAGCCCGGAATCGCGCCTTTCTCGCCACCACGCCGGAATCGCCATAACGAGAGTTATTGCCAGCAATACGAAAGCAAGCGCGAAAGCCAATATAAATAAATCGGCTGGTGCAGCGCCGAAGATAAAAGTAAAAAAGGTACGCAGTATTATTAGTGGCTCAGGCTCTGGTATCCAGAAATTATTCTTAATTGCGTCTAACCGACTGGTAAGTTTGGGGAATAGGGCAAATCCGGCTACTACCCCTGCCCCTGCCCCTGCGCCCCACATTCGCAACAGGATTCCTTTTTCCCAATATAATCTGGCACGAAATAGCGGATAGAGGTAAAGAGCCGCTAGGTAAAAAGCTCCGGTGAAATTATAAATAATAGCCAGTGCACTGACACTGCCCAAACCCAGCCAATCCAACCAGCGCGAATTTTCCAAACCCCGCAACCAGAACCAGATTGCCAGTAAGACCCAAAATTGCATAAAAGAGTAGTTACGGGCTTCCTGTGAAAAATATATCTGGAAGGGGTTGAGTGCCATAATAGCGGTTGCGCTTAGCGTGATACTAGACTGTTCTGGGAACAATCGGCGACCGATAAGCCATACCAGCCAGATTGCGCCTACCCCCGGCACTACCGAGAGCAAACGGATGGTCGCATCGCTGTAACCGAACAAATCTATCCAGAATTTAAGAGTTAGATAATAGCCGAAGGGATGGTTATCGCCGTTATTAAGAGCAAAGAGAGTTGAAATATCCTGACGAGCGTAAACCGCACTAATCGTCTCGTCAAACCATAGCGGTCGTTCACCTAGTCCGCTCAATCGCCGCGCCAAACCCAATAACAGCAAGCCTAGCGCGGCAATATCGGGATTTATTTCATTCCAGAACGCGGCTATTTTTTGTTTCAATTTAATCAGAGGATTGGCTTGAGCGTTCAATAAAGAGCGCCCAAGCCATAATGTGTTTTATTTCTGGCTAGGGGCAAGATATTCTACTTCGCTATATGCCATCAGCTTATCAAGGCTATGCCGCGCTCGAATGTCTCGGACGGTGCCTGATTTGCTACGCATAACCAGCGAATGGGTTTCTATATGCCGTTCTGAATATTTAACACCATCCACCAACTCACCGTTAGTTATGCCGGTAATGGATACAAAGACTTGGTCTGAAGCTACCAAATCATCTATGGTATAGAGTTTATTCAGGTCTGCACCCATTGACAAAGCTTTGCGGCGATCTTCCTCGTGGCGTGGATAAGGGCGGCACTGCATTTCGCCACCGATACATTTTAGAGCGCACGCAGTGACTACCGCTTCAGGCGAACCACCGATACCCATCAATACATCTACGCCCGTATCTTCGAGCACTGTCATTAATGCACCGGCAATATCACCGTCAGTAATCAGTTTAATGCGTGCGCCGGCTTCGCGAATTTCCCGCATAAGTTGTTCGTGACGAGGACGATCAAGCACAACCACAGTCAACTCTTCCAAGGGGAGGCGTTTGGCTTCGGCAATACTTTTCAAATTCCATTCGACCGGTTTATCCAAATCAATTGCGCCTTTAGCGCTAGGACCTACGGCAATTTTATTCATATAGAATATTCCGGGGCTGGTATAAAGGCTACCTGCTTCGGCTAAAGCAACTACTGCTATTGCATTGGGTAAACCCAGCGAAAGTAAACGAGTACCGTCAATCGGGTCAACAGCAATATCTACCTTGGGGGGTTCGCCGTTGCCGATTTTCTCACCGATATAAAGCATAGGAGCTTCATCTTTTTCGCCTTCACCGATTACAACTGTACCGTCCATACTAATGCTGCCCAATGCTATGCGCATTGCTCTTACTGCTGCTCCATCGGCTTTGTTCTTATCGCCGCGTCCCATTAAACGTGCTGCTGCCATTGCGGCGGCTTCTGTTACACGTACTAGCTCAAGTGAAATATTCCTATCAATCTTCTCAGGCATACAGTTCCTCCTAACAATACTTTTACTCAAGTATTGTTGCACATAATTTTAGTCCACACATTGAATTTCTCTCGGTACATTCCCGCCGCTTCCTGTGTAACCTTTTAATGTTGGGTATTAGCCTCAATATAATCGGCTGAATATCCGTTGCTTGCGGCGGAGTTTCTTTATTGGCACAACACTTTTTGGCATTGAACAACACGCCTGATTTGCCGCAGTTCCAATTATGCTTTATATAATAACCTTAACTTATCGAACAATCAACGTAAAAATCGCAGGAGAAATGCATGCAAAGGATTAATTCGCAATTCTTAATTCTTTTGATTCTAATCTTAATTCTTTTGCTCGGTTTGTCGTCTTGCGGCGAAGAAAAAAACCCTACAGTCCCAGTAGTAGTGGTCACTCACGCTGTTTTTACCCCTACCGTTACGCCACAACCGCTCACTCCATTACCCACTCTTGTATTTGCTACTCCTACCTTAATACCGATTTCCTCTCCGACTCCATTTCCTACGCCAACTTACCGCCCCACCTCTACTCCTGAAACCAAACCTTTGCCAACCCCACCACCGTTTACAATTGCTAAACCCGACCAACTTGCCAACAGCATCGCCGCTTGGCTAAACAAGCAACCTGATGCCTTGCCCTCTAAAGACCCGGCAATTGCTAAGAATCGTCTCCGTGATTTATTACTAAATTGGAATGCTATCGGTTTAAATAGCGCGGTGGAAGCTGCCGATCTGGATGGAGATGGGCAGCCGGAACTGGTGGCGACCGTTGCTGAAAGTTGGAGCGAGGTACCCACCATTCAACGAGATGCCGGGTTTCTATTGTTGCTAAAAGGCAACAAAAACCAATGGAGCGCTAGTTTTTTACGTTCTCGAACCCTCAAGCTTGATGCCGAAGAAGATTTTTTGCACCCACAACTGGAAAAGATTATTGATCTTACCGGAGATAAATTGCCTGATATAGTTTTTTCTGAGCTTATTTGCGGTTCAAACACCTGTATTTTACGGTTACATGCAGTAAGTTGGAATAATGGCAAGTTTACCGACCTGACTCCTGACGTACCTTCAATGCCCACTGCCCAACTAAGTATTGAACAAAACCCTGTCGTTGGCACGTTACCAGCTTTGATACTTATCGGTGGCACTATTAATTCGCCAAGCGCCGGTTTGCAGCGCACCCGTTCCGAATATTGGCGTTGGGATGCTGCTAGTAAAAGTGTGAAGTTGGCTGAAACACGCTTTGCTACTTCTTTCTTCTTATATCATCGTGTGTTGGATGGCAATGCGGCTCTGGACAAGGGTGATTTAAACCAAGCAATTGATTTGTATTATGGCTCGTTAACCGATTCCACTCTCAAACTCTGGTTCGTTGAGTCTCAGGGAACTTCTGAAGATGCCATTCAGGAACGCGAGGTACTCACCGCTTTTGCTCGGTTTCGTTTGGGCATAGCCTACGGTTTAAAAGGAGACCTTGAACGGGCAAAAACGGTAATGGAGGAGGCAAGCTTGAAGGATGGGAATTATGCAGGTTGGGCTAAAGCTTTTAATATTGCGGTAAGCTCTGGCAAATTCCCCTCAACTACCGCTGCAATTGCCGAAGGTTGTGCCACGGCAATTAATTATTCACAGCAAAACCGCAGTTTGATAGAAGCGATGAACCGTTTTGGAAGCGCTAATCCGGTTTTCAAACCTGAGAATATTTGCCCGAAATTATGAAAGGGCTTTCGCCTTTTCAGGCAAGGGGCATAATCTAATCCCGGTTCATTCTTTCTGTTTCAAGCGATCAAGCGAGAAAGTCCTATAAAACAAAAACCCCCGCCTATACAAGGCGGGGTGTTGTTGAGTTGAAGTGGTAAACAGCGAAAGTTAGTCCATCGGGTTTCTTACGGGGCAGGCAGTGGTACTAAAACTGGCACCCCGATATTCGGTCTCCAGGAATAACCTACTGCTAGGTAGGTAAAGATGCAGGTGAAAGTACCGCCATAGTAAAAGCATGTACCGAGGAAACGGCTACCCACTAGGGTAGTGACGAACTGCTCAGGCACTAGATTGATGTTAAAGTGCCGCTTGAGGAAGCGTGATAGTATGTATGCACCTTCCAGACGTGAGCCACGGTACATAAACCAGAACATAAAGCTTAGTAACCAGATCAAATGACCATAATATAATATCATAGTTAGATGACCATCATTCCATATCTTACTAGTAGCTTGGAAGATATAGAACAAAGTACCTGGCCTACCGGGGAAACTCAGAGGCCCGGCGGGGTCTTTCGGGTCGATAGCATACTGGAAGCTGCCAAAGTACGCTCCCATCATGTACCAAACAATGACGCTCAAGGGTTTGATAGCCCACAACATCGCCAACCAGATTTGATCCTGGATGGAGAAACCGCACGTACCACCGTAAGCGGGACCAAGGCAAGGATAGTCAAAACTACGTTTGGTTATGCCTTTTGCATCAAATAGCGGGCTGCGCCTGGTGAAGAAGACCGCACGTGAGAGCGGTATCATCACGAAGAAGAAGCCAGATGTTAAGGCGTGTAAGAATACCCAGTCGCTTACACTGGTTTGATAACCGGGCCAGACATGTAATATACCGGGCCAAACAGTTTCAAGTATATAAGGGCGTAGCCAGTCGATATACCACTCTGGTGGGAATATCTTGAAGTCCACCAGTGAGTTAATACCCATTACACCCCAAGCTGAGAAGCCAGTGAAGAAGGCGAAGAAGAAGCATATGACCGATATATCTACCTGCCTATCTTCTTTGTCAAACCACCTAATCCACTTGGATATAACCCAAGGATTCTTGGTGTCGTCGTCACGCACATCCCACAAATATTGAGCGCCGTGGAACACACCACCGAAGATATAAAGCGCGCAACAGTTGACATGGTTCCAAACAAATAGGTTTAGAGTCACGTCGCTCCATTGCCCCAAAGCGGCACTTTCACCTCTAGGGAAGGTGAACCAAGCGAATGCGCTGTAAAGCATGCCCGTCCAGCCGAATATCACGAGGTTAACGTGCAATTGCGCTTTCGGGTCTTCCAAATGCCGATTAAATGTTGGCGGTTTTCTATACGTAACTACACCAGCTATAAGTAAAGCACATGCCAGTAACAATAGGAAACCGTCAAAATTCATAAGCGGAATGATTTTAGCTTGCCTCTGTGCGGCATCGGTCAAGCCTATTCCAAAGAGAACAGGACCGCGCTGCATAACCAGCAGCGACCACAGGTTCCAAGCAAAGCACCACCATGCAATGTAAATTAGGTGACCGCCCCATGCTTTTGCATAGGTTAGAGCCGCAGCTTGCAGGATGCGGTTGCGGTAATGCCACCAGCCAAACAAAATGAGACCTAGCCCACTGATTATGTGAATCAGTGCATAGGTTAGCACCTTCTCTTTAGTATCGATGCCGAGGTTATATAGTTGCGGCTCGATGGAGAGAAAAAAGTAGTTTCCCGGCGCTGTAATACCACTCCCGATATTAAAAGCTACCATTACCCCGATCATACCTGAGACAATCAGGTGTCCACCGAATATTTGGTCTTCGGTACGTGGGAAGGCGAACAACTGATACCAGTTATAGCCTCGCACATGGAGTTCGGCGGCCTTGTTTAAGGCGGGACGGTTGATTACTGGTGCAGCGGGACGTAGCTGAATACTCATAAAGCTGCGCTCCTGTTCCAGTGTCCAGAAAGCCCGTATGGGGATTTTGTATCTGGACCTTTACAAAACCCAAATAGGATATACTGACCGACCCAACCAGTTTTGGATAACACCAAACCGAGCTAACTTAAGCTAGCATGTTTCAACCAGTCGAGACAGTTTGAGCCATTTACCTTGTTTGCATGATAAAGTAAGCTCAAGAATGCTTCAGTAGTTTCCACTACACCTCTATTTTTTGTAGAACTAATTACTCTGATGTTAAATACTGTAAAAATTGAGGTAAGAAGTGATGATAACTCTTATGCTAGGCTAACTTTGTAAGCTCAAATCACCAATTGCAAATGCCAAACGGCGTGTATCACTGAACGGCATTTGTAGCTCTTGTGGAAAGGCAGCGGGCAATAAACTGGTAAAACTCAACAAATTGCTTCCGGTTTTAAGGTTAAGTTTTAAGGTTTGTGGTTGAGGTGTTTGCGTTAAGTTCAACTGCGGTTGGGTTAACCCATTTAAGGTTATTTCGAGATGGTTGCCTGCTGCCAAGCTCCATGCTTGTAAATCGAGTTGTACTTCCCCGGCTTTTGCTGTCACAATCTGAATTTCCAACCGATTCTCCACCCAGCGATAGGCGCGTCCATCCGGCAATTTCTGAACTTCATAGCCACCACCGCTCGTTGCCAGCAACGCTGTCTGGCTATCAGTTGCAGACGGCACATGGAAAATTGCGGTACGCCCATCATCAAATACCGCAGCGCCGCTCAGCCCCTTTAAATATTCCTCAAGACCTTTTATATCTTCCTGACTGAATAAGCCTTCATCTCGGTATAAAACCACATACCGGATGTTGTAAAGCTGTAGCAATTTTAGTTGCGGCTGTGGGTTAGCTGCAAAAATAGCCTCCGACTTTTGTGGAGGGAAATTGAAAAACGCGCCGATTGGCTCTATTCCTTCGTAAAGCTGGATTACACGTCTGGAAACGTAACCTCCCGCAATAGGGTGTTGGTGGATGGTCTGGAAGAACATACGGCGACTGTCGCGGGTATAGTGGGAGGTGATAGGCAACTCCAACAGACCATAACTGCGGTCGGAATCTTTGCCGATTTCTTGAAAATAGGTGGGGTAGTATAACGAGTCTTGTTTAAGCGGTAGCGCCAAAGTATCAGCTATGAATAAAGCCAATAACAGAGTGGCGGCTATTCCATACCTAGATTTAGGGAATCGTAGGAAATGCCATTTACTTATGATCCAGCCTGCCCCATAGCCTGCCATCAGGCTGATACCTAGCGTAGCCAGCGAAAGCAACCGTAACGGGCTACGTGCTAAATTCAAAAGAGGGATTTTTTCAAGCAATTGGTAGGGCATTGGGATGCCGCTACTCAATAGTGTGGCAGGATCATCGCTAAAGTTAAGACGCAAATATGGACCGAGACTAAGGCTCAATGTTACTAGTGTTATTCCGCACCACCACCACAGCCAACGCTTATTTTCACTTCGCCACCACACCCACAAGCCTAATCCTGCCAATGCCAACGCTACAAAGCCCAGATAATAGGGATTGGTGCGGTAACCATCACTACGTTCGGGGTTAAATAAGCCGAAGAGTGGGCTTGATTCGAGGATGGTTTCTTGCCTTGACAGGTCGTAATTGAAAACCAGAAAACCATCGCTGTTGCTACGAAAAGCTCCAAGCGCAATAGGGGCTGGCAATAGTAACCCGCCTGCTCCAATGCTTATAGCTCTAAGACTAAGTTCGCGCCAGTTGTACCCTTCTTTGCCCTTCCTGAAACTGCGCCAGATCATAAACAGGTATAAGGCTACACTATACATTCCCAGATAGGTAAAATAATACCAATCGCTGTAAAAAGTCAGCCATAGGCACAGGATTGCCAGCATTGGGTACAAATAAGTGTTTTTGGTGGAACTTTTCGACAGAGCTTTATGCAGAAATAGTAGGTAGAGCGGTATCCATTGTTGCCAGTGAACGTTGATTTGTCCGCGTCCCACACTGTGCTGGTGGTATGCCCCAAAGTTGTAGAACGCGCCCACCAGAAAAGGAGCAATGTAAGAAGTGTAACCCATGAAATAACGCGCCAGCGCATACGCTGCCCAACCTGTAGCAACATATCCGGTTAAAATTATTAGGTTGAAAGCTGCCGCGTTGCCCAGAAAACTTGCTAATATGCCACCCGGAATACTCAGGGTAGGTTGCAGCGTATGGTAATAAAGCTGAAGAGGGTTTGCAGCATTTCGGTAAGGATAGAAAAGTACGTCGGTAACATAGGGGTTTTTGAACCGTTCAAAAAGGGAGGTGCGTACCCACCAAAAATTCCAGATATTCTGGTTGCTATCGGGGTAACTTGCCGGGATAGATTCGGTTAGGTGCAAAACCAGAGGATAGGTGTATAACAATGCCAATAGCAGGTAAGCCAGCGGTACTACCAGTTGAAGCCCTATACTGGATTTGGTACTGCCGACGGGCTTTTGCACCAGAAGCTTCCTTTTGCTAGAGATTCTTTGTATAAATGTTCCAGATGTGCAAAAAGCAGAATTAACCTATAAGAAATCCAACTTTTATCTACCCAACAACCGGGCGAAATTATAGCACAGGAGTTTTTAAAGTCGCAAATAAGCTAAATCGCGTTAATTGAGCTTCGGATTCGCTACAAGTTACTTACAACCTCTATTTAGTGATAAAATCAGCACAAATCAAAACCCCTTAATAGAAAAGGATAACTATGAAAGATAAATTTATATGGGTTGGGCGTATAATGCCCGTTCTGGCACTATTAGGCTTGGTGCTGGCAGCGTGCGGAGACGAGCCAAAACCCACTTCTCCTGCCTCTACAACTGTTGCGCTTGCAACTACCGCCAGTGCTACCTCTACCCCGGTGGTACTGCTTCCTACCGTCGCACAGACTGCACTAGCAGCGACTACTGCGGCTACAACTGCCCTTTCAAATACTGTTGCGCCTGTAACCGCTACTTTGCCACCTGCTACCCCGCAACCGCTTCCAACGGGCTTACCGGGTAAAATTAGTATTGTGGGCAATGATGGACAACTTTATCTCTCTCGTCTGGATGGAAAAAGCCCACAAATTTTATTGGGACAAGCAGGTGTTAACCCGGTTCAAAGCGGCGATGGTCAAATCTTTGCTTTCCCGACATGGAGCAAAGATGGTAAGAAACTGGCAGCTATTTCTCTGAATATAAAGAGCGGGGCGTTGGTCACCTCGGATGTGTGGGTAGTAAAGGAAGACGGTACAAGCGCCTATAAAGTACGGGATAGTGAGCCAACCGGTGGTATTTATCTGAACTTCTCACCGGATGGAAACGTTCTTAGTATGTTGGTGGGCGGAAATGGAACGCTTGAATTACAGGTGGCTGATACTTCTACTGGGTCTGTAGCTAAACCATCTGCACCCCGCAAGTTGCTGGAAGGGCAACCAGTGTACAGTAGTTGGGCTTCAGACAATGCTACTTTGTTAGTTCATACTACTGATGCTAATAATGACACTCTCAATATTATTGATGCAAAAAATCCGGGTGGCAAGAATCAGAATATTCCGTTTAAACCGGGTTCTTTTCGAGCGCCGGAATGGTCGAGTGACGGCACACGTTTTGCCTATGTAGCTGCGGCTGATAGTCCCGGTAAACCACAGGCGTTGGTTATTTCAGATAAAGCTGGCAAAGAATTAAGCCGTCAGGTTGGCAACGGTGAGGGTATGTCCTTTAACTGGTCGCCGGATGGCAAGCAACTGGCTTTTATGTCACAAGCTACTACCGGGGATTTTTACGATGCTTTATATCTGGCGGATGTTACCGCTGCTACCAAGACCAAAATTGATGATGGAATCGTGCTGGCGTTTTTCTGGTCGCCCGATTCTCGCAAAATTGCCTATGTCACTCTCAACCCTACTTCCAATATTTTCACTTGGATTGTGTACGATTTAGTTTCTAAAAAAAGCGCGCTGCTGATGGAATGGGGACCGAGTGAAGCAACCGCTCAGATTTTGGGCTATTCTGATCAGTATAGCCAGAGTGATTCTATCTGGTCGCCGGATAGCAAGGCGCTGGTTTTCGGGGGTTATGATAAAGCTGCTATCTTGCAACCACAGCCGGGTGAGCCGCAAATTTATATATTGCAGGTGGATGGTACGAACAGCGGACAATATTACAAAGCAGGGGTTGGTGAACTGGCTTTCTGGAGTAAGTAGTGGCACATATATAGCTTATTGGACTAGAATAGCAAAAATGACTTTAAATTCAAGATTGGCGATAGGAAAATTATGGATTCAGTGCGTATGAACTCGAATAATATAAATCTGGCGATAAATTCTACTCCCAAGCGGGGAGAACCTGTAAACTTGCGCGAGGTAGCGGTGCTATTACATCCCGGCGATGATGTAGCAATCGCTCGCATGACTCTGCTGTCAGGGGCGCTACTGCGCTTACCCGATGATGCGCAAGATGCCGGAAAATTGGTGGAAGTAGTGCAATTAATTCAGCCGGGGCATAAGGTGGCGCTGCGGGATATTGCAGTAGGAAGTCCGGTGCGCCGTTACGGTTCGGTGATCGGCTTTACCACGCAAGCGGTTCAAACTGGGCAGCATGTTCATACCCATAACCTGAGCGTAGGCGCGTTGAACCAGAATTATGAATTTGGAGTAGATTATAGCCAAGTAGAATATGTAGCGCCCGAATTGCGCCGCACCTTCATGGGCTACAAACGTCCCAATGGGAAAGCTGCTACCCGCAATTATATTGCCATTATCGGTACGGTCAATTGTTCAGCCAGCGCCATTCGCCTGATTCAAAATCGTTTTGGAGAAGCAACCTTGCGTGATTTTCCAAATGTGGATGGGGTAATCGGGCTAACTCACAAGAGCGGTTGCGGAATGCGCCTTGGTAGCGATGCGGTTGAACAACTCCAGCGTACTCTGGCGGGTATGGCGGTTAATGCCAATGTGGGCGCATACGTATTGGTTGGTTTGGGCTGCGAAATCAATCAGGTGCGTGACATGATTGAGAGCATGGGTTTGTCGGGCGAAAACGGCAATTACTCAAGCTGGAAAAAGCCGCTTTTCTACACTATTCAGGAGAATCACGGCATCTCTGGGGTAGTGGCTGAGGTTTCACGCATCGTGGGTGATTTATTACCGGAAGTAAACGCTGTCAAGCGTGAGCCGATTCCTGTCTCCGAAATAACGTTGGCGCTACAGTGCGGTGGGAGCGATGGCTGGAGTGGCATCACTGCTAATCCGGCACTTGGCTTTTGCGTGGATGAACTGGTAAGGCAGGGTGGCACGGCGATTCTCAGTGAGACTCCTGAAATTTACGGGGCAGAACATATGCTAATCCGGCGCGCCAAAAGCCGAGAGGTCGGCGAGGCGTTGCTGGAACGCTTCAAGTGGTGGGAACATTACACCTCGATTAATGGAATGGAAATGGATAATAACCCTACGCCCGGTAACAAACTGGGCGGTCTTACTACGATTTATGAAAAATCGTTGGGCGCAATAGCGAAGGGTGGCTCTACCCCACTGAACGCAGTTTATAAATACGCCCATCCTGTCACCGAGCGTGGTCTGGTGATAATGGATACGCCCGGCTATGACCCGGTTTCAGCTACGGGGCAGGTAGCGGGTGGCGCAAACATGATTGCTTTTACCACCGGACGCGGTTCTGTATTTGGCTTCAAGCCCGCGCCTTCCATCAAAGTTTCCACCAATTCAACCCTTTATGAAAATATGCCGGGCGATATTGATGTAGATGCGGGCGTGGTGCTTGATGGGATTAGCACTCAGGAAGTGGGTAGGCGCATTTTTGAAGAGGTCATTGCGGTTGCCAGTGGTAAGCAAAGTAAGAGTGAGGCGCAGGGAATCGGTGAGGAAGAATTTTGTCCCTGGATTCTTGGCGCTACGCTGTAAGGTTGGCATGCGTGGAAACTAATAGTTAGAAATATAAGGTCGGGAAGTCACAAGTTTGCAGTCTTTCCCTTTGAAATGTATAGAACATTTTTACTAAAATTAATGTCAGTTTTGACTAATGCTTGCTATACTATTTATGCCATCTGATTTTATAGAAGTGTGCAATAAGAAAGGAGAACGGGCATTATGGGCTTAACCTGTGGACTTGAAGAGTTAGCTGCGCAACCTGTATTATCCATGCGCACTAGAACCAGTGCACAAGAATTACCTCAGTTTTTTGGCAAAGCTTATGGGATGGTTTTTCAATATCTGAGTAAATTGAATGCGCCACCTGCTGGACCACCCTTTGCTATGTACTACAATATGGATATGCAAAACCTTGATGTAGAGGCAGGTTTCCCTGTTTCCAAGCCGCTTGCAGGCGAAGGCGAATTTATCGCCAATGAAATAGCGGCTGGAAAATATGCTACCTGCTTATACAAAGGCTCGTACCAAGAAGTTGGTTCTGCTTATGAGACTCTTTCTACTTGGATTAAAGAAAATGGCTACACTCCGACCGGAATTGCCTGCGAAATGTATTTGAACGATCCTGCTGACACTCCTCCCGAACAGTTACTAACAAAAGTCATGTTCCAACTGCTCCCCTAGCGAAAGTGAAATCTGCTATTCCACTAATCAAAAAAGGGCTTTCCGGTTAATCTCCGGCAGCCCTTTTAATTTTATTACTGTTACTAACTTTATACGGCGTTGCCCTGTCGGCGGTAATTTTGGAAAGAAATAACATTGTCGGTTTCGGCAACTTGCTCTTCCACCAAATCTCGCGCTTCCAGCAAACTCATCAGTTCATTTGCACAGTATAGTACCGGATGATCACCGGGTTTGTGGCATTCCTTGCGGTTTAAAGCCAGTACATCTAGCGCTAACCACTCGCTGTCTCGCACTTGCGCTTTGCTTTCCTGTCGCGTCACTTCGGAGAGAAAAATCCCACCTTTGCTTTTGCAATAATGAATATAGCTTTGCAGCCTTTTCTCAAATCCGGCGCGAGTTTCAAGCCGCATATCCACTTCAAGCCCCGTTGCTTTAAGCTCACAAAGTTGATTCCAAAGTTCATCGCGCATAATAGCGTAATGAACTTTATCCTTGCCGTTTTCAACCGCTTCTAGCAAGTAACGACTGGCAAGCCCGCTCATCGTAAGAACGGCTAATCCGGCGATTTCCTTGCCCACCAAATCTGCCAGTTCATTTTTGGGGAAGCTTTTAATATTAGTTATTTCCTTGCCGATTACCATAATAGCTTTAGGGCGACGAACTGAATCCATGTAATCATAGGTGACATTGGCGGGAAGCATACGAACTTCGGTACGTGCTCCTTGAACTACTCTGGTAAGGGCGGCACGTATTTTCCCGAAACGACCGTTAGGTGTTACCTTGCCTTCGGGGAAAATGAAAATTGAGCCACCTCGTTCGAGGATACGTGTCATACCATGCAACTGTTGTTTCATCAACTGGTAATGGCGCTCACGAATACGGATATACAGGTGCTCTTTGAAGATGCGTGGCGTGGCATATTGAGATAACAAAGCTAGGGGGGCACGCAAGAAAGCATCCTTCAAGGTTAAACGAGGGTTATTTGCTTCTGTACCCAGCATTTTTACCCGCCACTCGTCCTCAATTGCTTCAATCGCCTTCAGATTGCCTTCAATCCGAATGGTTTCCTGCAAAAGTTGGCTAATAGTCTGCTCATCCGGTAATTTAACGGGGCAGGTTTGCAGGTCGCGCATCGGACGCGCAATATTGATACGGGCGAGTACAGGTCGCGCCCAATCCAGCCATGGAAAATAAGCTACCAGAAAGCCTTTTTCCATAAAATCGTCACGGGTTACTTCGTATAATCCGCGCATACGGCGTTGGCGAGTAGGACGGCGGAAATTGTATAAATGAGGTATGACTATAGCGACATCGGCATCGCGCTTATGACTACATGCAATCAAAGTTCCGGGGGTAAAGGTAAAATTTTTACGTCCACGAATCTCTACATCAAAGAAGGTCTCAGAGGCAGCGTAGAAAAGGATTGATACTCCATCCCGGTAACGTTGTCGCAACTCTCGCCGTCCCTGCGCAAACCAGAAAGGAATAGGAGTTAGATCTACCAGCTTTTTGCCAAGTCTAAATAAGGTCTGCATTTTTTCAGCCAATTCGTATAGTACAACTAAGCTTTGGTTTTAAGGATACGATAAGTTGGGCCATACCCGTCATTAAAAGCGCGTCTAATTTTGCTTGCGTTTATACGCGCTTCCAATTCAATTTTCCCGTCCACTACCATCACCGGAATAGTGTATTTGTAACGTTCATAAAGCGTAGAGTCTTCGTTAATATCAAACTCTTCCAGAATAAAATCAAATTCGCCGGAGAGTGAATTGAGCGCTTCCTTTGCATCTTCACAGAGGTGGCATCCGGGTTTGCTGTAAAGAACAATTTTGTGCGAATTCTTCATACCGAACCAATTATTGCAATAGCTTCTTGCGCCATGTTTTCCGGCACGTAAATATGAACTTCTTGCATATCCCCAAGCAGCACTGTTGCTTCAGACTCCAGATAGACCGGAATACCGGAAGACTCAAGTTGAGCTTTTAAAAGTTGCGCATTCATATTGCCGCCAACCCGGGTTATCATTTTACGCTTTTGCCCGGCGGGCCATTCCAATTTTGTGCTAATTAAATTCGAAATCAAGCTGGAATTTGTGCCTACTTCTTCCAGATTAACTTCGCAGAATGGGCAATCAGGACCATCCCAATCGAGAGGTTCGTAAATTCTGCCACAGGAAGGGCAAGTTTTATCTTTTTGCGCCATTACTATTTACAATCGAAATCGCGGTATGCACAGCCTGTCTATAAAGTTTTGGTGTAATATCTGGCTGATGCTTTTGATACTAACACTAAGTGACCTTGAAAGTGAAAATAAGTCAGTTTTTAATATTATAACAGACTTCCCTTAAAAGTGAATTTGCCGATTGACCATTATTTTGCCCGCATATATTGGGGCGACCATGTAATGTCCTGACCAAGTTCTCTGGCAGCTTGCAATGGAAAATAGGGGTTGCGCAGGAACTCACGCGCTAACGCTACAAAATCTGCCGCGCCACTATTTACAATTTGCTCTGCCTGTTCTGCTCCGGTAATGAGACCCACCGCTACCGTCAATATCTCTGCACCTTGCCGTATGGCTTCGGCAAAAGGAACTTGATAGCCGGGTGCAAGCTGGATTTTCTGGTTATAGGCATTTCCACCGGAAGAAACATCAATAACATCAACCCCTTCTTCTTTCAATAGGCGGGCTAACTGCACTGTATCTTCTAGTTTCCAGCTATCGGGGTTATCGGGTAGCCAATCGGTGGCAGAGAGCCGCACCAATAAGGGCAACTCGCTAGGCAACTCGGCTTTTACCGCTCTCACAATTTCTAGCAATAGCCGGGCGCGATTCTCAAAGCTGCCGCCATATTCATCGGTTCGCAGATTAGAGATGGGCGAGAGAAATTCGTGAACTAGGTAGCCATGTGCCCCGTGAATTTCTATTACTTCAAATCCGGCGCTAACCGCACGTTTGGTGGCGACTCCAAAAGCGGCGATTACCTCTCCGATTTCAGCGAGGGTAAGCGCGTGCGGTACGGGATGCGATGGTTCAAAGGGTACTGCGCTAGGCGCAACAGTTTGCCAACCACCCGGCTTCCCGCCCTCCCAGGGTCGTGCCACGCCGGCTTTGCGTCCGGCATGCGCCAGTTGGATTCCTGCCACTGAACCGTTCTCTTTAATAAAGCGCGTAATTCGGCTGAGCATTTCTATATGCTCGTCTTTCCAGATTCCCAGATCGTTGGGGCTGATGCGTCCACGTGCCTCAACTGCGGTTGCTTCGGCAATAATCAAACCTGCTCCACCCACTGCTCTACTGCCGAGGTGTACTAGATGCCAGTCGTTGGCGAACCCATCTTCACCGCTATACTGGCACATAGGTGAAACCACTATTCGATTGCGAAAAGTCACGCCTTTGATAGTGATAGGCGAGAAAAGGTGCTTATCAGTGTTTGTAGTATTTTGAATAGTTTCCGGTTTATTATCGGTCAAGCTCACGTTATAAAACCTTTCTAAAACAATACATTGTTCTTGTATAAATTTGCACGGCTATTATAAATGCAGATACCTATACTTTCAACAAGCTCAAAAACCCCTCTTGATCATGGAGGGGTTAGGGGAAGCAAAATAGAATTGCACTAATTTTTACTTAAAGATATACCCGGTTGGGCGGTGTTTCCATTGATCGCGGAGCTAGAGTCTTGCCGAGAGTTATAATGAGAATGCGGCATATTGCGAACAATGCGCGCGCGAATTTCAGCTGCTTCCATTTGGGCAGGGGTAAGTTCTCCGTTACGTTGCTTTTCTTCTAACTGTTCTTTAAGCGCTTTTTGGAGATTCGCCGAGTTATTGGAACGCTTAACCTGAATGCCTTTCAGCCGTTCGTACTCCCTGATGTGTTTAAGACCGTCATTGGCATTACCCACTCGCAAATAGGTTGCGCCCAAATGGAAATGAGCCATGTAATGTTCCGGTCGCACTTCTACTACTTTGCTGAGTAGTTCGATAGTTTCTTCCAACCGCCCGATTTCTTTGTAGGCAACTGCTAGGAAGTATGCCGTTTCAAGGTCATCCGGGTGCATTTTGTAAACCGACTCGAAGGCTTCCGCCGCTTCGTAGTAGCGCCCTCGTTTGAGGTAAAGTAACCCTAAGTCATAACGGGCAGCGCCCCACCGTTCGTCTAACTCAATCGCGCGTTTCCAAGCCGCCAACGCCCGCGATTCGTAACCGGCGCTTATTAAGGCGCGTCCGAGTCGGTAATGCACTTGTGGTTCTTCTGGTAGTAGGTAGGCGGCACGCTCGAAGGCTTTTATAGATAGGTTTAGCTGCCCTAAATCGGTCAGGACTATTCCCAGACCCAGAAATATTACGCCATCATGGGGTTGTTGGCGCGCACATTGTACTAGGGTATGATAACTTTCCTTGAGACGTTGTAGCGCGCGATACGCCAGCCCAAGTTTATAACGTGCCGCATAAAATTCTGGATCATCTTTCAGCACACGCTTATAATCGACAATAGCACGCTCCCATTCTCGCTGGCGTGCCATAATATTTGCCATATAGTAACGGGCGCGGGTTTCGTCGGGCTTTGCTTGCAAGAGCGCTTGATAGGCGCGTAATGCCCCAACCACATTTCCCTGTGCCTTGAGTTCGTCCGCCAAACGGTAATACCAACTTGGGTCTTGCTCACCGCTTCCAAATTCGGAGTCTACCACCGCATTGGCGTTTCGCATATAATCAGGTTCAACCTGAAGCGCTTCGGCAAAACACTTGGCGGCTTGTTTCATTTCACCGTGTGCCTGATGCAACAAACCTTGGTAATAGATTGGTTCAGCCGCGTTAGGGCGAAGTTGTCGGGCAATCGTGTAAGAAATATAAGCGTGAGCGTAATCGCCTAACTCGTGATAGCACCGACCAAGCGCAAAGCGGGCTTCGTATAACTCAGGGTTATACTGGAGGGCGTATTTGAAAGCTGCAACCGCTTCATACAGTTTGCTGAGTGCCCGGAACGCGACTCCCATATTGTAATGCGCCTCCGCCAGTTGACTATCAACCTGGGTGGCGTTCATATATTCGTTTAGAGCTTCGTTCCAGGAATCCTGAAAGGCGTAGGAATTGCCGAGGTAGAGATGAATTATGGCGCGTTCGCGATCCCAAATCTGGGTGTTCTCATTACCTTCTACGTATGCGGCGATAAGCGCTTGCTTGAATTCTTGAACCGATTCGGTATAACGCCCATCAAGATACGCGCGCATACCAGTGCCGAAAGCTGCCCCGAGGCTGGAGCCGCTCATGAAACGCTCACTGCCGATAAAGGTGTCAAGGTCAAGAATCAACAATCGGTCATCCAGCTTTTGATAGCCTTCTCCGATTTTGGCAATCGGTTGGTTGCCGAGAGATGCAGGTGCCGGAGTGTTACTTTCCCGACCAAAACTCATTTTTACCACGCCTTTCGAGCTTTAAATTCGAGGGAATTTTCCCCTTAGCTCTTTGAATCTATTACCCTGGCAGTATCCGGTCTAAAACTAAGAACCGATTATTTATGAATACCCTTCTCATAACGGCAATTCTTTGCCAACCGCTTTAGGCTATATCCCTATTTTATATTAACAAATAGATATAGCAATAGTTTCTTTAACCAATTAAGACCTTGTAATATTTAGATCCAATTAATCGATTCGGTTTCCATCTCTATTTCAGAGACACTCTTATCAGAGTTTTTAAGCGGATTTGCTCCCGAAAACATCAACTCCAAATCGCGCTTTTGCTCTTCTGGATCTGTTTTGGCAGTAACTGGCAGGTATTGCAAAACCACTATAGTAATATCGTCGCTTTGGGGTGCGCCCGCAGTAAAATCCGAAATCTCATTAAATAATCTGTCGATCATTTCATGCGTTTCGTAATGTTGGTAATATTTGATTGCCTCACGGAACCTATCAAAGCCATACATTTCGTTTTTCACATTTATGGCTTCTACTACTCCATCGGTATAAAAAATCACTTTGGTGCCGGGCGCAATTTTTATCTGGCGCTCTTCGTATTCGACTCCCTCGGCGATTCCCAAAGGCAAACCCGGCATTGCTACTTCTTCCAACCGTTCATTGAGAATGATCGGGTAATTATGTCCCGCATTAGCAAGGTGCAAGGTATTGGTGGTGGGGTCAACAAAGGCGTATAGCATTGTGACCATCCCGAAGCCGCGTTCTGCTTGGAGTGCTGTATTTACCGAATAAATAGTTTCGCTAGGAAAGATACGGCGACGCGCTTCGATGCGGAATACAGTACGCACTACTGCCATTTGTAGCGCGGCGGGAATACCTTTGCCGGCTACATCGCCTACGGCAATACCGCCAATTTTATTGAGATATGGAATATATTCGTAAAAATCCCCGCCCACTTCCTGCGCCGGAACTGATCGGGCAACCATACTCCAGTTATCGGTAGTAATTGTATTGGGTGGCATCAGGCTGGACTGGATTTCGTGCGCAATTTTCATTTCGCTGGCTTTGCTCTCGGCTTCCTGTTTGTAATGGTCAATTACTAGGTTTTGTCTACCCATGTATAAAACGAGAGTCAAACCCAAGGAGGACAAGGTTACGATTACCGGCACTACAATCTGTATATCAGGTTGAGCTTTATTCCAGCCGGTGAGCCAAAAAATCAATTCAGCAGCAGCTAGAATAATTGAAGCCAATGTACTCAAATAGACAATCAATCGCCCGTTGTTTAGGCGTTGCCCGGCTGCCAGAATTAATGGCACTTGCAGAATATTTAGGTATAGCCCTGTCATGGTTGAGAAAGCAAACACAGTTCCACTTATAATAATCGCCCCGGCAACCCAAACCTTGTTTGAGAATTTTCTGGATAAGAAGGGAATATCAAATATTAGTACATAGGCAAATACAACCGTTGCGGTCAGAAGTTGGAGCCAGATTTTCCTGCTGTTAGTTTCTTCATTTGCAAGGAGTCCCACTAACAGCGCTATAAACGCTGAAATAACCCCAAACCCGAATATAATCCAGTAGAGTCGTTTTTCAGAACTGGTTTTTTTTGTATTTTCAGGCTGCTGCAAAACCATCAAATTGCTTTCGTTGTGGTTATGATTTTCTTGCCGGGAGGAAATCTTCCATACGAGCGATTGGCATATATCTCAACATATCTACCATTTCGAATACCTTGCGATGATGAGCAGTAACGTTTACTGCGTATAATTTCTTACCCTGTTTGCGTGCTTCTATAACCAATTTGAGTAGCGCTGAAATTCCGGCTGAATTGATAAACATTACTGCGCCGAAATCCATAATGGTGATGGGCTGCATTTGATCATTAGCAGCGGCGATTTCACGTGCAGAAACTGCATCTATGCTATCGTTCATTATGCGAATAATAGTGAGTTCATTAGCTTGCTCAATTTTGAGCGTCATGTTTTTAAATCCTCTCTACTTAAATAAAAAAACCATAAGTTACTGTATAGACGGCTATCTAATAAATTGGTTCTGGACCTTCCATTTCGATATTAACGTTCTGTGAATTGTTTTTACCCTTCTGAATATTAAACCACATGGTAAATTGTGTTCCCCCTTCTTCACTGGCTGTCAATTCGGTATTATCGGCGAGGTTCTGAATCAGGAAAAATCCCATACCTCTTGTCAGGTCTTGCTCTAACCGTTCTTCTAGATTCCATTTATCGGGAATGTTATCCATTGCACCCAACGCGCTTTCCCATTGCCCTTTATCAGTGACCTGTACTGCAAGCTTGTCCTGACTGATTATAAATTTAACGCCTACTTTTATTGAAGTGTTACACTGGTTTCCATGTTCGATAGCGTTTGTCACTGCTTCACTGACTGCCAGTTGCAAGTCGGCAATGCGTTCTTCGACAAATCCAAGGTGCTTTGCCACTACCACGGCGCTTTCCCGTACTACTCGTTCGAAAACAAGATCGCTAGGAATATGTATTTCAATGTCATTAATGACATGCGAGTCATAGGTTATATTATTTAGATTCATTGACATTAGCTATTCCCACCTCTTTTAAAAAAATGCTCTACAATTGATTTCTAGAAATTATTTCTACAGCCTCTTCAAGTGGCATAAATTACAATTTATTCAAGTAATAAACATATAATATGTCATAAACATTACAAAAAGGGTTAAGTATTTACTAATATATTTTAATGCTCCTAGGTAACAGCCCCAAACCTTAAAAAATTATCACATAATTAGAGTATAAATGAAATACTTCAAAAAAAGAGACGCACCGGAGTGCGTCCCTCTAAGGTCTATTAATTACTCGCCTTAGTTATTTTGTAGTAGGTGGCGGTGCAGTTGTAGTTGCTGCGGTCGTGGTTGCCACTGTTGTTGTTACGGGTGTAGGCGCAGGTGTCAGGTTTGAATCCGGTGTCCCGCTAGCCGCTACTGTAGGTGATGGTGTAGGAGTAGGCGGTAACGTAGGCAACGGAGTAGGAGTCGGTGGCAAGGGCGGCGGTTGGTCAACCCAACCTTTTAGCTGATCAATCAAACCGGGTGCTAAAGCCCAGATTTTATTCGAATCTGCCAATTTAACGTAATAAGCTCCGGTTACAGTGTTGCTGATGCCGACCTGAAGCGTTTTGTTAAAACTACTACCGGAAATAGTGATTTCAAAGGTTGGTTTGTCCAGCCCTGCGGTGGCAAGGTTCGTACCATTTTCATCAACCAGTTGAGTGCCGTTCAGGTTGCTAAGCGAACGCACAGTATCGGCGACTGTGGTGCTATCCAGCACAAAGCTGTCTTGCCCCTCTACTTTCCAGTTACCATCCACTTTAAAAACTGTCGTTTTAGCCGGGTTAGCCCGTTTAAGCTCCAACCGGGTGGGGCTTTCTTTTTCGGGAAAACTGATAATTTGCAACTTTAGTTGTTCTGCCGATACCGTTGGTGTAACATTGGCAGGTGCCTGAATTGGACTCGGCTGAGTAAGCAGCACTACAACTAATAGCGCTGCGAAGAAAACGGCGATTGCAATTGCGGGGCGATAACGTTTCAATTTAGCGCCTCCTCCACCAGACTACAAAGCCGATAAAGAATACCAAAATCGGTAAACCGAATACGACTGAGTAATAGATAAATGTATCCTGCGCCTTGCTGATGGTGATAGGCGAGGTATCCTGTGTTTTGTTATTGATCACTATTGCATCATTAGCTTCTGCCAGCCAATTGATGGAGTTCACAAAAAGGTTGAAGTTACTACCTTGATTTATACCAACCGAAGTGTTGTCACTGGCAAAGTTAGTACCTGCAAAAAGCACGAAGCGCGTTTTGCCATTTCCGGTTGGGGCTGGCGTAGGCGTTGTGGCGGTTGCTGTGGGAGTTGCGCCTGTGGCTGCACTAACACTTGCGGCGGTTTCGTAGCTGGCAGCTACAATTAGCGGACCGCGCTGGTCTTTTTGTGCATCAAAAGCTGCCTGATTTTGGGACAATTGTGTGGCATCCGTTTTAATGTACGAAGATGCGCTAGTAGTAAGCAATGAGGTAAAACCGGTAGTGTCTGTGCCTTTATCGATTGAGCCACTGATTGCATATACTACCGGTTGGTTAGAACCAATACCACGTGTAATGTTCTGGGTAGCTTCTACGTTGGGTATCAACACTGTCGGATTTTGAGGCGAAACGTAACCGGGGTCTGTTTCTAAAACCAGCCCTTCCTTGAACTTTGGCGCGCCGTCCCATTGTTTCAAGATGTCGTTTATGCTAGTGGTAGAATTTGACTTTAGCAGATTAGCCGGGTCATAAAAGAACATCGCTCGTCCGCCCTGCTTCAAATAAGTAGTTACAAACTGGATTTCTTCCGATTTCATCGGGCTGGAAGGCGCAACGAAAATTAGAATGTCGGTAGCCGGAACCAGTTGAACGGGTTTTTTATCTCCCCCGGTTCGGGTAATCAAATCCAACGTATCAACTTTATAATTGTTGTTGGTAAGGGCAGCGGATGCCATACTAAAACCATCGCCCTGAGTGGCATCACTGTTAAAAGTAGGTCCGCGCTCACCATGACCCGTTACAAAAAACACCCGTCGGTCAACCTTAGCGCCAAGATTGATAATTGCGCGGGTTAAGCCCTGTTCGTCTATGGTAGCAGCGGTTTCCTGCTTAGTTCCCTGCTCCACCACAACGGTAGGGTCGGTAGCAACTTTCATATCCCGCGCTTTAGTGAAACCTTCCAATGATTGGAGGTCGTAGATTTGGTAGTTTATCTTATCGGTACGTGCCTTATACTCGTTAACCAAGTCAATCGCGCTGTCGCGTTGTGAAGCTGAAGTTGTGCTATAGAAAATATTGACTTTAACCGGCTCGGATAGCTTATCCAGCACTTTAACGGTTGAGTCTGAAATGCTAAAAGTCTGATTTTTGGTGGTATCGACCCGCACCGTAATACGGGTTGCCAGCACATTGACCAGAACTACAATTCCCACAACCGATATAACGATAATAGTGGTTACGACCACGTTTCTGACGGCGTGGGTTCTGAATATCATGCCAACGGTTTGGGGGTTAGTTGCGGTGAATAGTGCAAGACATATTCCCAAACCCAGCAGGAAGACGATAACTATAGGTTCAAATTTTTGGAAAGTAATGAGGCTGATTATGCTGGCTATAAACAACGGTACTATCAAATAGCCGGCAAAAAGCCCAACTTGTTTAGTTGCAGAACCACGCATTTAGGCAGCCCTCCTTGTGCTGATGGATTGCCCCGTACCGTACAGGAAGAGCGCTATCAAGGATATGAAGAATATAATGTCACGCAAATCCAGTACGCCCTGTGCGAAGCCTTGCATATGGGTTTGCAGGGTGATGAAGTTAAGGGTGTTTCCAATCCAGTCGGTAGTGCCGGATCTTACCACCAATGGTCCTAAAATATAAAGTATCAGGCTGAATACTAGGCTTAAAACCGCCGCAATTACTTGATTAAAGGTGAGGGCGCTGGCAAACAAGCCGATAGCCGAGAATACGCCTGCTTCCAGCAGTAATCCGAGGTAACCAGATACTAACGGACCAAGATCAACTTTGCCACCAAGGATTACTAGTATAAGCAAATAATAGAAGGTGAAAAGTAGCGCTACTCCAAACAGTACCATTGAAGCCAGCCATTTACCTAGTACCACTTCCCAGTTGCGTACCGGTGAGGTAAAAAGCAATTCTAAAGTACCGGTGCGCTGTTCTTCCGCAATCAGGCGGGTAGTTACGATTGAGCCGAAGAAGAGCATAAAGAAGCCCACCAGATTGAACCACGAGCGCATAATCTGGTTGGCTTCCTGTACATCAATGGCATAACTATAAAAGAAGATGCCACTGAATACCAGAAAGACTGCCATAATCACATATGCGATTGGTGAGGCGAAATACGCATATACCTCTCGCTGGGTGATGTAATAAGTGTTTTTCATGGATTTATTTTTTCCTGTCCGAATCGCGCTTGTCCGACGAATCGGGTTCAATTAACTCGCCGTCTTCATTTTCGCTTAGGAAGGAAGGAGCCTGTTTGATTCCATTTTTGGAAACAGCAGGTGCGTCATCCAACTCCTCATCTTCTTCCTCTTCGCTTTCATCCAGATTTTCCTCTTGCTGGTTTTTGGTTTCGAACTCATCTTCGATAGGCAAATCTTCAGTAATAATTTTTACGAAGATTTCCTCAAGGGTAGGAACGGCAGTTTTAAGTTCTAACAAACCAAAGCCATTAGCGGTAAGAGCAGATACTATAGCCTCACGAGGGTCGCCACCGGGTTCTCCATCTACGGTGTACCGATTAATTGTTCCCGGTTCTACATCATCTTTTTGGTTGAGATTGGCTTGGGTTATACCGGGCAGACTTTGCAAAGTATGCAGAATTAACCCAGAATTCCCTCGTACTTCCAGTTGCAAACGTTCGCTCTCTTGCCCCTGTCTTTCCAGATTGGCTAGAGTATCATCAACCAGTACGCGCCCCTGATTAATAATAATTACCCGGTCGCACAAGGTGTTGACTTCTTGCAGGATGTGCGTACTGAGTATCATTGAGTGGTTTCCCGCCAAATTGCGAATAACATGGCGGATTTCGATTATCTGGCGCGGGTCTAAACCTACTGTTGGTTCGTCCAGAATAATTACGTCAGGGTTATGTACGATAGCTTGCGCTAACCCGACCCTTTGTCTGTAACCGCGTGAGAGTTTGCCTATTACCCGACCTGCCACATCGGAGATTCGGCACATATCAATCACTTCTGCGATTCGGCGACGGCGGTCACGGGATGGTACTCCTCTTAGCTTGGCAGTAAAATCCAAATATGCCTGTACGGTCATATCATTATAAAGGGGTACGGTTTCGGGCAAATAGCCTAACCGCTTTCGTACTTCTAGGGGGTTTTCGCTGACATCGAAGCCCGCAACTACCGCCCTGCCACCGCTGGCATTGAGGTATCCAGTAATCATGCGCATGGTAGTGGTTTTACCCGCGCCATTAGGCCCGAGCAAACCGACAATTTCGCCGCGTTCAACTTCGAAGCTGACTTCACGTACAACTTTACGGCGCCCGTAATACTTGGTTAAATTCTCGGCTTTAATCATTTTTTGATGAGCCTATCTTCTTGAAATTATAATTTTGCAAATTCGCAAAAAAGCTATCAAATTCTACAGAGGCGCAATAGGGGAGTCAAATAGAATATGGTTCTAATTCTTAAAATTTTGTAAAAAAGCTACAAATTTTATTCCACATCCGCCAAAATGCCGATTTGCTTGACAAAGTAAGTCAATCGGCTTATAATCCCCCGTCAAAGCGAAGTCGCTATTTTCCTTAACTTTTTACCATCTTTATACTCTCCTCGCCCGGTAGTGTCTGGTTAACCTATCGGCTGCAAAGCCCTGTTACAGGGTAGCTTACATGATTGTGTAAAGCTTAGTTAGTAGAATCAAACCACGTTTTTTAGTTAAGTTGGCTTCAGCTTTATCTAGTATTTTACTGGATTACTCGGCTGTAACAATTAAGAATGAGTTGTTCAAGGCAATTCAGGAGGAGAAATTCAAACAATGAATAGTGTGACCAGGAAATTCCGGTTGCTTGCTTTGCTGGTAGTTTCTTTCACCGTGATGGCTCTGTTGGCTGCTTGCGGCGACAATACTGCCACTCCAGTTCCCGCTACCACTGCCGCAGCTACTAAAGCAGCTACCACTGCTGCTGGCGCTACCACCGCTGCAGCTACCACTGCCGCTGGCGCTACTACTGCTGCCGGTGCTACTACTGCCGCTGGCGCTACTACTGCTGCTGGCGCTACTACCGCCGCTGCCGGTGCTACTAGCGGTACCATTCGCATTTACTCAAGCTTGCCGTTGACCGGTTCGAGCAAGGCTCAAGCCGAAACTTTAGTAAACGCCGCGAAATTGGCGCTGGATGACTTTACCGGCGGTACCGGCAAAATCGGTAATTTCACCATTGACTACGTGGCGTTGGATGATGCTACCGCTGCCAAAGGTCAGTGGGATGCCGATCAGGAAAAAGCAAACGCCAACAAGGCGCTGAATGATCCTGATGCAATGATCTACCTTGGTACTTTCAACTCCGGTGCTGCCAAAGTTTCTATCCCGTTGCTAAACCCTGCTAACATTGCGATGATCAGCCCTGCCAATACTTATCCGGGTCTAACCCGCGCTGCCAAAGGCGTGACTGAGCAAGGTGAGCCGGATGTATATTATCCTGCCAAGACTCGCAACTACTTCCGTGTAGTAACCGCGGACGATGTACAGGGTCCTGCCGATGTTGAGTTTATCAAGTCCTTAAACGCCAAGACCGTTTTCGTAATCGATGACTCCCAAGCTTATGGTAAGGGCGTTGCCGATGCAGTTGCTGCTACTTGCACCTCTGCTGGTCTGGATTGCAGCAATCGCGCTTCGATCACCGGTAAAGAAACCGACTACAAGTCTTTGGCTGCTACTGTCAAGTCCAAGAACCCAGATGCCATCTTCTTTGGTGGTATTACCCAGCAGCAGGCTGGTAAACTGGTAGCCGACATCCGCGCTGCCGGTATCAAGGCTCCTTTCATTGGTCCTGACGGTATTAACGAAGAAGCTTTCATCAAGGACGGTGGCGCTGCTGCTGAAGGCGTGTACTCCAGCATTGCCGGTACTCCTGATGACAAATTGCCTGCCAAAGGTCAAGACTTCCTGAAGCGCTACAAAGCCAAATACGGCAACGTAGAAGCCTACACCATTTACGGTTACGAGATGATGAGCGTCGCTTTGACCGCTATCAAGACCGCTGGCGTAAAGGATCGCAAGGCTATTCTAGCCGCTGTAGCTGCTACCAAGGATTTCGATGGCGTGCTCGGCAAGTGGAGCTTTGACAAGAACGGCGATACTACCCTGACCGACTTCGTGATCGATCAGGTCAAGGATGGCAAGTGGGTCAACTTCACCGTAGTGAAGCCGAAGTTCACTCCCGGTTCCTAATTGAATCTATAAGACAAGGGGACGGGCTTAATTGCCCGCCCCTTCTCTATTGCGATTTTGTTCTGGTCCCCTCACTGTGGAGTCTCGAAACGAACACTACTGCTCTCTGTCATATTTATGCAGTTTACTTGCTCGACATAATACTAGTGGAATAGGAAATACAATATAGGATGGAAATCATTGTAAAGCTTCTACTCCTCCTACTTTGGGCAGGATCAGGTGCTTATGGCGCACACCTGTTGGTAAAAAAGGGTTATAACGCGCGTTGGTTACGAACTGCCGCTTTTTATGCGCTGCCTGTTATAACCGTGCTTTATTTTATTTTCAACGCCATTCAGGATAATTCAACCCCCTGGCCCGCTAACCTACCCGGTTCATTATTGAATGTAGCCTTAACGGTTCTACTTATGGGCGTTAGCCCGGCAATTCTGATTGCTGCTTATATTCTGCCTGTTTATGATAAATCCGATCCAGTTCGGGCTGCTGTCCTACGCGAAACTATTTCTCAGAAACAGGGTTGGTTGGTGTTCGGTGGAATTGTTCTGATTTCGCTGATTTTACCGCTGATAGCAGAACAATTATTTAAAGAAGCTCCCCGCTATGATAGCGTAATAAGCGTAATTATTAACGGCTTATTGAGCGGTTCACTTTTTGCGCTGGTGGCACTTGGCTATACCCTAGTTTACGGTATCATTGAGTTGATTAACTTTGCACACGGCGATGTATTTATGATGGGATCGCTGGTGGGTTATGCCGTACTGACTACCTTATTGGGTGCCAAAGAAGGACGCCCGGTTAGCGCTAGTACTTCTGTATTTTTCGTGATATTTGCAGTATTGCTGGCAATTATTATTGCGATGGTGGTGTGCGGTTTGTTAAACTATTCAATCAATCGCATTGCTTACAAACGGTTGCGCAATGCTCCGCGCCTTGCCCCCTTAATTACTGCTATCGGGGTTTCGTTTATTCTGCAAAATATTGCATTGTATCTCAATAGCTCCACTCCCAAGAGCTACCCGCTGTTATTCCCTAACTCCTCCAGAGTGTCAAACGTTGACCTAATAAGTGACATTATCGGTCGAAACGATACCCTTATTACCTTTCCGGTAACCGCAATTCTGGTACTAGTCGGCGCTGGTGTCCTTTTACTGGGGTTACGCTATTTAATCAATAGCACCAGAACAGGGAAAGCGATGCGGGCGGTGGCACAAAATCGGGAAGCCGCAGCTTTGATGGGCATCAGTATTGAAGGCACTATAAGCTTCGCCTTTTTGTTAGGTGGGGCGCTGGCAGGTGCAGCAGGCGTGATTTACGGAATTTATCAGGTTCAGGGCACTGTACGCTATGACCTAGGCTTTGTGAACGGGTTGTTCGCCTTTACTGCGGCGGTGCTAGGCGGTATCGGCAACGTGAACGGGGCAGTATTGGGCGGCTTGTTTATCGGTCTGATTTATTCGATTAGCCAGTCTAGTGTATTCCAGCTTACTTTTAATTACCTTAACCTGTCAGTTTGGGCGGCGGTATCCGTGTTTGTAATTCTGGTGTTGGTGATGGTATTCCGCCCTACAGGTATTTTGGGCGACAACGTGCAGGAGAAGGTGTAAGCTATGGCAGATACCAATACCCAAACAAAACCACAATCTACGCCTTCCGGTAAAGCTCCAAATCCTTTTGCTCGGTTTCAAGGCGGAAACACCAAATTAGTCGGGTTCTTCGTGCTGGCGGTTTTCTTTTTGGCATTGCCTTTCGTGGCAAAACCTATTCTCGGAAACTTTGGACCTACGGTATTCCCAGATACTTTCTCGGCAGTTAACAGTACCCTCATCTTTATACTGTTGGCGCTAGGCTTGAATATTGTGGTAGGCTACGCCGGGTTGCTTGACTTAGGTTATGCCGCCTTCTTTGCCATCGGTGGTTACACGATGGGTTTTCTCACTGCATCCCAGAGCAAGTTATATGATACGCCTTTTCACACTAATTTTTGGGTAGCGCTTCCTATCAGCTTTTTGATGGCGGCTCTTTTCGGCGTATTATTGGGTGCTCCTACTCTTGGTCTACGCGGCGATTATTTGGCAATCGTTACACTTGGCTTCGGCGAAATTGTTCCGATTACCTTTAACAACCTCACCCAATTGACAGGTGGTGACACCGGTCTGGCGGGATTGCAGCAACCCAAACTGTTTGACTTCCAGTTTTCTTCATCGACTATCGAGGCATGGTATCTGATTGCTCTAGTGGTAGTCTTCTTCTCAATATTTATGATAAGAAGGCTTATAGATTCACGTATAGGTAGAGCATGGATGGCAATGCGCGAAGATGAAGTAGCGGCTTCCGCGATGGGTATTGACTTAGTAAAAACCAAATTGCTGGCTTTCGGTTTGGGCGCTTCGTTCTCCGGTTTTGCCGGGGCAATTTTCGCTAACAGCTTAGGTTCAGCCAATCCTTCCCAATTCAAGTTTGACGTTTCGATTTTCGTGCTGTCAATGATTATTCTCGGTGGTCTGGGCAACCTATGGGGCGTAATTTTCGGCGCCGCGGCTTTAGCCATGACCGACCGTTACTTTATACCATTTTTTACTGAGCAAGTTCGTAAAGTGGCGGACGGTATTCAGCTTGATTCTAAATTGGTAGATGGAGTCAGAATCACTGATCCAAATATTCTGAAGGATATTTTGACTAATGTGGCTACGAACTCCCGCTTGCTGCTGTTTGGTCTGATTCTGGTGACAATGATGTTGGTACGCCCGGAAGGTATATTCCCAAGTGGACGGCGCAAGATGGAATTGCATGCTGGTTCTAGCAAAGATATGCAGCCGATGTTGATCGGTTCGGAAGACCCTCTGGAACAAATGGCAGAGAGCCATTCCCTAACCTTCAATCCTTCTGTAACTGAGTCAACAATTCAGGATAAACATGACAAGAAACACAAAAACAAGTAGATCGGCTCTTGGTGGGAATATATGAGCGTAAATATATTAGAAGCTGCTGGTATATCTAAGAACTTTGGGGGTATCGTAGCAGTTCAGAAGGTGGATTTTACAATTCCACTTCGAAGCATCGTTAGTCTTATCGGACCTAATGGAGCCGGTAAAACTACCTTTTTCAACCTTGTAACCGGAATTTATGAACCTACAACCGGTAAAATCACTTTTGATGGTAAGCAACTGGAAAGGCTGAAGCCGCATCAGGTAACTCAGCGTGGTATTGCCCGCACCTTTCAGAACATTCGGCTATTTTCCAATATGACCGCGCTTGAGAATGTGATGGTCGGGGAACATTATCGCCTGAAAGCCGGGTTGTTAGGGGCTATCTTCCGACCTCCACGGGTTGTAAAAGAGGAAAAAGCGGCATACAGAAAGGCGCTCGACTTGCTCGAATACGTAGATTTGGGTGGTAAGGGCGAGGAATTTGCAAAAAACCTTTCTTATGGCGATCAGCGCCGTCTGGAAATTGGACGCGCCCTTGCTACCGATCCCAAGTTGCTGTTGCTCGATGAGCCAACTGCCGGTATGAATCCTAACGAAACAGCCCGCCTTACCCGTTTTATCGATCAGTTACGGCATGACCGCGAGATTTCCGTACTGTTGATTGAGCACGATATGAAGGTGGTTATGGAAATTAGCGATCGGGTTACAGTGCTGAACTTTGGCAAGAAAATCGCAGAGGGACTGCCCGCAGAAATAAAGGCAAATACTGAAGTGGTAGAGGCTTATCTCGGAAAAGCCTATTCTCAGAACAAAGATGAACAAAAATAGAGGGTAAGCATAAATGACTGTTGACAACAAGACGTTACTGATACTTGATAAAGTTTCCAGTTTTTATGGCAATATCCAGGCTCTTCGGAACATTTCGCTTACTGTTAATCCGGGAGAAATTGTTACCCTAATTGGATCAAACGGAGCAGGAAAAACAACCACCTTGAAGACCATTTCTGGTCTCATCAGACCCCGTACAGGGCATATTTACCTTAAGGGTGAGCGCTTGGACGGTATTGATGCGCAGGAGGTGGTCAAGAAGGGTATTTCACATTCTCCTGAGGGGCGCAAAATTTTCTCTCGCATGACCGTGCTGGAAAATTTGGAGATGGGTGCGTTTCTTCGAAATGACAAGGCAGGTATCCAAGAGGATTTAGAAAAAGTATACGGCTTGTTTCCACGCTTGAAAGAACGTATTAAGCAAAAAGCCGGAACTATGAGCGGTGGCGAACAGCAAATGTTGGCAATAGGTCGTGCCATGATGGCTAGACCTTCGATTCTGTTGCTGGATGAGCCGAGTATGGGTTTGTCTCCCAAGTTGGTGGAACAAATCTTTGAGATTATTCTTGATATTAACAACCAAGGTACAACTATTCTGCTGGTAGAGCAAAACGCCCTTGCTGCGCTCAGTATCGCGGCACGCGGCTATGTACTCCAAACCGGTTCGATTGTTCTTGAAGATAGCGGTCAAAACTTGCTATCCAACGAAGCAGTAAGGCGAACCTATCTAGGCGAAGAAGTAGCCTGATAGGTCTGAACTATTATGCAAGCCCCTTTCTTCTGATCTTCTGGGATTTGAAAGGGGCTTTTGACTTTAAAATTCCGCGGGTTTTCAAAATAGCCTATTGACTTGACTCCGGTAAGACCGATATTATAATCCTGCCACTTATTGACAATCGTTTAAACCACAAGCATTGGGACAAATAATGACTGCTAATCAGACTCAGCTACCAAAACCTGCTGTTTCAAAATTACTGGTTTATTCTATAACAAGTATTTTGACTATACTTGCTATTACAATCTGGTGGTTTTACGGTAACTCAGCCGGTAATAATTACACCAATCAAGTTTTCTGGAAGTTTCTGATTGATCTGGTATTGGTGCTGGCATTGGGGCTAATGAATATTCAGGTAGCAGGAACCCGCTTTAGTATTGCTACCACTATTATTTTTTCGGCTATGTTGACCTTGCCGATTATTCTTTTACCGGTGTTTGCATTTATTATTGTAGCGGTATACTACTATCTGCTTCCTACTAGCCGGGGAAACTGGCGCACTTTTTACGGTTTTATAATGTTTAATCTGGTTTTTTTTGCAGGGGCTGCCACCTTCCGTTTGTTTGGTTCTACCAATATTGAAAAATTAACCGGGCAGCAACTAGTGGCTGTTTTGCTGGCATTTTCTGCATGGGTTATATCCAATTATGGGTTAATCATTTTAAGGGATTATCTTTTAGGTGTTGAAAGCCCCTTCACGGTTATAAAGCATTTGCCGGCAAGCCTACCGATACAGTTAATTGTAATTCCTGTTGGACTTTTGCATAGCGTTATATTAACCAACTATGATAATGGCATGGTTGTATTATGGTGCTTGGTGATTGTGGCAATCGGGATATTTACCAACCATCTTGTGTTGTTACAGGAACGATTACAGTTGCAAAATGATCTTCTTTCGCAGCAAAAGGAAGCACTGGAGAGCGTGCAACAGCGTGAACTTGGAACCGGGAACGCTTTAGCCGATTCTGCCGGAGAGTTGAGCGCAATAGCGTTTGAACAAAGCGCCAGTATTTCCCAGCAATTTATGCAGCTCAGTGAATTATCCAAAATTGTAGATCAATTAAATCGAAGCGCAGAAATCATTGCCGAATCAGCTTATCGGGTTTTGCAAAGTACCGAACAGAGTTTGAGATCGGCAGAGGTTGGGCAAGATTCCTTGAATACCAGCTTGGAAGAACTGGCAGATTTGCAAATAAGTCTTGAGGGATTGGTAGAACAGACCACCGAAATGGCAGCCCAATCAAAAGAAATTAACCAACTTTCTGAGGTGTTACAAGAGATAGCCGAAGAAACTCATTTGCTGGCGGTAAATGCTACAATTGAAGCCAGTAGCGCCGGAGAATATGGTCATAGGTTCGCTGTGGTGGCTAACGAGGTCAATCAACTTGCCGGACGTGCCAGAAGTGGTAGCTTGCAAGTTCAGAAGGTTATTTCGCGTTTGCGTAAAATAGTGGAAAGTGTACTTGATCGGATAGAGCAAAGCCGTGATCAGAGTCGCGAGGCGGTTGACAGCTTGACTATTGCCAGCCAGCGAACAGCACAGGTTATTGAGGTTACACAGCACGCTACGGTGCTTTCCCGACAGATTTCCGGCGCTTCTCAACAACAACGTAGTGGTACGCAGCAAACTGCTAACGGGCTTAGCCTCCTTTTACAAATAGCGAATGAAGCGGTGAAAATTTCAGAGAAGAGCCGTGAAACTGCCACTCGTCTAGATAATTTGTCCAAAAATTTGCATAAGGGTTCCAGCCAGATTCCACCTAACGTCCCTCCCGGTAGATCAGATACCGCTCAGATTTCGCCACTGGTTTCAGGAAACTTTAGCCCACAAAAAGCGTAGACAATTAATAGTAAATGAACAGGCTTATTGAAAATAAAAGCTGACTTCCTCATTATTGGAATGGAGGGTAATTTATGGCAGGAATTATTGACCGCGTGACGATGATTGTCAAGGCAAATGTAAATGATTTGCTGGAGAAGTCTGAAAACCCAGAGCGCCAGTTGAACTATTTTATTTTGGAGATGGAAGATAGCATCAAGGAAGCTGAAAATACCGTTACAGGCGCTGCTACTCAGGCAAAAATGCTGGATTTGCAGGCACAGGAAGCTCGGCGTAAAGGGCAAGATTGGGAGCAAAAAGCCGAGCGTGCTTTGAAGGCGAATCGTGAAGATTTGGCGCGGGAAGCCTTGCGGATGCAGGCTCAAGCGGACGAAGAAGCTAATGCTTATCAGGCTCAATACGAAGAGCAGAAGAAGATACAAGAACAACTGCGCTCTCAAATGACCCTGTTGCGGCAAAAATACAATGAGTTGCAAAGTAACAAACCGACCCTTTTGGCTCGTTACGGTATGGCAAAGCTGACTAATAAGGTGTATGGAGAAAAAGACCCTATTACCGGAATTAATACCGGAGCTTCTTCTCGCATGGAGCGCAAAATTATGGCGCAGGAGGCTTTGAGCCAGATGGGTGGCGCTGAAGTAAAGGCGGCTCAAACTGAAGCCGAAATTAATAAGTTGCCGGATGACGACCTAGATTCCGAGCTTGATGCGCTCAAACAAAAGATGGGTTTGGGGAAGAAAGCGGACGAGCAAAAAGAAGGACAAGCTTGATAGCTGCATAAAATTTATTTGGGCTGTTTGGTGGGGCGTAGTTATTTACGTCCCCTTTTTTATGCAGCGGGTATTATCGCTTGGAAAGTAGAGTTTCAATTCGAGAAATAATCTTGCTGAGATTGTATTGACATAATCATGCTCCTCACATTATAATAAGTTTACATAAGCATGGCTCAGTTTTTGTTCGGGAGAGGGCGCATAATTGAACTATATCGGCAGCAAGTGGTCTTTACTTCCCTTTATTCAGAATCTTCTCGATGCCAAACAGCTTAACGGCGGGGTTTTTTGCGACCTGTTTTCAGGTACAACCGCAGTGGGGCAATTTGCCAAGCGTTTGGGGTTTCAGGTTGTTTCAAACGATTGGCAGTATTATTCCTATGTACTGGGCAAAGCCTTTTTGGGATGCAATCAATATCCTACCTTCGAACTGCTTTTAAAGGCTTACCCACAAATTTCAGAACGTCAGGTTCAAATCCAACCACCTTTACCCTCCTTTTCCGGCGATAAAGAATACAATTTGCGGTTGCCTTTACTAAAAGTAGTAGATTGGCTGAATTCGCTATCGGGGATTGATACAGGTTTTGTCTTCAACAATTATTGCTATGGTGGCACCAAAGATTCGGAACATTCGCGCAACTATTTTTCCGATGAAAACGGGCGAAGCTGCGATGCGATTCGGCAAACATTGGAAACTTGGAAAGTTGCAGAGTTGGTAAACGAGGATGAGTATTATTTACTATTGGCGGCATTGCTAGATGCGTTGGATAGCGTGGCGAATACAGCCAGTGTTTATGGTGCGTTTCTGAAACATCTAAAAACAACTGCTCGTAAACCCTTAAAACTGAAAACCCCTGTGATTATTCCCGGCGATAAGCCCCACAAAGTATTCTGTAGCGATGCGAACCAGTTGATCCCGCAACTTGATTGTGATGTGCTGTATCTTGACCCGCCCTATAATCGTCGCCAATATGCCACTAATTACCATTTGCTTGAAACGGTGGCGCTTGGCGATAACCCCGAACTAAAGGGTAAAACCGGGCTACGCCCTTATGAGCACCAACGCAGCCGCTATTGCCTGAAGCTAGAAGTAGAAAGGGCATTTACCGACTTGGTAAGCCACGCACGCGCGCGCCACATTATCTTGAGTTATAACGATGAAGGCTTTTTAAGCCCGAAAGAGATTGAGCGCATCTTTGGGATGCGTGGCAGAGTAGAAACCCATCGCCTTACTTATCGCCGCTTCCGTGCCGATAAGAATCGCGATAACCGCAACTACGCCCCTAACCAGAATGTGTATGAATTCCTATTCTATGTTCGAGTAGAGAATGAAGCCGAACTGGCAGCTTAAATAAAAAAGGAGCGAGATATTGCACTCGCTCCTCGTTTCGATAAATTTGTGTTACTTCTATGCCGAACCGGTGGCAGGGCGTAAAGCTCCCGGAATGATCTGGTCTTTGTAGATAGCTGCTGCTGCCTGACCTTCGTTTAGGGCAGCTGGCTCTACGCGGAACAACGGCTTAGGTTCAGGGCGTTTGGTGTCAAACATTGCCTCGAAATCTTCCCCTTCGAGAGTTTCGCGCTGAATTAATAACTCAGCAACCTCAATGAGTTTCTCGCGGTTTTCGCCCAAAATCTTCTTGGCGCGTTGGTAGTTAGCGTCAATTATTGAACGAACCTCTTTATCGATCTCGTAGGCGATTTCATCCGAGTAGTTGCGCTGCTCGCTGATTTCGCGTCCGAGGAAGATGAGTTCATCTTTTTGACCAAAAGCTACAGGACCAAGCTTTTTGCTCATACCGTATTGAGTTACCATTCGACGCGCCATATCGGTTGATTTCTCAATGTCGTTGCTTGCGCCGCTGGAAATCTCGTTGAAGATAATTTCTTCGGCAGCGCGACCACCCAGACCCCAAGCAATTTGATCTTCAAATTGCGCTTTGGTGCCTAAGAAACGGTCTTCGCTTGGCAGTACACGAGTATAACCACCCGCCATACCACGCGGTATAATCGAGATTTTGTGAACCGGGTCTACATTAGCCAGCATACGCGCGACTAAAGCGTGACCAACTTCATGGTAAGCAGTAATCGCTTTTTCCTTGTCAGAAATCACACGACTTTTGCGTTCAGGTCCGGCGATAACACGGTCAATTGCTTCTTCCAACTCGCTCATGCTGATGCTTTTCTTGTTGCGGCGGGCTGCCAGAATAGCCGCTTCATTGATTAGGTTCTCAAGGTCTGCGCCACTGAAACCCGGCGTTTGTTTTGCCAGAGTTTCCATTGAAACTTCCTTGTCGAACGGTTTGCCGCGTGAATGCACATCCAGAATAGCCATACGACCGCGAATGTCAGGGCGATCCAGTACTACTTGTCGGTCAAAGCGACCGGGACGCAATAGCGCAGGGTCAAGCACGTCAGGGCGGTTGGTAGCGGCTATCATAATTACATTGGTATTGCTATCAAAGCCGTCCATTTCCACCAGAATCTGGTTTAGAGTTTGCTCACGTTCATCGTGGCTTCCACCCAGACCAGCGCCACGTTGGCGACCTACCGCGTCAATTTCGTCGATGAAGATAATGCAGGGCGAATTGCGTTTAGCCTGATCAAACAGGTCACGCACGCGGCTTGCGCCCACACCCACAAACATTTCTACAAATTCACTACCGCTGATGCTGAAGAAGGGTACGCCTGCTTCGCCTGCCACCGCTTTGGATAGCAAGGTCTTACCAGTGCCCGGAGGACCTACCAACAACACGCCTTTAGGGATACGCGCTCCCAATGCAGCGAATTTATCAGGATATTTGAGGAATTCCACCACTTCTGCCAATTCTTGCTTGGCTTCATCCGCACCGGCAACATCGTTGAAGGTTACGCTGGGCTTGTTGCCCATAAACATACGGGCACGACTTTTGCCAAAAGAAAGCGCCTGATTGTTGCTACCTTGCGCCTGTCGCATCATAAATACCAGCACCCCAATGAATAACAGAGTAGGGAGCAAGAAGGTTAGGGTATTAAGAATACCACCCCACTGGGAAGACTCGTTTACTTTGAGGTTAAAGCTGGATTTAGTCAGGTCAACTCCGGCGTTGCGTAGCAAAGAACCGAAATCGGTAACACCGGTCTCACGGCGGAAAACTTTTTCGGTGCCATCGGTGTATCGGATTCTACCAACATCACTATCGTTGGTAATGACAATTTCTTTGATTTTGCTGCTTTGATTTGGGTCTGCGGCAGTTCTGATAACTTCACCTAATGTAATGGTGTTGTTACTATCTTTGCTACCATTACCCAGAATGGTGAAGAACAGTGCAAGTACGGCTACCATGATTATCAGGTAGACGAAACTGTTCCTTAACCATTTATTTTCACCCATAAATAACCTCCGCTGTCACTTCGCCCGGCTCCCGGGTCAGGGAATTAACTGGTTGCCTTTCCGCGCTGCCAAGACGAGGGGAGCTTTGAGCAGGGCAGAAGTGAATTATTATTATGACCATAATGGTCAGGTATTTTTATATAAAAAAGCAAAAATCGGTTTCATTAACTGAAAATACCCCTTCAATTATAACAAACCTTATTTGAAAAAGCCATTTGCATAAAGCCTGTTCAAGCAAACACTAACAAAAGGTTCACTAATCAGGTTATCTGTAATAAGAACTTACGCGCTGCCAGTTTTGAAAGTTTCATATTTTGCCAGCATACTCTATCTATCAAGTGTTAGAGTTATGTTAGTTTTTTCTGGTTTCTTATCGGGGGGGCAGGTCATGTCCGTTCAGAATCTCATCAAAGCGGGGGTTTCCTCGCAAGTGATCGAGTTTATCGTCTTCCAACGCCCACTCGCGCACTCCTTCGGTATCTAATGCCGCAGCACGTCCCAAATGGTAAAGCGATTCACTTATTCTGAAATTTTCGGCATAAAAACAAGCTAGGTGGTAATGTGCCAGCAAATATTCGGGGTCAATTTCTATAGCCTTAAGCAAGGAGGTTTCGGCGCGCTCGGATTCTTCTAGCATAATGGCAGACAGTCCCAGATTATGCCATGCAATCTGGTCGTTAGAGTCTATTTTTAGGATAGACTCAAGTTGTTGCGCCGATTGGTGATAGTCGCCTTGTTCCCAGAAAATATCAGAGAGCTTAAAACGGGCACGGGTATCCTCTGTTTTTTGCTGGATAGCTTTTCCCAGAGATGAAATCGATTTGGAAATTTCACCACGCTCGTAGAGAATTTCGCCCATAACTCGCCAGGCATCGGGATAGTTGGGGTCTGTGTCAAGCGTTTTTTCAAGAAAAAAGTGGGCGGTATCTAATCCGTTCTGAAGCAAAAAATAACCCAAATTGTATAAAACTTCGGGGCGTTTGGGGTCAAGACGGAGTGCCTGTACATAGTGCATCAAGGCATCTTGGTAATTACCTTGTTCAGCGCAAATTGTGCCGAGGTTATCGTGAAGGGCGGGCCAATTAGGGGCGTATTCAAGGGCTTTACGCACCTCTGCTTCCGCATCCGCGAACCGTTCGGCTTCATAGTACACTTTAGCGCGATCATTATGCCCACGCGCCAATTGCATCAGATGTTCATCAGATGCTTCAAAACCGCTTTTATTTTCGCTGCTTTCCCACTCAAAAGACTGTGGATGGTTTTTGTCTCCCATCATCCTACCCGGTTACTCCCCTGAAATTCACTTCGCCTTTTCAAACTAGCCTATTATAACAGTTCTGAACAAGAGTGTGCATGGAAATACCTTTTCGAGCAGGGCGGATGCAAGTTCGGAAGGGGAGTGTAACCATACGGGTTCATATCCTTTCAGGGCACAGGCAGGCAGTGGGATGCCTGCCGAGGCCGCAAGGGGTGTTCTCTTGAACTAACCCCTCTCTACTTTTTTCCGGCGGGAGCAGCAGGTTATTGCCCTAAAAACGTTTCTTGCAATAGCCCTGCCCAATCAAGCGAGTTACTAAAACACTTCGCCATATTTTGACAAACTGAGGAAGCCATTCTAATAATTGTTCCATTAGCAAATAAGTGTTTAATTCAGCCAGAAGGGAATTATGAAATTACCTAAAACCGCTAAAATTCATGAGGTTGGTCCTCGCGATGGGTTGCAGAACGAGAAAGCGCCTGTTTCTACAACAGATAAAATCGCGCTGGTAAATGCACTGGCGCAAGCGGGTTTGACAAGCATTGAATACGGGTCTTTTGTAAGCCCTAAATGGGTTCCGCAAATGGCAGATAGTGATGAGGTAGGTCGCCTTATTACTCGTTTGCCGGGTATTAGTTACCAGGCATTGGTTATGAATATGAAGGGCTATGAACGAGCCAAAGCAACTGGGATGGATTCGGTTAACATCGTTACGGGTGTTAGCGAGACTTTTAACCGCAAAAATATGAACGCTGGCGTGGATGAGTCGCTGGAAAACTACCGTCCCATAATTGCCCAGGCGCGTCAAGATGGGATTCAGATTACGGCGTATGTATCCACTGCTTTCGGTTGCCCTTACGAAGGAGAAATACTTTTCGCAAATGTTCTAGAGGTTAGCCGGAAATTCTTGACGATGGGGGCGGATGAAGTGATTTTGTCCGATACTATTGGTTGCGCGCATCCTAAACAAGTTAGCGAGTTGCTAGCTATGCATCTTGAGCATATCCCGGTGGATAAACTCGGTGTGCACTTTCATGATACGCGCGGTTTAGCATTGGCAAACGTGTTGGCGGCGCTTCAGCTGGGAGTGAATCGCTTTGATGGTTCAGTAGGAGGAATGGGTGGTTGTCCCTTTGCGCCCGGTGCACAGGGTAACGTCTGTACCGAAGATTTGGTTTTTATGCTAGAGGAAATGGGTGTCGAGACAGGCGTGAATGTTCCCGCGCTTATTGAAGTGTCTCGCACGGTTGAAGGGTTGTTAGGACGTGCCTTGCCCGGTCATATCAAAAGCGCAAAACACAAGCCCAGTTATTTGGAGAGAAAATAATGCGGTGTAGATTCAAGCAACTTATCTTTGGCAAGGTATCTTACGCTTTGTAAATCGCACGTTTAAATTCATTGAGCATTGTTGAGTGCCAGTCGCGCTTTCCTTGCCGCAATTCGCTCTCAACTGCTCCCAAATAGTGACCGCAGGTTACACAAAAAACTGCTATCAGAGTTTCGCTTTCCTCTTCATCGTCATAATCATAAATCATTTCAGTTTCATCGAAAGGATAAACAGGTTCACTGGCAAGATTGGTGCTGCTGCAATGTGGGCATTTCCCACTAATTTTGTTTTCCATGGCTTTCACTCCTTTTGAGAGGTGAATTGCGGAAGGAGGCAATTCCGCGTGTACTGAGCGCACTGAAGAAGCTAAGAAAACTGGCAAAACTCAAAATGCTGCCAAAACTTGCAATGCTGGTTAATGATAGCAAACTGAACGAACTACCAATAGATAGAATACTGTTGGAACTGCCAATGGAGAGTACACTATTGAAACTACCGATTGAGAGTATGCTATTATAACTTCCTATGCTAAGGATACTGTGTTTTTTGCTTTTTTTACCAATCTTACTAGCTATATCTTGTGCTAATTTTCCATTAGCAATAGGGCTATCGGCGAGTTCCATTTTTTTTCTAGCCTCCATAGTTTCCTCCTTGTTTTCGAAATGAAGACTATCTTTTCGAGCGGGTACGCATAAAAGGCACCGTCACTGATAATATTACCAGTAACAGGAAGATTCCGGCAAGAATGAGTATGGCAGGAGGTCCACCCCCTTCGGTTTTGGGGCTTTCAGGTTTTGGAGTTGGCGTAGGTAGCGGCGTAGGTGTCGGTGGTATAGGCGAGGGAGTTGGGGCAACCGCAGTAATTGTAGCTTGCAAGAGGATATTATTTCCGGCAGTAACCGGCGTTAAGAATATAAAAACGGCTATAATTCCCAACACCATTACAAGTAATGTGAGGATTAAAAGCCGTTTGATTGGAAAGTTATTTACTCGCATTCTTGCTGTTTAACACCACATCGCGCAAATTTTCAAGCGCGGCATTTTCACTGGAGAAAGTATCGGTCATTTGATTTTTTAGGTCAAAGGCTGAATTCCAGAGCGTTTGGTTATTGGTGTTCAAACCATCTTTAAGTCGAGCGTAATACATCTGACGGGTATATAACATATCCAGCATTCGTTGCTGATGTATTTCCGCTTCGGGTGGCACTAACCCCTGATCTTTCATAACCCTGAGTTGATTAATTGTACTCTCAATCACCTTCAAGGTTTCATCACAAGCACGTACAAAACGTTCTTTGTTGTTAGGGTTACGCCAATAGGTAAAGTTGCTTTTATCCGGCACATCTCCGGCAGTGATACGGAAGTTTTCAATTGCTTGTGTTATATTGCCACGCACCGGTAGAACTTGCTGGTAATATTTCATAGCAGGGGTAGTGGCTACTGGAGTAGCATCGGTTTTGCCCTTGAATAGAAATAGATTGCCCGCCAACATAAAAGCCAAAAACCCAAGAATAATAGCAGGTAAAACCCAGCGTCTTTTACTACGCCAGTATTTGTTGAAAGCGGCTGCCAGAAAATCCTGAGCTTGATATAGGAACTCGGAGAATCCCGGTGTAGCTCTTGCGGAGACCTGCCTTCTCGCAATATTGGCTTCGTAGTAAGGGGAATGTAACCCGGAAGGTATATAGATAACCTTGTGGCAGAGATCGCATTTCTGAACAAGACCACGCCTTGCCGTCTCATCCGAATTTTCATTCTCACAAGATTTGCAGACAATTACACCCCGGTCGTAGCCTACCCATGGAAGGGCAGATTCGGGTTCGTTACGCGCTTTTTCTGCTTCAAGCCCACATGCGGTACAACGCTGCAACCCACCCGGAAAATTATTACCACAACGAGGACAATGCTGTTCTGGCAAGCGTTTTGGTAATTTTATAGGCTCGCTAAAGTCGGAGTAATCTTTAAAGTATTGATTATAATTTCTGATAGGACGCGCCCTCCATAACAGGCAAACTCACGATACATTAACGACGCATCGTTGCCGTAGTTTGGTAGCCTTTCAGATGAGATTTTAAGCAGTTAAGATACCCTATGTATAATTTGGATTCTAACCCCATGTGAAAATTTTGTCAAATGTTGTTAAGGTATTTTAATTGCTTTTGTGTTTTGCTTCGGGGTAGTTGACAGACCGGAAAAGGGATGTTATATTTTTCTACAGTTAAATAGTGACCTTTTGAAAAACTATGAACAGAACGAGTAAGCTTGAAAGCGAAGCTTCAGAGAGTCCGGTAAGGTGTGAGCGGGCGCTGGCGCGTAGGCTGAATGGATCTGGGAGTTGCAAACCGAACGTTTACCCAAGTAGGCTTTGCCGGAGTCCCTCCGTTACAGGGGAAAGGTATCGGCGTAACAGCCCGTACCCGTTGAGAAGCTGTTCTGTGAAGGCAGCTTGAAGAAGGGTGGTAACACGAGAGTAAGGTTTACTCCCGTCCCTTTATGGGATGTGGGGTTTTTTGTTTTATACGGCAAATTGAGTAAATGAGGTATAGCTATGCAGAGCGGTCAATACATACCCAGCCTTGAACAGGTAAAAACACTGGCAGGCAAAGGGAATATCACCCCGGTATACCGCGAGATTTTTGCAGACCTTGAAACGCCCGTTTCAGCCTATCTGAAAGTGTGTCGTGATGAGCCGCACAGCTTTTTGCTGGAAAGCGTTGAGGGTGGGGAACGTCTGGCGCGTTACAGTTTTATGGGTTACAACCCCTACCTGACTTTGCGCTTAGATAAGGGCGTGGCAAATGCTCGCCAACATGGCTATAAGCAAAGCATTAACTATGATGACCCACTTCAAGTTATTTCTAGTTACCTCCGCGCCTATGAACTGGTGGAAATCCCTGAGTTGACCAAAGAACTGCCCCGTTTTTACGGTGGGGCAGTGGGTTACCTGACCTATGAGACGGTGCGCTATTTCGAGAAATTACCCTCTCCTGAAAATGATGGACTTGGTATTCCAGAGGGCATTTTCGTGTTTTGTGATACCGTATTGGTTTTTGACCATCTAAAAAGGCGCATCAAAATAGTCTCACATGTGCATTTGGATGGTAGCGATCAGGAAATTGAAGCCAGCTATAAGGATGCGATAGCGCGTATCGAGAAACAAGTTGAGCGTCTCGAAGGTCCTTTACCACTTGAACTGATTAAGGGGAAGATGGAAGGCTTTAGTGATGGGGCTGTAACCAGCAACGTTACTAAAGAACAGTATATAGAGCGGGTTGAGAAGGCTAAAGAATATATTCGCGCCGGGGATATTATTCAGGTTGTACCTAGCCAGCGTCTCTCACGCCCAACCAGCGCAAAAGCCATCAACCTTTATCGGGCGTTGCGGGCGGTAAACCCCTCACCTTATATGTATTATCTGCACTTTCCTGAAGTTGATATTATCGGAGCATCGCCGGAATTGCTGGTGCAAGTCGAGAACGGCGTGGTTAGCACCCACCCGATTGCCGGAACGGTGCGGCGTGGCGGTAGTGACGAAGAAGACCGCGAGTTGGGCGCAACCCTCGCTGCCGATGAAAAAGAGCGTGCCGAACATGTGATGTTGGTGGATTTGGGGCGAAATGACATTGGGCGGGTGAGCGTGCCGGGTACGGTGAAGGTTACCCAATTAATGGATGTAGAACGCTACTCGCATGTTATGCACCTTGTTTCTCATGTGGAAGGTCAACTGAAATCGGATATGACTGCTTACGAGGCGTTGAGCGCGTGCTTTCCTGCTGGAACGGTCAGCGGCGCACCCAAAATCAGGGCGATGGAAATAATCGCAGAATTAGAGAACGACAAACGCGGTTTGTACGCGGGGGCGGTGGGTTATTTCAGCTTCAGCGGTAACCTTGATACCGCTATTGCTATTCGTACCATTGTATTAAAAGATGGGGTGGCGCATGTTCAGGCGGGTGGTGGGGTCGTAGCCGATAGTGACCCTGAGAAGGAATATCAGGAGACCTTGAACAAGGCTTACGGGATGCTCAAAGCGCTTGATGAAGTGGAAAAGTTGGCATGAAGTATTTTAGGATATATTTTTAAGGGTAGGTGGCGTGTATGCTGTTGATGATTGATAATTACGACTCCTTTACCTATAATCTGGTGCAATATTTTGCCGAGCTTGGCGAAGAAGTGTTGGTGTACCGCAATGATGCCATTACCCTCGATGAAATCAGCCGCATAAAGCCAGCGCGCATCGTTATTTCGCCCGGTCCCGGCGAACCCAAAGATGCAGGAGTAAGTGAAGATGTTATCCGGCAATTTGGTACCGGAATACCTATACTCGGAGTTTGCTTGGGGCATCAGGCAATCGGTGAGGTTTTTGGCGGTACAGTGGAACGCGCTCCTGAACTGATGCATGGCAAAGTCAGCCCGATTCATCACAACGGGGAAGGCGTGTTTGCGGGTATTCCGCAGAATTTTAAGGCGACTCGTTACCATTCGCTGGTGGTGCGCCAAAGTGACCTGCCTTCCGAATTGGAAGTGACTGCCTCTACAGAGAGCGGTTTGATTATGGGCTTGCGGCATCGCCAATATCCGATTCACGGCGTTCAGTTCCACCCGGAGAGCATTTTAACCGAAAACGGTAAAGATTTACTCCGTAACTTTTTATCAATTAAAAACTAGCGAGGTCATAGAATGGGCAAAAGTGCCTTTAGCGGTATCCAACCTAGCGGTGATATGCATATCGGCAACTATCTGGGCGCAATTCGCAACTGGGTAGTTGATTATAATACTGACGAGAGCATTTATTGTATCGTAGATTTGCACGCCATTACCGTGCCACAAGACCCGGAATTATTGCGAAATCGCATCCGCAGCCTGACTAAAATTTATATCTCCTGTGGGCTTGATATAAATAAAGTGGCAATTTTCGTGCAATCGCATATCAAAGAGCATGCCGAATTGGGCTGGATTTTCCAATGCCTGACCCCGCTTGGTTGGGCAAGTCGCATGACTCAATATAAAGAAAAGAGCGCGGATAAAAAAGAACAATCCAGCGTAGGTTTGCTGGCTTACCCCATGCTGATGGCGGCGGATATTCTGTTGTATCAGGTGGATGGCGTTCCGGTAGGCGATGACCAGAAGCAGCACGTAGAATTGACCCGCGACATTGCTCAGAAATTCAATCGCGAGTACGGCGAAGCTTTCAAAGTCCCCGAACCGTGGATTAGAGATTCGGGCGCACGTGTAATGGCTCTGGATGAACCTACTAAGAAGATGAGCAAAAGCGGTGGACCAAACAACGCTATTATGCTGCTCGACTCGCCTGCTGTAATAAAGTCTAAAATTATGAAGGCTACTACCGATAGCGGCAGAGAAATAAAATTTAACCCGGAACAGGCGGGCTTATACAATCTGCTTACCATCTATGAGCTTTTTGCGCCCGGTAATCCAACCCGCCCTGAAATTGAGGAGCAATTTGCCGGGCAAGGTTACGGCGGACTCAAGAAAGCAACGGTTGAAGTAGTGGTGGAAGGCTTGCGCCCCATTCAAGAGAAATATGCTGAGCTTTCCAAAGATGAGGGCTATGTTGAGCAGATTTTGAAGGATGGCGCGGATAAAATTCGCCCAATTGCAGCTAAAACCTTGTCTGAAGTAAAGCAGCGGATGGGTATCGGTTAGTTAGAGCGGCTGAATAATTAAGTGCAAAGCAAACCCAATAAAAGAGAAGCACAATGATTAGAGAAGCAATTGCGAAACTGGTAAACGGCGATTCACTCAGCTATGAAGAAGCTGCCGCCTCTATGGAAATGATAATGACCGGAGAGGCAACCCCCGCGCAGGTGGGGAGCTTCCTGACTGCCCTTCGTATGAAAGGCGAATCGGTGGATGAGGTGGCAGGGCTTGCACAGGTGATGCGCGAGAAAGCTACTGTGGTTCACCCCCCCACTAACTTGAATCGCCCGTTGGTGGATGTGGTGGGTACAGGGGGAGATGGCAAGCACACCTTTAATATCAGTACTACCGCCGCTTTTGTAATTGCGGGTGCAGGTGCGGCAGTTGCCAAGCATGGCAATCGGGCTGCCAGTAGCCGTTGCGGTAGCGCCGATGTGCTGGAAGCGTTGGGGGTAAATATCAATCTGAAACCGGAACAGGTCGCTGCTTGCATTGAGAAAGCCGGCATCGGTTTTATGTTTGCACCGCTTTTCCACCCTTCCATGAAGTACGCTGGTCCAGTCCGGCGTGAAATCGGCATCCGCACCGTCTTTAATATCCTTGGACCTTTGACGAACCCGGCAAGGGTGCGCCGACAATTGTTAGGCGTACCTGATCCGGCTATTGCCGCAAAGATGGCAGCCGTTCTGAAGCGATTGGGCTGTGACCATGCGATTGTGGCATGTAGCTCGGATGGAATGGATGAGATTAGCATTGCCGCTTCCAGCCACTTATATGAAGTACGTGCCGATGGTAATATGCATGAGCAGGTTATCAAACCCGAAGATTTTGGCTTTAACCGGGCTGAGTTAGATACTATGTTGGGTGGCACTGCCGAGCAGAATCGCGAGATTACCCTGCGCATTTTGCAGGGCGAAAAAGGCGCACAGCGGGATGTGGTTTTGCTTAACGCGGCGGCGGCTTTAATGGTTGCCGACCTTGCCGGAGATATGTGGCAGGGTATCGAAATGTCGGCTCAGTCAATTGATAGCGGCGCAGCTTATGCCAGTTTGAACTCACTGGTAGCAGTTAGCCAGAGCTTTGCAGCGTAGGAGCTTGCTGATATGGGCGATATTCTTACCGAAATAATCCAGCAAAAACGGCTGGAAGTAGCGCAAGCCAAATTGACCGAGCCGGAAAAAGCCTTGTTAGCGAGAGAGCAAGCTTTGCCGCCCCCGCTAGATTTTGCAGCGGCGTTGCGTAAACCGCGCTTTGCTATTCCGGTGGCATTGATAGCCGAGATTAAAAAGGCTTCTCCTTCCAAAGGGTTGATAGCGCCTGATTTTGACGTTGAGAAAATCGCGGGGGCATACAGTGCGGCAGGCGCAAGCGCGATGTCAGTTCTTACCGACGAAAAGTTTTTTCAAGGTCATTTGAGTTACATAGAGGTAGCAAAAAAGAGTAGCGGCGGGCGTGTGCCTATTTTGCGCAAGGATTTTATAATTGACGAATATCAGGTCTTGCAAGCGCGGGCGTATGGGGCTGATGCCATATTGTTAATTATGGCAGCGTTGGATGATGCAACGGCTACAATGCTCCAAGAAAAGGCGCAGAGCTTCGGACTGGGCGTGTTGGTAGAAGTGCATGATGCGGCTGAATTGCAACGCGCTTTGTCTATTGGCGCAGATATAATCGGCATCAATAACCGCAATTTGCACACTTTTGAGGTTGATTTGCAGACTACCGCGCGGCTTGTGCCGAACATCCCATCGGGTAAGATTATCGTCAGTGAGAGCGGGATAGCCCGGAATGAAGATATAGTTTTACTAGCGCAAACAGGGGTGCATGCGGCATTGGTGGGAGAGTCGCTGATGCGGGCGGCTTCAACTGCACAGGGCTTAGATATACATGCGCTTCAAACCATGATTCACGAACTGTTTAGAAATGCCGAAAGTTAAGGTTAAAATCTGCGGGGTAAAGACACTGGAAGCGGTGCAAGTGGCGGCACAATCCGGAGCGTCTTTCGTGGGGTTGGTGTTTTATCCGCCCAGTCCTCGCTACCTCACATTAGAAACGGCTCGCGAAATATTGAGTGTATTGCAGCAATTACCAGATGCGCCAAAGTCAGTAGGGCTTTTCGTGAATGTAAGCGTGGCTGAAATGGTTGAAACTGCTGAGAAATGCGCACTGGCTTACCTGCAACTGGCAGGCGATGAAACGGTTGAATTATGTCGGGCAGTTGCTAAGGTGCATCCTGTGATAAAATCGATACGGCTGAAGCCACCCTTGACTTTAGATGAGGCGCTTACTGCTGTTGCTCCCTACGCTGAACTGGAAAATGTGACCGTTCTACTGGATGCTTACAAGTCTGGTTTTTATGGCGGTACAGGCGAGCGCGGGGATTGGGAGATTGCGCGGGAAATTGCGCGGCGTTGGCGTTTGATTCTGGCGGGAGGGCTAACTCCTGAGAATGTAGCGCAGGCGGTAACGGCAGTGCAACCATGGGGAGTAGATGTGAGCAGTGGGGTGGAAAAAGACGATCAACCCGGTATAAAAGACTTGGAAAAAATAAGAAAATTTGCGAAACATGCTTTAAGCGTGCAAAATAAGATAAATCACTCAACATTTTAAGGAAGTGAGCAAAAATGACCCAATTGGCTGACCTGCAAACCGGAGATGAAAGCCATTATAATTACCCAGATGCGAATGGACATTTTGGTAGTTTCGGCGGCAAATACGCTCCCGAAACTCTTATGCCCGCGCTTACCGAATTGGAAGAAGCGTATGTGGCGGCTAAAGCAGACCCTTCTTTTAATGCCGAATTGCAACAACTGGCGAAGGATTATATTGGCAGACCGACCGCTCTTTACCATGCAAAGGGATTGAGCCGGGAACTGGGCGGGGCGCAAGTCTATCTGAAGCGGGAAGACCTAGCGCATACCGGGGCGCATAAGATTAATAATGCGCTGGGGCAGGGATTGTTGGTCAAGCGGATGGGAAAGAAGCGCGTAATTGCCGAAACCGGGGCAGGGCAGCATGGGGTTGCTACTGCTACCGTCTGTGCCATGCTTGGGCTGGAATGTGTAGTTTACATGGGCGAGGTGGACATTCAGCGACAGGCATTAAATGTATTCAGGATGAAGTTATTAGGGGCGGAAGTCCGCAGCGTTACCAGCGGTAGCAAAACCCTTAAAGATGCTATCAACGAAGCTATTCGCGATTGGGTCACTAATGTGAATACTACCCATTATTTAATCGGTTCGGCAGTAGGGATGCACCCCTACCCATTGATGGTGCGCGATTTCCAGTCTTGTATCGGTAGCGAGGCTCGTCAGCAGATTCAGGAACAAACCGGACGCTTGCCCGATTATGTGCTTGCTTGCGTGGGTGGTGGTTCAAACGCTATCGGCACTTTCTATCCCTTTGTAGAAGATGCAGGTGTTAAGCTCATAGGGGTGGAAGCCGGAGGCAGCGGGGTGGAAAGCGGCAAACATTCCGCCACATTGGTTGCGGGTAGGGTTGGAGTTTTGCATGGCTCAAAGTCTTATTTATTGCAGGATGAAAACGGGCAAATAATTGAAACCCATAGTATCAGCGCGGGTTTGGATTATCCCGGTGTTGGACCTGAGCATAGTTTCCTGAAAGAAATAGGACGCGCCGAGTATGTAGCTATTACCGATGAAGAGGCGTTGGATGGCTTTAAACTACTCTGTCGCACCGAGGGGATTATCCCGGCGCTAGAACCTTCGCATACTTTGGGCTATGTCAAAAAGCTCGCCCCTACTTTGCCAAAAGATAGTATTATTCTGGCAACGCTTTCAGGGCGTGGCGATAAAGATATTTTTACGGTAGCCGATGCTTTCGGGGTGAAGTTACACTAATGTTGCTACTTTGTGATTTTGACGGCACAATTACCGAACAGGACATTACTAATTTAATCTGGGATCACTATCTCGATTATGATTGGCGCGAAGATTTGATACCGCACTTTCGGGATGGCAAATTCAACCATTTTGAGCTTATGGCGATAGGCTACGAGCCGATTACCACACCGGAGAGTGAACTGCTGGATTATGTGCGTCCATTGGTGCAATATCGCGCCGGTTTTGAACAATTGGTGGACTTTTGCAAGGAGAAGGAATTTCATTTCGCGGTTGTAAGTGGTGGACTAGATTTTTATATTAAGCCCTACTTGCCATTGGAAATTCCATGCTACTCCTATACCGCCGAGTTAAACGGGCATTGGGAAGTAAAGTTACCGATTGGGGTGACTCCTGAAGAAGGCGAGAATTATAAAGTGTTTGTTCTAGAGAAACTCAAACGCGAATATGGTGATCGAGAAGTAATATTTCTGGGGGACGGGCGCAATGATTTTCAGGCAGCCCAACATGCCGACCGAGTTTTTGCAGTGACAGGCAGTAATCTTGCACAATTATGCCGCGAGGCTAATATACCCTGCATCGAGTTTGATGATTTTCATGAAGTAGTAGCACTATTGAAATAAGGGGAATGTAGAAGTTATGAAAAAAGCAATCGCTTCATTATTAGGGTTGGCAACCCTAGGCGTGGGTATAACCGGAATTGTTTCACCGAAGTTTTTAAGCAAGGTGATGGGCGTAAAAGCCCCAGAAGCTAGCCACTTTTTGCTTCGTGCCATAGGTGTTCGAGATGTGGCATTTGGTCTTGGGATTTTGGCACATCGCAACAAACCGCGTGAGGCGGCATTTTGGGTTTATTCTATAGGTGCGGTAGTGGCGGCAGATGGTATAGGCAGATTACCGGGCGTGAAAAATGAAGGAGTGAGAGCCGAGGTTTATCAGGCTGCTGGTGTTGCAACCGCTTGTTTCATTACCGGATTTTTGCTTTCCAGTTCGGTAATCGAAAAAGAGGAAACTCCGGCTCAAGTGGGTGAGAAAAAATGAGTAGGATTAAGGCTGCTTTTGAAAAAATCAAGGCAGAAGGGCGCGGCGCGTGTATCGCCTACGTTACTATAGGTTTCCCGCATCTTGAGGATACTGTGCCGTTAACGCTGGCGTTGCTGGAAGCCGGAGCCGATATGGTGGAACTGGGCGTGCCTTTCAGCGACCCTTTAGCAGATGGTCCGACTATACAGCATGCTAGCCATATCGCTCTTGAAAATGGAGTTACTCGCCAATTTTGCTTTGAAGTGGCAAGGGAGATTCGCCAGAAAACCGACAAACCCTTGCTTTTTATGGGCTATTTTAACCCGATTTTTTCGTATGGCGCTGCCAGATATATTGAAGAATGTGCGGCTGTCGGGATTGATGGTTTGATTGTGCCCGATCTGGCGTTGGAAGAAACGGATGAATTGTTAGGCTTGTGTCGCGAAAAGCAAATAGACTTGATCCAGTTTATTGCGCCTACCAGCACCGATGAGCGCATCCGCAAAGCGGCAGAGGTTGCCAGTGGCTTCATCTATTGCGTTTCGATTACCGGAGTTACCGGGGCGCGTACCAACTTGCCCGACTATCTGCCCGAATACATAAACCGGGTACGCAGTTTTAGCGATAAACCGCTGGTAATAGGTTTCGGTATTAGTAGCCATGCGCATTTCGTTCAGGCTACCGGGCTGGCGGATGGGGCGGTTTGTGCTAGCGCTTTGCTGGATGCTATTGAGAAAGCGCCGGAGAGCCAATTGATAGCGACAGGTGTAAACTTTATTAGAAATCTGACCGGAACAAGCAAAAATTAGGACTTGCCAAATCTTTTAAAATCAAAATGCCCGAATAATAATTTGTATAGTTTTGAGAGGGAAATTTTTAGAAAGATGGTTATCTGCAAATCGAAAGCCGAAATAGCCGAAATGCGTGAAGCGGGGCGCATTGCAGGGCACACGTTGGATGTGCTGGCAACATATATTCGCCCCGGTGTAACCGCCAATGAACTGGATAAAATCGCCGAGGAGACAATCCGTTCGCAGGGTGGTATCCCCACTTTTAAAGGTTATGACCCCGGACAACGCGGCTATGACCCGAAATTCAGAGGCTACAACGGCTATCCCAGTACAATTTGTATCTCATTCAATGAAGAGATCGTACATGGTATTCCAAGCAAACGCGCTTTAAAAGAAGGCGATATTATCGGAATTGATATTGGCGCCACCTACAAGGATTGGGTTGGGGATACCGCTCGCACTTTTATGGTGGGAAAAGTATCCGATGAAGCGCGAAAGTTGGTGGAAGTAACCGAGCAGTCGCTGCACATTGCTATCGAAAAGATGCGGCTTGGCAGTTATTTGTTTGATATTTCAAATGCTATCGCCGATTATGTGGATCAGTTCGGATACGGCATTGTCCGCGATTATTGCGGTCATGGGGTTGGACATCGCATGCACGAAGACCCTAACGTGCCACATAACCGACAACAAACCCGCGGAATGGCTCTTCGGCGCGGTATGGTGCTGGCGATTGAACCGATGATTAACCTAGGCACTCACCAGACCCGCGTCAAACCCGATAAATGGACGGTAGTGACGGCAGATGGCTCACTTTCGGCTCATTTTGAGCATACCATAGCGATTACCGACGGCGACCCTATAGTGTTAACGTTACCTTAATAGTATTGACAACGGCTATGCTATTATGCCATAATCTTCCACAATCGAATAAGGTTATTGACGGTGAAAGAGACATAGTAGCACAGCCCGGTAACTTTCAGAGAGCGGTTGGTGGGTGCGAAACCGCAGCACTGGTTGTAAGCGAATTTCCCTCTAGAGTCGATGGTACAAAGCGATTAACTATCGCAAGTAATATCATCCGGGTGCGCCCGTTACAGCGACGGGCTATTCAACCCACTTTTCAGAGCGGGGGCGTAGTTGGCAAGGTTGTGGCAGGAATGCTGCGGCGAAGTAAGGTGGTACCACGAGATGGTTTTGAGGCTTCTCGTCCTTACACTGCAAGCTCAAGGGAGCAAGGCGCAGTGATACATAAGGGGCGAGGGGTTTTTTATTTCCCGGTTAATTTACCCCATCACTGCATAAAATTCCCCGAACGCTGGCGTGGTTGGCGTTACTAAACCCGCCGAACCAGATTGGTTTGTTTTTTTCATAATTAAAACGTTCATAATTTTTAACAACACATGTTGTTAACCTAGGGGAACTTGTATCACCTAGGGCAAGAAAGGAAAGCCTTCGATGATTGTAGTGATGAAAACCGGCACCCCTGAACATGAAATTCATGAAGTTATTAAACGTATAGAGGAACAGGGCTTGATTGCACACCCGATTTTTGGTGCAGAACGTACTGTCGTTGGTGTGGTCGGCTCATCTTTCAGACAGGATTTAGCCGATATGTTGAGTTCCGTAGAAGCGGTGGAATCGGTAATACCGGTTAGTAAAAAATACAAGCTCGCCAGTCGCGAATTTCACCCGGTTTCTACTACCTTTAAGGTGGGTGATGTTGTTATCGGTGGTGAAGAAGTGGTGGTGATGGCAGGTCCATGCTCAGTGGAGAACGAAGAGCAAATTGTCACCACTGCCCGCGCTGTTAAAGCTTCTGGCGCTCGCATCTTACGAGGCGGAGCATTCAAACCGCGCACTTCTCCTTACCAGTTTCGCGGCATGGGAGAAGATGGGTTGAAATTGCTAGCAACCGCTCGTGCCGAGACCGGGCTTCCGGTTATTACCGAAGTACTGACTCCCGCCGATGTGGAACTGGTGGCGCAATATGCCGATATATTGCAAATAGGGGCGCGCAATATGCAAAACTTTTTGTTGCTGGAGGAGTGCGGTCGTAGCAATAAGCCAGTTTTGCTCAAGCGCGGTATTAGCGCCACCATTGAAGAGTGGTTGCTGGCGGCAGAATACATCCTGAACGCCGGGAATAAAGAAGTAATGCTGTGCGAACGCGGTATTCGAGGCTACGACACAATGACCCGCAATATCTTTGACTTAAGCGCCGTACCGTTGGTGAAGAAGTTGAGCCACCTGCCGGTAATCGCCGACCCCAGCCACGCCACCGGAAAGTGGTATTTGGTAGAACCGATGGCGATGGCATCAATAGCTTGCGGCGCGGATGGCTTAATTATTGAAGTGCATCCGAACCCCGACCACGCTCTCAGCGATGGACCGCAATCGCTAACTCTGGAGAATTTTGCCAAACTTATGCCCAAGGTGGAAAAAATTGCCGTAGCCACCGAACGGCATGTCCTTCCGAGGCTTTCGCAAGCAAGATAATTTTTAGAACCGAAATATAAAAGCAGGGGCGATGTAAGCCCCTCTTTTTATTTGAGCCGCATTCTAAACTTCGTGGGCAGCTTTGGTATAACGCTTGGCTATAACCGGGAGCATATGCACTGCAATAGTGGGATTGCTTTCAATTGCGCCGTTGAAATGCCAGCGAGTAATTACATAACAGGTGCTTGGTTCTGCGGCAATTACAGTGGCAGAGCGAGGGGTTTCCTCGAATAGCGCCAGTTCTCCGAAAAATTCACCTTCTCCAATTTCGGCTACTTTTTTCGGTGTTCCGTCTATCACTTTTTGAATTTCGACCAGCCCGGAAGCCACAATGTAAAACCCGATTCCATCATCGCCCTGCTTTACAATCGTATCACCCGCTTCAAACTGGCGCACCGTAATGATTTTTGAGATGAGACCAAGATGGTGTTTGTCCATGCCGGAAAACAAAGACACTTGCTTGAGTACCTCAATGATATGTTTCTCGTCCATTTAATACCCTGCTCTCTGTACTTAGAAGAAAAATAACTAGGAATTTAGAGGTATCTTAGCAACTCTTGAAGCGATTTACAATATTCTGATAAGCTCAAATTCAATTAGCTATACTTGCGCCCAGCCTATCACAAATAGCTTACGGGTGGTCAGGCGCGCACTGGCTTTACCTACGCCCGCTACTTCTTCTAACAGCAATTTTAATCGCTCAGGGCTGTAGCGAATTTTTAGCACTCCTCTAACCCGCCCATCCTTGAATTCTCGTTGCTGAATCTCTTCATCCGGTCGGTCGGGAAACGGCGCGGATTCCAGCACAAGAATATGCCCACCCGGTCGCAAGACTCTTTTAACCTTTTGCATAAATCCTGCCGCTCTTTCGGCTGGAACATGCCCAAGCCAAAAGCTCAGCAAAACGCCATCAAAGCTATGGTCGGCAAAGGGAAGATGGTAGGCATCTCCCCGTATCAGGCTAACCGCTTCAACCAACTCCAATTCCAAAAGCCGGGCATGTGCCATTTCTAGCATCGCACTCGACCAATCTAAAGCTACGATATGCGCGTCGGAAGGTAAAGTACGGGCGAGTTGCGAAGTCCACCAACCCGTGCCGCAGGCAAGGTCAAGTGCGCGCACCCCACTAGTATGCGGCAAACTGGCGGCGAAATGAGTTACTTCTCTGCCGAGTTCGTGGACTTGCGCCAGAAAAACGGCATTGGAAGAAGGTTCGTAAAATTTGCCATGCCTCGTCCAATAGTCATCATATCCGGCGGCGGTTTCATGGTAATAGAGGCGCATTGCCCCGTCTAACTGGTCATTCATAGGCTTACCTTGCAACCTTTCTACTTACCCTGAAATTGTATCACAGGGGCGTCGCAAGAGGGTTGAAATGATTCAGCCATTGATTCACTGAATCGATTCATGAATCAATCGGCATGCTGATTCAGGCTAAATTAGAATCAAAACAAACTCATCATGACGCACAACTGAATGTATATACATTCAAAGCGTAATAAAATTGACATAAAATTCGTTATAAAAATACCCTTAAACCCCTTTTCTCGTTTTACATAATGTGCTAAAATAACATCAATTAAAAGCCTTGCGTTAAAAGAGGGTGTATATGATGCAGAAAAGGATTGACGAATTCCTTAAGTCTCTTACGGACGAGAAGGACTTTTCTGACAACACTTTAGCGGCATACAGTAACGATTTGACCCAGTTCCGGCAATTTCTTCAGAATGAAATCAACGAGTTAATTGCCGATAACGTGAGCCAGCTTGATTACCCTTTTGAATCCAATGGGAGCAGCGCAAAGCGCTCAAATGCGCGGAAGCGGCGTACCGCTGAGCCTTCCAACGGAACCAATGGGACTAACGGGCATTATGTTCATGTGGCTGAACCAGTTAAGTTAATTAATGGTCGGCACTATGATAGCGATTATGGCTCGGAACTAGAAGAAATTGATGCTGAGGACAAAGTTGTCGCGGGTGGGGTTCAGGGAAGTAAAATAGGAATATCCGAAAGAAACAAAGCTCTTACCGACTGGCATGAAATCGGTAAAGAGGATATTGTAGATTACATACTGTTTCTTAAGGAACGCGCCTATGCTACTTCTACCGTAGCGCGCAAGATAGCAGCTATCAAGTCCTTCTTTCACTATCTGGCAGATCATGGGTTGGTTGATTTTGATGCAACCGAAAACCTTGATTCGCCTAAGGTTAACAAATACCTGCCAAAAGCTATTTCGGTTAACGAAATCCACCTTTTGTTAGAGCAGCCGGATAAGCACCAAACCCCTGAGGCAGTGCGCGATAAAGCAATGCTTGGTTTGTTGTATGCTACCGGGATGCGTGTTACCGAATTGGTTTCATTGGATTTGGAAGATGTCGATCTCGTAAGCGGCAAGGTTAAGTGTCTGGGTAAATCTAATAAATCGCGCATGATTCCAATTCCTGAGGAACAACACATCAGCCTTGTGGAATACCTAAATGTGGTACGTCCTCATCTGGTCGGCGCAAATAACGAAATTGCCGTTTTTGTCAATCATCGTGGCAAACGGCTGACTCGTCAGGGCTTCTGGCTAATTCTGAAAGCCTATGCCAATCAAGCCGGAATTTCAGATATTACTCCTCATACTTTGCGTCATAGCTTTGCGGCTCATATGCTTGGAGATGGTGAGAATCTGCGACGGGTACAGGAATTACTGGGACATGCCAGCATCAGCACCACCCAGATTTACACCCAACTTAATGCGGAAACACGTCGTTCTGACCCTAACCGGGTTATTAGCATCGGTGGTAAAGAAGTGGCTATTAACGCAGAGGATGTGGCTCCCGCAGTTCCTCCCAAACGGGGTAGAGGAAGACGCAAGGCGGTAATTGCCGCAACCGGAACTTAGTTCTCTGACCAATTTCCCATTGGACTGGGAAATCAAAATGGTATAATGAAATCCGGTTCAGGTGAGCCGGATTTTTTAATTTCTAAGGAGAGATGCTAACAATGGGTTTGAAAGAACAGTTACAAGCGGATATGGTTGCTGCGATGAAGGGTGGCGACAAAGCTCGTACCGATGCAGTACGCTTGATAAAAGCGGCTATTCAGCGTTTTGAGCTTGACCACACCGACTCAAAAAGCCCGCTCTACGGTAAGCCGATTACGGAAGATGATTATCTCGGCGTAGTGGCTAAGGAAATTAAGCAGCGGCGCGAGTCGATTGAGCAGTTCCGCAAGGGTAATCGCGAGGATTTGGCAGAGAAGGAAGAGGCTGAAATACGTATCTTTGAAGTATATTTGCCTCGCCAACTCACGCGCGATGAGATAACCCTGCTTGTAAGCTCTATAATTGAGCGCGAAGGCAAAGAATTCAAGAAAGTTATGCCTTTAGCTGCGAAAGAATTTAAAGGCAAGGCGGATGGAAAACTGGTAAGCGAGGTTGTACGCGAACTAACCAGTTAAAAAGCCTGGCGGGCTGCTTCTGGGCAGTTTCGAGGAGGCGCTTATGGAACGTCTGCGAAAACACGGAATTTATCTAATATTGACGTTGGCGCTGTTGGTTACTTTTCTTTTAAGCGCTTGTGACGATGCGCCGGAGCAAGGTAATAAAAGCCAGTATGTACAGGATGCCGTCAATGCAGTTAATGGCGGCACACCTATACCTGTACCTACCGTCGATCCGCAACAAATACTAAATTTACAACTGTTTTTAGGGCAGGTGGATTATACACGACAGAAAGACCCTGCCCCAAAGGTGGTACTATTTGTTCTAAATACCGGCAGAACTACGATTTATATTAGTTCCTGCGAAGGCACAATTTTACAGCGCAATGAAAATTCCACATGGATAAATATTGCTGCGGCGCGTCCCTGTGGAACTAAGCCTCAGCCGCTTGAACTTAAACCCGGTCTTGAATATAATCTATCATTCGAGTTTCTGAAAGCGAGTCCTTATAAGGGTCAGAGTTTTTATGTGGATGGGAAATACCGTTTGGTAGTGAATTTTGCCACTGCTTGCCCACTTGCCAATGCGGATTACTCACAATGTATAAATCGCAACTGGGTCGCTTCGTCTGAATTTGATCTATTTCAACTACCTCAATAAAGCTTCAGAATCAAGGTGACAAAGGGAAAAGCCGGTGGGCGAAATCTGGGATGAACTGGTAAAGTATTTTACAACTGGAAAATCGGGCAACTCGCTGGTGGACATCCTGCTGTCAATATTTGTGTTTTTTTTCTGGTTATTGTTGCTACTGTGGTTAGGTCATATCTCACGGCGTGCCCTTCAGAAATTTGCCGTCCGCAATAGCCGCAATCCCAATTTGGGAGTGTTGCTGGGCAACATCGCCTACATGTCGTTCCTTACGCTTGCACTCCTCTTAGCTATAACTTTTTTGACCGGAGCTTCGATCAACAATATATTTACCTTTTTGGGCTTTGTCGGCGCAGGTCTTGGTATTGCTCTGCGCGATGTAATATTAAGCATTATCGCGGGAATCTGGATATTGCTGGAAAAGCCTTTCAAGATTGGGGATATTATCAAGGTAAAAGAGGTAGAAGGGCGTGTAACCGGCATTCATATTCGCACCACCCATCTGAGGTCTCTTACCGATATACCCTTGATAATCCCTAACTTTATTCTTTTTTCAGAAATTGTCACCAATCAGTCTGATGGGGATAAAAAGCAGGTAATCTTGCGGCTTATGTTGCCGGTTACCACTTCATATGAGGATTTAACGGCGCGAGTTAAAGAGGCAGTTCAAAAACTTGAAAAAGTAGATGAGTATAGTCGGGGCGATCCAGTGCTTTATCTAGAAAGAATCCGGGGTGATAGGACGCTGATTAGAGTTGAGCTTCCGGTTTCCTATACCACCGACCCACAATTTGGTACACAGGCTGGATATGCAATCAGACAACTTTTGCCGGAAGCGGAAATACTTTCAATTGAATAGAGAGGCAGAGATTATTGCAGCGAATCGGCATAATCGGCGGCACTTTTGACCCGATCCATACCGGGCATTTGATTATAGCGCAGGAAGCCGCTTGGCGGATTGGGTTAGATAAGGTCTTATTTGTACCGGCGGGCAATCCACCGCATAAACGCAATCAGCAGGTTACGGAGGCGTATCACCGCCTTGAAATGGTGCGGTTGGCTATCGAAGGAAATCCACTTTTTGAGCTTTCTCTGGTGGATGCTGAACGGCTTGGCTATTCTTATACCGCCGATATGCTACAAGAACTCCGCCTTGAGATCAGCGATTCCGAACTGTACTTTATTATCGGTGCAGATGCTGCCTCCGAATTGGTAAATTGGTACAAACCGGAAAAAGTGCTGGCACTGGCTAACTTGGCGGTGGTGAGTCGTCCCGGTTATAGTCTTAATCTTGATGATTTAAAAGAACGCTTTCCTGAGATTGAAAGCCGCATGGTGTTAATCGATTCTGCTATGATACAATTGGCGGCAAACCAGATTCGCCAGTATGTGCAGCAAGGTGAGCCGATTCGTTATCTTGTCCCGCCTTCGGTAGAAGCCTATATTTACAAGGAGCGTCTCTACTCTCCGCCTGAGAGTTCAAAATAAAGAGGTATAATGTGATTTCAAATAGATTTAAGCCTATGGCATTAATTCTGGCGCTATTTGCTATCATTAATTTGCTGGTAGCCTGTGGCAACGAAGCCATTACTACAATTACGCCAGCCACAACTACTTCCACAACTCTTGCCACTACTAGCGCTTCTACTACTGCTGCGACAACGCCGCTTCAAACCAGCGCCACGACCGCTACTACTGCTGCAACTACTGTGGTGTCAACCACGCCCGCAATAATCGCTTCTAAGGTAGCAACCAGTGCGCAACCTACGCCCACAATCGGAAATGTTTATCCTTCCGGTCCTGCCCCAACTGCGGCTACACCCACGGGTGGTTTAGTGTCGGTGCAATTGCAAATACCTGAGCAATTACGTAAGCGCGGTTTTACTGTCTCCCACACCTTAAATTTACCCGCCGGGTTTTCCGCTTCACTTTACGCCTTGCTGGATGAAGGGGTACGCTTTATGACCCTCAGCCCGGATGGGGTAGTGTTTGTCAGCGAAATGGGTAGCGGTCAGGTGGTGTTGTTAAAGGATAACAACGGCGTGGCGGAACGGGTCAGTTTCGCTGTTGGGTTGGATGCGCCGCATGGTTTGGCATTCCATGTCAGCAATGGTATTACCTACTTATACGTGGCGGAAATGACTCGCGTGGTGCGGTTCGCATATCAACCCGGTCAACAACGCGCCGATAAAAAAGAAACCATCGTTACCGGAATACCGGGTGGGGGTAATCATCGCACTCGCACAATTGTGTTCGGCAAGGACGGCAAGATGTATCTTTCAGTGGGTAGCAGTTGCAACGTGTGCGAGGAATCTGACCAACGCCGCGGTTCGGTGCTACAATTTAACGATGACGGTACTAACGGGCGTATATTTTCCACAGGACTACGCAATGGGGTTGGTCTGGTGGTGAATCCGTTTACAGGCGAACTTTGGGAAACTGAAAATGGGCGTGATAGTCTCGGCGACAATATACCTCCCGAAGAAATAAATATTCTGACGGATGGCGGACATTACGGCTGGCCCTATTGCTATAGCAACGGCGTGTGGGATGGCAATTTTGGTAAGCGCGATCAGGCGTTTTGCAACACTACCATTAAGCCTGTCTTGCCAATGCAGGCACACAGCGCGCCACTTGGAATAGATATTTACACTGGAAAACAGTTCCCGGTGGATTATATGGGCGATGCCTTTGTAGGCTTTCACGGCTCATGGAATCGTAACGAAAAGACTGGCTATAAAGTGGTGCGGTTGAGGGTTAAAGATGGTCGTCCGGTAAGCTATGAGGATTTTGCTACCGGGTGGTTGGTAAATGGACAAGCTTGGGGTCGCCCGGTAATGCCGATGATGGCGGCAGACGGCAGCCTTTTGCTTAGCGATGATATGGCGAATGCGGTTTACAGGATTACATATACCCGGCAGTAAGTATGCCACCAACCACAACGCTCAGGAGGAAACTGGAAATGACAATTAGAGCGGTGTTGTTAGACCTTGGAGATACCCTGATAAGCGGCAATATAACCAGCGGGGATACCGAAACGATCTGGGAGGAAGTTTATTGTACCCTGATTAATCCCTGTCACGATTCTTCTATACCTTCACTCCCTACCATACGTGCTGCTATCAAAGAGCATGTACATAACCAAATGGCGCAAGTTTGGAAGTATAAAATCGAAAAAGAACAAGATGCGCTGGAAATGTACAATATTGCTTTTGCGGCGACAGGGTTTGAAGTGGATACTTGCTTTATTCACCGGGTACTGGAGTTGGAACATAAACTACTATATAGGCATCTGGTGCGAGTCGGTCCTACCGTTTTTTCCACGCTACAGCTCTTGCGAGAACGGGGCTATTTGCTAGGATTATGCTCTAATTTCTGCAACCTGACCGAAGTGGTATATGAGAGCTTGCGAGAAGTAAAGTTGCTTGAGCAATTCGATCAGACTGCGGTTTCATGTGAAGTAGGCTGGCGCAAACCTTCTCCCCGTATCTATGCTGCCATTTGCGAAAGACTGGCAGTTGCGCCGGAAGAGTGCCTATTTGTGGGTGACAGACTAATTGAGGATGTAAAAGGTCCGCAGGAATATGGCATGCGAGCTATCCTGACGCATGAGTTCAGACAAGAAGACCCTACCCCTGAGATACAGCCCTTTGCAGTGATTACTCGACTGGATCAACTTCTTGCACAGCTTGAGGAATGACAGCTTTTACCGCGTTTGTTATAATAAAATTATTATAGTGCACAGTAAGAAGTAGTGTATCCCTATTCAAGCATATAAAGGAGTTTGCGAAGATGGCTCAGAACAAGAACGATGCAGTTATCGTAAGCGGGGTGCGCACCCCAATTGGCAAGTTTGGCGGCACTTTGGCAGATACTCCCGCCAGCAAATTGGGCGCTATTGCGATTTCAGAGGCGTTGCGCCGCGCCGATATCAAGCCAGATCAGATTAGCGAAGTAATAATGGGAAACGTTTTGCAAGCCGGTCAGGGCATGAACCCGGCTCGTCAAGCTACTCTGAAAGCCGGATTGCCCGTAACCGTTCCCGCTTTGAGTATTAATAAAGTCTGCGGTAGCGGCATGAAAGCGGTTATTTTAGCGGCTCAGGCGGTGCAATTGGGCGATGCCGATATAGTAGTAGCGGGTGGTTTTGAGAATATGAACCAAGCCCCTTACCTATTGCTTAAAGCCCGTAACGGCTATCGCATGGGTAATGGTGAAATCATTGACTCAATGGTCAATGACGGTCTGTGGGATGTATTCGAAAATTATCACATGGGTATTACCGCCGAGAATGTAGCCAAAGAATATGACATTTCTCGTCAAGAACAGGATGAATTTGCCTTGCGCAGCCAACAAAAGGCAGCGGCGGCTATCGCGGCAGGTTATTTTAAGGCTGAAATCGTGCCAGTAGAAATCAAGGCTAAAAAAGAAACCGTCCAGTTCGATACTGACGAGGGTGTACGCGGCGATACTACTCTTGAAGGTCTTACCAAGCTGAAACCGGCATTTCAACCGAATGGCGGTACTGTAACGGCGGGTAATGCCAGCAGCATAAATGATGGGGCTGCCGCATTGGTAATAATGAGCCGCGCACGCGCCGAGGAATTGGGTTTGAAGCCACTGGCGACAATTCGCGGTTATGCCAGCGCCGGGGTTGAGCCTCGCGTTATGGGCATCGGACCCGTTCCTGCCAGCAAGAAAGCCCTTGAGAAAGCCGGACTGACCGCTTCGGATATCGAACTGGTAGAAGCCAACGAAGCTTTTGCTGCACAGGCTTGTGCCGTTGGTAAAGGACTAGGCTTGAACGGTGACATCGTGAACGTTAGCGGTGGCGCGATTGCATTGGGTCACCCGATTGGGGCGAGCGGCGCACGTATTTTGGTTACCTTGCTTTACGGCTTACAGCGTTTGGGTAAGCGCACCGGTCTTGCTACTCTCTGCATCGGTGGTGGTCAAGGCATTGCGGTTGTAGTCGAACGCGAGTAATTCTTTTAGACAATGTGAGGGATGCGGGATAGTTTTCATCCCCATCCCTTTTTCTTTTGACTTTCCATTTGTGACTCTGAAAAACTATGACTTCATCAAGAACAGAACTTTCTGACATTCTCGAACCGGGGATAAAGCTGTTAATAGTGGGCTTTAACCCCTCGCTGGTATCGTGGGATAAAGGGCATCACTACGCCAACCCGGTCAACAACTTTTACCGCTTGTTGTATCAGTCGGGGCTGACTCCGCGCCTGCTCAAGCCGGATGAGGATGGCATGTTACCGCAATACGGTATCGGGCTGACCAATTTTGTGCTACATATCCCCTCTGCCAACGAGAGTAAAGTACCAACTTCGGTGTATCGCGCCGGGATTGAAGGGTTGGACGAAAAAGTTAAACGCTATAGCCCCAAACTGATATGCTTTAACGGTATGAAGCTGTATAGCTATTATTTCAATAAGAAATTGCCGGACTTTGGTTTGCAGCAAGATACGGTGGCGGGTAAGCCTCTTTTTGTTACGCCAAGTAGTAGCGGTGCAGCAAATATGTATTTTGCCCGTAGGCAAGAGCTATATCATGAGATGAAAGAACTGCTGGACAGCTTTGAGGAATAAAAAAGCCCCCTCAAGAGGCTGAAGGGGCGAAAAATTATTGAGCTTGTGGACGCTTGTCCATTTCGATAAAGGCGTAGGCATTGTGATTGTGAATGCTTTCGTCGTTATCGCTTTCCACCGTGAACCAGTCAATACGGGGGTCATCCAATAAAACCTGAGTTAAATCACGTACCACATCTTCAACGAATTTTGGATTCTCATAGGCTCGCTCGGTTACGTACTTCTCGTCCACGCGCTTAATCAGTGAATAAACCTCGCAACTACCACTCTGTTCGGCGATACTAATCAGGTCTTCCAACCAGACTAATGCGTTAGAGCGAATTTTAATGGTCACAAAACTTCGCTGGTTATGTGCGCCATAATCGCTGATCTCTTTCGAGCAAGGACATAAAGTTGTAACCGGAACTTCTACCATCGTGATAAGGTCGGTGTTACCATCGGGACCCTGCATTGCTGAGAATCCGCATTTATACTCCATCAAGCTTTTGATACGGCTGACAGGAGCTTCTTTGGTCAGAAAATAAGGAAAAGTTACCTCAAAATGCGCTTCAGCTGCGGTCAGCTTTTCACGCATAGTAGCGAGGATTGTTTCTATATTGGCTGGTTCGATTTCGCCTTCAAACTGGTTAAGAATTGCGACAAAGCGACTCAAATGTGTACCTTTGAATTCTTTAGGGAGGGACACATACATATTGATGTCGCCAACGGTGTGTTGCAAACCGTTGTCGCGCTCTTTCACAGCAATGGGAAATCGAATATCCTTGATACCGACTTTATTGATGGCGATGTTTCTTTTATCAGGTCTGCTCTGAATGTCAGGTAGAACCCGATCATTTATTTGAAGCATTTATGTTAATATCCTTCCTAAAAGCTACTCGGCGCAGGTGGGAACAAAGCCCTGAAACCAACATGCAAAACCGTGCAGCCCCATAAAAATAAATCTGCGTGTTAATTCTATTCCAATCAATTAGCAACTGCAACGGTTAATAAGCAAACTACCCTTTATATATCCTTATTTATAACTTCTTATCAGGGAAAAATAAAAATCGGCGGTTGTTTAGACCGCCGATAGCGAAGGAGGAGAAAAGCATATTATTTAGGAGAGAGCTTCATTTTTGAATTGGTAAACCCCAACCGGGTTTTTAGTTTCCGGGTGATTCGTAGCTTTAAAGGCGAACATAGCCAGCGAAGAAGGCAACGCCCACGCAATCCCGGTCAATAAGCCCATCTGAGCATAAGCAACGCCACGAGTGAAAATTCCGGTAATCAGTTCTATAAAATCTACCGATGGTGCTGCATGCACCGCATTATTCAAAATTTGAGCGCCTATCACGCAACCACTCCATATCCCGAAGGCTGCAACTGCAAAGAAAAGAGGCGCTAACAGCAACCAAACCACCGGGTGAAGGTTAAACTCAAGCGCTTTGCGCGTAAAATATCGCGCGACCAATGCTGCTACCAGAATAATAAAGAGCGGTGCAATCGCATTGTAGTTGAAACTGCCTACAATATACAGATAAGCTGCGGTTATAAGTGCTCCGGTTGCGGTGAAAGCGATATTGATTATTTGATGACTGCGACTATTCATATGGCTACCCGTTTCAAGTCCCTATCACATTTGCCTTCTGATAACTACGTTGCTTTATAATTCATCTACTAAAATAATAACTCTCCAACATTACAATTAGTATGACGTAAATCATAATCTATAAAAATAGGCTGAAAGTCCCTATGCTGCCTATTACTTTTGGGTTTTACCCCTGTTCCCATAATTAATTCTAGCTCTAGTTCCTTTTTGGCGCATTGGTCTAAGGGTCTAATTGCTGGTTTAACCTTTGGATAAGGTCATTTAGAATATGGAAGTTGGGGTAAGAGTTACGCCCAAGGCATTGGCGAAGGTAGTGAAAAATACTATGTCAGCTACAAAGTCCGTATCTGTATTGACCTCCTCTACCAAGTTTTTACCTTGCGCTTGGCGTAGATATGAATTATTATCATTCCCAGACAAACGGTAAGAGAATCCAAAAGAAACGGATCAAGGATGTTTTGTATTAAATGCGGCAAAGAAAACAAGGAAGGGTCAAAGGTTTGCTACTACTGTGGCGCATTGCTGGTAAACCAAAAACCACCAGAGCAAACTTCGACTGAGATAGATGTGAATCAGGTTTCCAGCGATGAAACTATTTCAACTAATTGTTATAAGTGTGGCAAAGAAAACAAGGAAGGGTCAAAGGTTTGCTACTACTGTGGCGCGTTGCTGGTAAAGCCAAAACCCCCGGAAGTGGAAAAGGTGGAAACCCCGCCCGTTCAATATCCCACCGCAACGCCTGTTATACCGCCCACTTCTAACAATGCGCCCGGTAACTTCCCACCTTACTATAACCCTACATCTGGAGGTTATTCACCACCCCCGTCCCAAAGAAGCCCTTACCCTCCCGGTTATCGTTCTCCCTATGGTATGCCTCCTTCGGCTTGGCGTGGTGGAATGGCGCAACCCCGTTTTCCGATAGCCCCAAACGGTGTACCTTATGTGGTAAACGAAAACCCGCAAGCGTTTCATAGCTATACCAAAGAGGGCAAGCAGGTTTATGCTATTTTCGCCAGCTTTTCCATTCGCGTATTTGCGGCATTTATCGATACAATGATAATGTCGATTCCGGGTTTTATGCTTTCGTTGCTGGTGTACTGGGTAACCTTACCTGCTTCGGTACTAGAGTCAAATTCTATTGACCCAACAAACCCCGATGTAGTAAGCGCTTCAAACTGGTTAATTCTGCTGAACGGTACCATCTACCTGTTATATTGTGTTTTTATGACGGCACGCTTCGGACAAACAGTAGGACACCGCTTGATGGGTTTAAAGGTTATGAAGCTGGACGGTAGCAAACCGGATTTATCTACCGCGCTGGTTAGAAACCTTTTTGGCTATAGCTGGATTATCTCGCAAATATTGAGTGCGGTTGATATTGGGCTGGTAAATATACTGGGTTTTATTCTGACTGTAATGGTAATGATTGGTTTTGGTTCGGTAGCATGGGCACCCCGGCGACAGGGTTGGCATGATCGCTTGGCAGGGACGATAGTGGTACATCGGGCTGAGTTAGTCAAAGATTTAAATTTCTAGGCGGTAATGTACTGTAATAATTGTGGAAAACTAAATCTTAAGGAAGCAAATTTCTGTTATGGGTGTGGTAAGGCTCTAGAACTCGTCACCGAATCGGTACAGGTTCCGCCTGCACCTGTTTCATCGGTCGCTGCAAATACGCCACCCCCATATTATTCTACAACGCCCTCAACTTATTACAGCGACTATTACAATACGTGGCAATATCCTCCCGCCAATTATAACCCGGTAAATAGCCCGAACTTTTTATATCATCATCCGCTGGCATATAACGCGGCAGGACTAACTTATGATATAAGCGGGCAACCGAGCGCATTGTACAGCTATGTTGATGAGCAAGGTAGGCTAGTATTATTAAAAAGGGCGAATCATGGGAAACGTTTGCTAGCCGGAATTTTGGATTGGGTGCTTGGCTCTTTACCGGGTTGGCTTGTAATTATTGCTGCCGATAATAACTTGAGTTATATCTTGCCCTTCAGCCAGGGAATTTCTTGGTGGGCTTCGCTAATTTCAACACTTTGCTTTTTCGGCTATTTCTTGACGATGACTGCGCTTGCCGGGCAAACCCTCGGTAAGATGGCGCTAGGCATTCGAGTGGTGCGCTACGATGCGAAAAAGCCCGGTTGGTTACTGGCTTTTATTCGCCAATGTTTGGGTTACCCGCTCAGCATTGCCGGGTTTATGTTGGGCTTTGTATCCATATTTGTGGATTCGCGCCGCCAGAGTTGGCACGATAAAATGGCACGTACCCTAGTGGTGGAAGAGCGTATTTATATTGAGGGTCGCGATTTTAGTCTCCCGCCCTTTTCTCAATAAAAAAATTCAAAACGGAACTATATATGAACATTAATGAAAATAAAAACGAGCTTGCCCGCTATGCTCGTCAAACTTTGTATCCCGGAATCGGTCTGGAAGGACAGAAAAAATTACTACAATCTCGCGTTCTAATTGTAGGTTGTGGCGCGTTGGGTACAAGCCTCGCCAACCACCTTGCCCGTGCCGGAGTGGGTCATTTGACCATCATAGACCGTGATTTTATTGAACTGAATAATTTGCAACGCCAGACCCTTTTTGATGAGGAAGATTTAAAGCACGCTTTACCTAAAGCGGCGGCGGCTACTGCTAAGCTACGCTTGATAAATAGCGAAATTTCGATTGAGGCGTTGGTTGAAGACTTCAATTATGATAATGCGCTTGAACTGGTTAAGGGTGTTGATGTGGTGCTGGACGGCACCGACAATTTTGAGACACGCTATCTGATAAACGATGCCTGTGTAAAGCTGGGCAAAGCGTGGGTTTATAGCGGAGTTATTGCGGCTTACGGCATAACTTCTACTATTGTACCCGGACAGACCCCTTGCTTGCGTTGCCTGTTCCCCGACCCGCCCCCACCGGGCACTACGCCTACCTGCGATACGGCGGGTATTATCGGCAGCATTGTAGGGGTAATTTCTTCTATAGCGGCGGGTGAGGCAATCAAATTGCTGGTGGGTAAAGGAACGCTCAATCGCGGGTTGCTCTCGGTGGATTTGTGGCAGAACAGCTTTGAGAAACTTCCGATAGAAACGCCCCTGCCCGATTGTCCATGTTGCGGCAAGCGTAAATTCGAATATCTTGAATCGGAAGGGGCGCGTGGAAGTCACGCTGCCAGTCTATGCGGGCGAAATGCTGTTCAGATTTCGGTGCGCCCTGCGGCACAAATCAACTTAGAAGAATTAGCGATGCGTTTGCAGGTTGCTGGTGCGGCGGAAGTAGCTCAGAACGAATACCTGTTAAGGTTTAAACTGAACAGCTACGAGTTCACAGTTTTCCCCGATGCGCGCGCGATTATCAAAGGCACTGACGATGAGAATATGGCTAAGACGCTATATTCCCGCTATATCGGCATATAAAAGCTGCAAAGAGAGGGAATCATGGAGATTGCGGACAGAGTTTCAGGTTGCTTCTTTGGGTTGGCAATTGGGGATGCTTTTGCAGCAAGAACCGAGTTTATTTCAAGTGTCGAACAAATCTATCTGAAATATCCCCCTGATGGTCCACATGACTTGGAAGGCTCACCTTCGCGTGTAACCGATGATACGCAGATGACTCTCGCGGTGGCAAGGGCGCTATTAAATGCTCCGAGACCGTTTTCTCCAGCGGGACTCGAAATGACTTTGCGACACGAATTTGTGAAATGGTTGCTCGATCCCGAAAATAACCGCGCCCCCGGTCTTACATGCTTGGATGCTTGCCAGAATCTTAAAAAGGGGCTGATCTGGCAGCAAG